>DIAZ01000083.1:17559-49384 GCA_002415925.1 Dietzia sp. UBA5065 | reverse complement strand
GTGGCGTTCGCCTCCCTCAACGGACACGAGATCGACGTGCCGCTGGCCGAGGTCGTCCTCCGGGATGTGGTGTCCGACGACGACTCACTCCAGATCTCGGCCGCCACGATCATGGCGGTCACCGCGGAGTTCTTCTCGACCAGCATCGACGAGCTCTGCGGCACCTCCAAGACCCGCTCCCTCTCCCGCGCGAGGCAGATCGCGATGTATCTGTGTCGCGAGCTGACGGATCTCTCCCTTCCCAAGATCGGCGTCACCTTCGGCGGAAAGGACCACACCACGGTCATGTACGCCCAGCGCAAGATCCTCAAGGAGATCAAGGACGACCGGCGGACCTACGACCAGATCCAGGAGCTCACCGCCCGGATCAAAGAGCGTTCGCGATCCCTCTGACGGTCGACGCCGACCATCCGTCCGGCCCACCCCCGGATTCCCCGATCGATACACACATGTGACCCCGTTCACACCATCAAGCACACCCTTCACACCTGTGGACAACTCTGTGGGTTCCTGTGGACGAACGGTGGACAGAGCGTGGACGGATTCCTGGGATTCCACGGAGCCCTCACGCAAATCACAAGATCACGCGAATGCGCTCACAGGGTGAAATCGGGTCCCACCTGCGATCCCCGCCCTCCGCTCACAATTTCACAGGACCTACTACTACTTCTTATCTCTCTATATATCTGTAGTTGGAAGTAGGGATGTGGAACGGCGAGTCCGCTTGACCGGGTTACCGGAGTCCGTGTTCCCGCTGTCGGTGGGAGCGGTTACTCTCATGGAGATGCCGGGCCGACCCGAACGGGCGGCGCGGTGTGAACGAGAAAAAGAGACCACCCGTCCAGATGCCGACCCCGGTATCCGCCCCGCCCGAAAGAGGTCATCGATGGAGATCACGGATCCGACGTTCCGCGTCACCCGCGAGGACTTCGCAGATTCCGTGGCCTGGGTGGCGCGCACCCTGCCGTCCCGCCCGTCCGTCCCGATCCTCGGCGGCGTGTTGATCGAGGCGGATTCGGGTCTGACCATCTCGGGCTTCGACTACGAGACGTCGGCCCAGGTCTCGGTGCCGGCGGAGGTCACCGAGCCCGGCAGCACGCTGGTCTCCGGTCGACTGCTCGCCGACATCGCGCGTGCGTTGCCGGATCGCCCGGTCGAGGTCACCGTGACCGCGCAGAAGATGCACATCACCTGCGGATCCGCCAAGTTCACCCTCCCGACGATGCCGGTCGAGGACTACCCTCAGCTCCCGACCATGCCCGGTGTGACCGGGTCCGCCGCGGTGGACGAGTTCTCGGAGGCCGTGGGCCAGGTGGCCGTGGCGGCGGGCAGGGACGACACGCTCCCCATGCTCACCGGTATTCGCATGGAGATCGAGGGCACGCGGATCACGCTCATCGCGACCGATCGCTTCCGGCTCGCCATCCGTGACCTGCAGTGGGAGCCGGGGCGCGAGGACGTCGCCGTGGAGGTCCTCATCCCGGCCAAGACACTCTCCGAGGTGACACGATCGGCGGGACAGGGCGGGCGCGTCGACCTCAGCCTGGGCGCCGGGTCCGAGGTCGGGGCGGAGGGCATCATGGGAGTGCTGGTCTCCGGGCAGCGGACCACCACGCGTCTGCTCGACGCGGAGTTCCCGAAGGTCCGTCAGCTGCTCCCGCCGCAGCACACCTCGATGGCGGTCATGGACGTCGACTCGCTGGTCCAGGCCATCAAGCGCGTGGCACTGGTGGCGGACCGGGGTGTTCAGGTCCGCATGTCGTTCTCGGAGGGTGAGCTGGCGCTCTCCGCCGGTGGAGACGACGCGGCACAGGCCTCCCAGACACTGCCGGTGGACTTCATCGGCGAGGCGTTGACCATCGCGTTCAACCCGGGTTACCTGCTCGACGGGCTCGGCAGCGTCCACTCGAACCGGGTCGCGTTCGGCTTCACGCAGGCCAGCAGGCCGGCCGTCCTGCGCCCGGCCCCGGAGGCCCTGCCCTCCGCGGGGGCCGACGGCGCGATCCCTCCCGTGGACTCGGACTACACCTATCTGCTGATGCCTGTCCGCCTGCCGGGCTAGGCCGCCCACCTCGAAGCCGGTCCGGCATGCATCTGCGTCACCTCAGGCTCCTCGACTTCCGCTCCTGGCCGCTACTGGAACTCGAGCTGGAGCCGGGGGTGACCACCCTGGTCGGCCGGAACGGCCACGGCAAGACCAACGTCCTCGAGGCGATCGGGGTCCTGTCCACGCTTCGATCCCACCGCGTGGCCACCGACGCGCCGATGATCCGGACAGGAGCCGACACGGCCCTGGTCGGGGCGCTGGCCCACAATGCCGGCCGCGAACTCACCGTCGAACTCGCCCTCAACTCGGGTAAGGCGAACCGTGCCCGGCTCAACACGTCCCCGTGCCGTCGAGTCGGGGACATCCTCGGCGTGGTGCAGTCCGTGCTCTTCGCCCCCGAGGATCTGGCGCTGGTCCGCGGGGAACCCGCCGAACGCCGCCGGCTCCTCGACGAACTCATGGTGCAACGTCGCCCCGCCCTCGGCGGCGACCTCGGCGAGTACTCCTCGGTCCTGCGGCAGCGTTCGGCGCTGCTCAAATCCGCGTCCGCGACGCTCCGGCGCGGTCGGGGGGAGGACGCGGCGGCCGCTCTCGACACGCTCGACGTGTGGGACGGACGACTGGCGCAGCTGGGGTCCCGGATCGTCGCCGGTCGCATCGCCCTGCTCGAGGAGCTGCGCCCCCTCGTCGTCGACTCCTACCGCCGCCTCGCCCCGGAATCCAGGCCGGCCGGCCTGGCCTACCGGTTCCGGGTCGCCGGCCCGCCGGACGAGCCGGACCTGACGGACCCGGAGCTCGCCGAGGCCGTCCTCCTGGCGGAGTTGGGTCGGCGGCGGCAGGAGGAGATCGACCGCGGGCTCTCCCTCGTCGGCCCGCATCGGGACGACCTCATCCTCACGCTCGGGGACGAACCGGCGAAGGGGTTCGCCAGCCACGGCGAGACGTGGTCGTTCGCGCTCGCGCTGCGACTCGGATCGCTCGACCTCTTCCGAGCGGACGGCATCGAGCCGGTGCTGATGTTGGACGACGTGTTTGCCGAACTCGACCGGCACCGGCGGGCGGCGCTGGCCGAGGTCGCGGTGGGGGTCGAGCAGGTCCTGGTGACCGCGGCGGTCGGCGAGGACGTCCCGGACGGGCTGCGGGGGGTCCGTCACGACGTGGTGATGACGGGGGAGGGCGGGGATCGTCACTCGGCCATGACGCCGTCATGGGGGTGTCACGCGGGGGACGATGAGGACGACGACGACGACGAGGACGCCGATTCCGACAGTGAGGACAGGCCGTGAACTCAGACCGGGGCACACATCCGGAAACACCGTCAGACCCGCCACAACGGGGTTATGACATCGCGCGCCAGGCCCTCGAGGACGCGCGATCCCGGGCGCGGGCGGAGGGCAAGCAGGTGGGTCGTGGACGCACGGCTCCGGTCGGATCCGGGAAGCGGCTGCGCAAACGTGGGTGGACGGGAGCGGGGGCCGATCCGTGGGATCCGCAGCCCCTGGGCCGTCTCGTGGGCCAGGTCGCCAAGAAGAGGGGGTGGGACGACAAGGTGACCACCGGCCGGCTGTTCGCGGAGTGGGACCGCATCGTCGGAGAAGACGTGGCGACCCACGCGACCCCGGAGCGCCTGGAGGAGGGGGTCCTGTACGTCCGCGCCTCGAGCACCGCGTGGGCCACCCAGCTCCGCCTGGTGGCGGCGGACATCCTTCGCAAGATCGCCGCGGCGATGGGTCCGGGTCATGTTCGTCGCCTGAAGATCGACGGGCCCGAGAAGCCGAGTTGGCGCATGGGGCCGTTGCACGTGTCCGGGCGCGGCCCACGCGATACGTACGGCTGAGTTCGACCGGGGGCGGGTCCGGCGGACGATCATCGGTCGGATCAGGGCGTGCCAGTGGCCCCCGGCAGGGTTGTCGCAGGTAGACTGGGCCGGTCACATACCCCCGAGACGCGAGGAGTTCGCAAGTGGCGGACGCCAAGAGCAAGGCCAGCAAGAAGGGTTCGAGCGATTACGGTGCATCGTCGATCACCGTTCTCGAAGGACTCGAGGCCGTCCGGCTCCGTCCGGGTATGTACATCGGCTCCACCGGACCTCGGGGGCTGCACCACCTGATCTGGGAGGTCGTCGACAACTCGGTCGACGAGGCGATGGCCGGCCACGCGACAGGCGTGAAGGTCACGCTCCTGGAGGACGGCGGCGTCGAGGTGATCGACGACGGGCGCGGTATCCCCGTCGAGATGCACGAGCAGGGCATGCCGACGGTCCAGGTCGTGATGACCCAGCTGCACGCCGGCGGCAAGTTCGATTCGGACTCCTACGCGGTCTCCGGTGGCCTGCACGGCGTCGGCATCTCGGTGGTCAACGCTCTCTCGACGCGGGTCGAGGTGGAGATCAAGCGCGACGGACGACTGTGGCAGCAGGACTTCGACTACGCCGTCCCGGCGGAGCTCGTCGACGCGGGCCCCGCGGAGGGGACCGGCACCCGTGTCCGGTTCTGGGCCGACCCGAAGATCTTCGAATCGACCGAATACGACTTCGACGTGATCGCCCGCCGTCTCCAGGAGATGGCGTTCCTCAACAAGGGCCTGACCATCACGCTGACCGATCGGCGGGCCCGGGCCGAGAAGGCCGCGGAGCTCGAGGCCATCGCGGACAGCGAGGGCCGCGGCTCCGATGCGGCGCCCGGATCCGACGACGGCTCGGACGTCGAGAACGCGGTGGACGCCGAGAAGGCGTTCGTCGACGGCGCGAGCGGGGACGCGGAGGCCGCCGCGGACGTCAAGCCCGTCGCGGTGCGCGAACGCAAGCGGACCTTCCACTACCCCGACGGGCTCAAGGACTACGTCACCGCGATCAACAAGTCCAAGACCTCGATCCATCCGACGATCCTGTACTTCGAGGGCAAGGGCACCGGCCACGAGGTCGAGGTCGCGATGCAGTGGAACTCCGGCTACTCGGAGTCCGTCCACACCTTCGCCAACACCATCAACACCCATGAGGGCGGTACCCACGAGGAGGGTTTCCGCGCGGCGTTGACCTCGCTGGTCAACAAGTACGCGCGCGAGAAGAAGCTCATCAAGGAGAAGGACGCCAACCTCACGGGCGACGACATCCGGGAGGGCCTGGCGGCCGTCATCTCGGCGAAGGTCTCGGAGCCGCAGTTCGAGGGACAGACCAAGACCAAGCTCGGCAACACCGAGGTCAAGGGATTCGTCCAGCGGCAGGTGTCCGAGAACGTGGGGCACTGGTTCGAGGCGAACCCGGCCGAGGCGAAGGTCATCATCAACAAGGCCATCGCGTCGAGCCAGGCCCGGGTGGCCGCGCGCAAGGCCCGCGAGATGGTCCGTCGCAAGTCGGCCACCGACATCGGCGGACTTCCCGGCAAGCTCGCCGACTGCCGCTCCAAGGACCCGGCAAAGTCCGAGCTCTACATCGTGGAGGGCGACTCCGCCGGCGGCTCGGCCAAGTCGGGTCGTGACTCGATGTTCCAGGCGATCCTGCCGCTGCGCGGGAAGATCATCAACGTCGAGAAGTCCAGGATCGACAAGGTCCTCAAGAACACCGAGGTCCAGGCGATCATCACCGCGCTCGGCACCGGTATCCATGAGGAATTCGACATAGACAAGCTCCGCTATCACAAGATCGTGCTGATGGCGGACGCCGACGTGGACGGCCAGCACATCTCGACGCTGCTGCTCACCCTGCTGTTCCGGTTCATGAAGCCGCTCGTGGAGAACGGTTACGTCTACCTGGCGCAGCCGCCCCTGTACAAGCTCAAGTGGGGCAAGGGCGAGCCGGACTTCGCCTTCTCGGACCGTGAGCGGGACGAGCTGCTCAAGCTCGGCGTGGAGAACAAGCGCAGGATCAACGTCGAGGACGGGATCCAGCGCTACAAGGGTCTGGGCGAGATGAACCCCAAGGAGCTGTGGGAGACCACCATGGATCCGGCGGTCCGGACCCTCCGGCAGGTGACCCTGGACGACGCGGCGGCCGCCGACGAGCTGTTCTCGATCCTCATGGGCGAGGACGTCGACGCGCGACGGAACTTCATCACGCGCAACGCGCGCGACGTGCGGTTCCTCGACGTCTGATCCCTCGTCGCGGGGCGTGGGGCCGTCGGTCGTCAGAATCCCCCGCAGTCGTCGGGCGCGGGGATCCCGGCCAGCCGGTCGTTGACGAACTGCAGGGCGGGCGCGAAGTTGGTCGCGGCCGCCACTGCGTGGGTGATCCCCGGGACCAGCGGCGTGGTCTCGTATCGGAAGTGCACAGGGGTGCCCTGCGCGCACCAGTCGCGACCCAGCTGCTCGACCTGCCCCAGCGGGATGATGTCGTCGTTGATCCCGCCGGCCAGCATCACCGGTACGGCGGGGGCGCGTCGACCTATGCGCTGATGGTCCAGGACGCGAAGGGCCTCCGGCTCGTCCCGAATGAGGTCGCCGAGACGGCGCCCCGAGGTGGTCCACTCGGAGGTGCTGTGCCCACCGTAGGCGGCTCGCGTGTCGGCCAGGCAGAGCCCCGACAGGTCGTCGAGGGCGCGGCGGCCGGCGTCGTTGATGTGCCGGTCCACCACCTGGCGGATCGCGGGGTACCGCTCGACCATGCCGTTGATCGCGAACCCGATCGCACCCGTCAGGCTGGAGCCGTCGATGTGGTCGAGCACGGCCAGGAGGTCCGCCGGGGGAGCGGACGCGTACGCCGCCCGGATGTCCAGTTCCGGGGCGTACTCGGGAGCGGACTCGGCGGCCGATGCGGAGGCCCCGCCGCCCTGGGAGTGACCCCACAGGACCATGGGCGAGCCGTGCCCGATCAGCCGCTGCGCGGCGCGGGCGCCGTCGAGCATGGCATGGGCCTGGTCCACGCGATCGGCGTAGGTGTGGACACCGGGAGTGCCCAGTCCGATGTAGTCCACGAGCATCACGCGGAAGCCCTGCGCCGCGAGCGCGAGCGCGAATCCCTCCTCGTAGGACACGATCGGCGCTCCGGACCGGGGGTTGGACGCGACGCCGGACTCGATGGTGCGCGAGGGCGCGCACGCATCGCCCTGCCCCTGGGTGCCCGGCCCGAGGATCAGCGTGGGCCGCGGACCCGGGCCGTTCCACGGCGCGGTCGAGTCGTAGAACGCACCCGAGGTGGCGACGGGCCGGCCGTCGACGTCGGTGGTCTGGTAGATCACCCGCTGGGCCCGGGCGGGGAGAGGGGACGCCAGCGGCGGAAGGCCGGGAACGGTCACGGCCAGCGGAAGGCCGGCGGGTTCGGCGCGCAGGACCTCCCCGGCTGTAGCGGTGGGCAGTGGCCGGGTGTCGTAGAACCCGCCGGGCTGGTCGACGTCCCGGGCCGCGGCGAGCGCGGGGTTCGTCGCCACCGCGCCCAGGACGAGGGTCGCGGCCGCGGACATGGCCAGCAGCCGTCGTCGGGGAGTGCGGGAGTCGGAGGTCATGAACGGAGGTTAACGCCCACCCCGACGCCGCGGTGGGCATCTTCTCATCTGTGGCCGCGGGAGGCCCGCCGGGACGCCGGTGCCAGGGGCATCCGTGGGTCGGCAGCGCGCCCGTCTCTCGGTGTTTCCGCTGCACCTATAGACTGGGCTGATCGAAGCGGTGCCCGGGAGGCGTCGGTTCGAGCGCGAGACTGAAGAGGAGCCCATGACGGACACGACGTTGCCGCCCGACGCCGAGGGTCACGACCGCATCGAGCCGGTCGATATCCAGGCCGAGATGCAGAGAAGCTACATCGACTATTCGATGAGCGTCATCGTCGGGCGTGCTCTGCCAGACGTCCGGGACGGGCTCAAGCCCGTCCACCGGCGCATCCTCTACGCGATGTGGGACAACGGCTACCGGCCCGACCGCAGCTACGTGAAGTCGGCCAAGCCCGTCGCCGACACCATGGGCAACTACCACCCGCACGGTGACTCGGCGATCTACGACACCCTGGTCCGTCTGGCCCAGCCGTGGGCGATGCGCTACCCGATGGTCGACGGGCAGGGGAACTTCGGTTCCCGCGGCAACGACGGTGCGGCCGCGATGCGCTACACCGAGTGCAAGATGACCCCGCTGGCCATGGAGATGGTGCGGGACATCGAGAAGAACACGGTTGATTTCCAGCCCAACTACGACGGCAAGACGTCGGAGCCGGTGGTCCTGCCGTCCCGCGTGCCGAACCTGCTGATCAACGGATCCAGCGGCATCGCGGTGGGGATGGCCACCAAGATGCCTCCTCACAACCTCCGGGAGGTCGCGGAGGCCGTCTACTGGACGCTGGAGAACCCGGAGGCCGACGACGACGTGGCGCTCGCCGCGTGCATGGAACGGATCAAGGGCCCCGACTTCCCGACCTACGGGTTCATCGTGGGCGACCAGGGGATCAAGGACGCGTACGCCACCGGACGCGGGTCGGTCCGCATGCGGGGCAAGACCTCCATCGAGGAGGAGGGCAGCCGCACCGTCATCGTCATCACGGAGCTGCCCTACGAGGTCAACCCGGACAACATGATCCTGTCGATCGCCGAGCAGCTTCGCGATGGCAAGATCGCGGGCATCTCGAGGATCGACGACGAGTCGTCCGATCGCGTGGGCCTGCGCATCGTGATCACCCTCAAGCGTGACGCGGTCGCGAAGGTGGTGCTCAACAACCTCTACAAGCACTCGCAACTCCAGACGTCGTTCGGCGCCAACATGCTGTCGATCGTCGACGGCGTGCCCCGCACGCTGCCGCTCCACCAGCTGGTGCGGTTGTATGTCACGCACCAGATCGAGGTCATCGTCCGGCGCACCCAGTACCTGCTGGATGAGGCCGAGAAGCGCGCCCACATCCTGCGGGGTCTGGTGAAGGCGCTCGACGCGCTCGACGAGGTGATCGCACTCATCCGCCGGTCCCAGACCGTCGAGATCGCTCGCGAGGGACTCAAGGAGCTCCTCGACATCGACGACGACCAGGCCCAGGCCATCCTCGACATGCAGCTCCGCCGCCTCGCGGCGCTCGAGCGGCAGAAGATCATCGACCAGCTCGCCGCGATCGAGCTGGAGATCGCCGACTACAAGGACATCCTCGCCCGGCCCGAGCGCCAGCGCTCGATCGTCGCGGACGAACTCCGCGAGATCGTCGAGAAGTACGGCGACGATCGGCGGACCAGGATCATCCCGGCCGACGGCGATGTCACCGACGAGGACCTGATCGCCCGCGAGGACGTCGTGGTGACCATCACCGAGACGGGCTACGCCAAGCGGACCCGCACCGACCTCTACCGCGCGCAGAAGCGCGGCGGCAAGGGCGTCCGAGGTGCGGAGCTGAAGCAGGACGACATCGTCCGGCACTTCTTCGTCTCCTCCACGCACGACTGGCTGCTGTTCTTCACCACCAAGGGCCGCGTGTACCGCGTGAAGGCCTACGAGCTGCCGGAGGCCAGCCGGACCGCGCGCGGCCAGCACGTGGCCAACCTCCTGGCCTTCCAGCCGGAGGAGCGCATCGCCGGCGTCATCCGGATCAAGGGCTACCAGGACGCTCCGTACCTGGTCCTGGCCACCCGGAACGGCCTGGTCAAGAAGTCACGCCTCGAGGACTACGACTCCCCGCGCTCGGGTGGCCTGATCGCCGTCAACCTCCGCGACGGGGACGAGCTGGTGGGTGCCGCCCTCGCCGGACCCGACGACGACCTCCTCCTGGTCTCGGAGAAGGGCCAGTCGATCCG
This sequence comes from Dietzia sp. UBA5065, assembly GCA_002415925.1. GTDB lineage: Bacteria > Actinomycetota > Actinomycetes > Mycobacteriales > Mycobacteriaceae > Dietzia. The sequence continues at coordinate 39,652 of DIAZ01000083.1, read as the reverse complement.
GTTCCACGCCAACGACGACACGCTCCGCCCGATGGGTCGCGCGACGTCCGGCGTCATGGGGATGCGCTTCAACGACGGGGACGCGCTGCTGAGCATGTCCGTGGTCCGCGAGGACTCGGAACAGGACAAGTACTTCCTCCTGGTGGCCACCGAGCGCGGGTACTCCAAGCGGACCGCCCTGAGCGAGTACACGGCCCAGGGCCGGGGTGGCAAGGGCGTGCTCACGCTCATGTTCGATCCCAAGCGCGGCAAGCTGGTCGGTGCGACCATCGTGGAGTTGCAGGACGAGCTCTACGCCATCACCTCCGGCGGTGGCGTCATCCGCACGTTCGCCAAGCAGGTCCGCAAGGCCGGCCGCCAGACCAAGGGCGTGCGCCTGATGAACCTCGCCGAGGGTGACTCGCTGCTGGCGATCGCCCGCAACGCCGACGAGCCCGACGACGACGACGAGGACCGGCCCGACGCCGGCTCCGACAAGGAGTAGAAGGCGATGACCGAGCCGACCGAGGCGAGCGGCAGCGGCCCGGCGCCGAAGGGCTCCGCCCCGGGAACCGCCGCCACCACGGAGTTCCCCGCCGCCGACCACCACCGTGCGGAGGGGACGTCCGGGGGGGTGTCCACGGCCCACTCGGGTGGCGCGGCCGGGCGTGCGGCGCCGATGGTGTCGCCGACCGAGCGGCGGGGACCGTTGGAGTCTGTCCTCGTGCTGCGGCGCATCGACCCCTGGTCGGCGTTCACTACGGTGCTCGGGCTGATGTTCGCGCTCTACCTGGTGTGGATGGTGGCGATCGGCGTGACCTATCTGCTGCTCTCCGGCATGGGGGTGTGGGACCGCCTCGGGGGACTCCTGTCCGGGGTCGCAGGTGACGACTCGGCGGCGGCCATCGGGCCGTCGACGATCTTCCTCTACAGCGGCGGGGTCGGGCTGCTCAACGTGCTGCTGCTGTCGATCCTCGCCACCCTGGCGGTGTTCATCTACAACCTGGCCGCGGGCCTGACCGGCGGCGGCGTCCAGGTGACGCTGAGCGATCGTCGGACCTGACGGTCCCCCGATTTGGGCGGCGGCGAGGGCGTCGGGTAGATTAACGCTTCGGTACGAGGGCCTATAGCTCAGGTGGTTAGAGCGCCAAACTGATAATTTGGAGGTCGGAGGTTCAAGTCCTCCTAGGCCCACCCCCGCACGGCAGACGCCGGATCGCTGACCGCGGTCCGGCGTTACTGTTGGCAGGCAGGGGGCCTTAGCTCAGTTGGTAGAGCGCTGCCTTTGCAAGGCAGATGTCAGGGGTTCGAATCCCCTAGGCTCCACCCCTTCCGCGGAACCGACCCCAGGAACCCGTCCCGTGAACACCACCCCTCGCACGTGGCCTCCGTTCGTCCTGATCGCGCTGGTCGTGACCGCCGCACTCATGTCGAGTGCGACGCCCTCACCCCTGTACGTCGACTATCAGGAGACGTGGGGGACCAGCGGAACGATGATCACGGTCGTCTACGCGGTGTACGCGGTGGCGGTCCTGGTCCCGCTGCTGTTCCTGGGCCGGCTCTCCGATGCGATCGGCCGCCGTCCGGTGGTGATCGCCGGCCTGGCGCTGCTGGTCGTGAGCATGGCGATGCTCGCCGCGGCGCCGTCGGTGGCCTGGCTGATCCCGGCCCGGGTGGTCCAGGGACTGGGCGTGGGGCTGGTCACGGGCTCGGCGGCCGCCGCGCTCATCGAGCTCCATCCCACCAGGAACGCTCGTGCGAGCGCCCTGACCAGCAGCTCCACCACCAATTTCGGCATCGCGGCCGGTGTCCTCCTGTCCGGGGCCGTGGCCACCTCGTCGTCGTCGCCCCTCGTCCATCCCTACGTGGTGATGGGTGTCGCGCTGGCGGCGCTGCTGGTCGGCGTGATCCTCGTGGTGCCCGAGACCTCCGGTGCCGGCCCGGCGACCCTCCGGGAGGCGGTCCGGGTCCAGCGGATCGCGGTGCCGGCGGAGACCGGGTCCGCGTTCGCCCTGGCCGCGGTGTGCGTGAGCGTGTCCTGGGCCGTGGGGGGCGTCTTCCTCGGCCTGGGCGGGGCGATCACCAAGGACCTCGTCGGCCGGTCCGACTACCTGGTGACCGGGCTCGTGGTGGCGTGCCTGCAGGGCGCCGCCGCGATCGCGCAGCTGGTGTGGAACCTCCGGGCGGGGCCGTCGATGTGGCGCAGGGGGGTGGTGATCGGCGTCGCGACCATGCTCGTGGGAGTGGTCGCCGCGTCGCTGACGCTCGAGGCCGGGTCTGTTCCCGGGTTCGTGGTGGCGTCGATCGTCACCGGCCTCGGGATGGGACTGCTGTTCCTCATGGGCACGACGCTCGTCGCCCAGAGCGCCCCGGACGGCGCGCGCGGGGAGGTCTTCTCGGCCCTGTTCGTGGTGGCCTACATCTCGCTCGGCGTGCCGGCCGTGGTCGCCGCGCTGGCGGCGGAGGTCATCGGGCTGGCCGTCGCCTTCCACCTGCTGGTGGCGGCGGTCTCGGTAATCTCGATCGGGGCCCTGGTGGCGGTGGCGCGGTCCGCGGCGCGCGGCCCGCGCGCCTGAACAGCGCGACTCAACCCCGCGCGTGACCCGGCCGTGCGGGGGGTCAGCTGCTCAACGCCTGCGCGGCCGCCGCCACGCCGAGGGCGGCCAGACCGGTGCGGATCCGATCCGATGCCAGGAGCGCCCGGATACGCGACCGGCTGATCTGCTCCTGCGCGATCCCCACGTGGATGGGGACGACCCCCGCGGTGATCGCCGGGACCGCGAGGGTGGTGACGCAGGCGATCACGGTGGGGGTGAGGCCGCTGCGTTCACCGGACCGGATGGATCCGTAGGTGGTCCACGCGGCGGCGCCGATCGACGAGGCGTACAGCGCGAGGGCCACCGGGGCGATCAGACGGGCGTGTTCGGCCTGACGTTCGGCGATGCCGTGCGCGGGGCCGTCGAAGAGCGTCGGATAGACCACCGAGGTGACCATCGCCTGGAACCCCAGGTGGGCCGCGGACGTGGTGAGCAGCGCGAGCCTGCCCGCGCGGAGGGTCGGGTCGGGGACCGCGGTGGGACGGCGGATCATGTGGGCCACGCTACCTGTCGCGGGACCGTCCGAGCAGGGCTCTGCCCTCGCCGCTGTCCGTCACCGCCCGCGCGGTCCGCAGGACCACCCGCCACCCGCGGTCGGCGGCCTCCGCGGGGCCGCGGCGTTCGAGCTCCCACCGGTTGGCCGTCACCCGGATCACGGTGTACCGGCCGGGCCGGGAGGACCGCACCACCAGCTGGGTGTACCCGGTCGCCACGGCCCGGTCGCCGTCGAGCAGGACCACCGGCAGGCCCGGCACGTGTCCGCAGCCGTGGGCGAGGAGTCCCTGGTGGGCGTCGCCGCGCACCATCGCCCCGATGCCCTCGTGGCCCTCGAGGATCCCGGTGTCGACGTCGTAGACGCCGTCCTCCGTCCACAGGTCGGCCACGCCGTCGGCGTCGCCGGAGTCCACGCGGGGGGAGTAGGCGGCGAGGATCCGCAGCACCGCCAGCTCGTCGGCGGCGCGGTCGAGCTCCGCCCGGGTGGTGGCGAGCCCGGCCTCGGTCGCGGCGAGCCTCGCCTCGAGGGCGTCCAGGCGGGCCGTATCGGCGGAGTCGGTCATGTCCACCGACTTTAATGCACCGCCTGAAACAGGTTGCAAGTATGGTGCATGATATGACGGACATCAGTGCAGACAGTCGTCCGACCGTGGTGACGGCGGACGTCATCGTGGTGGGCATGGGAATCGCCGGCGCGTGCGCGGCGATCGAGGCCGCCGAGGCCGGTGCGTCGGTGGTGGCGCTCGAGGGAGCCTCCGGCCCCGGCGGCTCGTCGGCGCAGTCCGGCGGCGAGGTCTACCTCGGCGGCGGCACCGCCACCCAGGAGGCACTGGGGATCCCCGACACGGTGGAGGCCATGCGGGCGTTCCTCACCGCCGCGCTCGGTCCCAACGCCGACGAGGCCAAGATCGCCGACTACTGCGCCGGGTCGCGCGAGCACCACGACTGGCTGGTCGCGCACGGCGCCGTGTTCAACCACAAACTGTGGGACACCCCCACCTGGATGCCGGGCGACGACTCGGGGCTGATGTGGATGGGTGAGCGGGCCGAGCCGTTCGCCTCCGCCGCCGCCCCGGCCGCGCGCGGCCACCGCCCCCCCGCCCCCAACTTCGCGGGCGGCCTGCTCATGGACGCCCTCGTGGCCACGGCGGACAAGGCGGGCGTCACCACGCACTGCGACGTCAAGGCCCGCTCCCTGATCGTGGAGGACGGCCGGGTGGTGGGGGTCCGGGCCACCGAGTTCGGCGCGGAGCGCGAGTACCGCGCCACCGGCGGCGTGGTGCTGGCCACGGGCGGGTTCGTCGACAACGACCGCATGCTCGAGCAGTGGGCGCCCCAGCAGTTGGGCAAGGACAAGGTCTCCGACGGTCGCGACGACGGGTCGGGCATCGAGATGGGGATGGAGATCGGCGCCGCCGTGCGCCGGATGCACCAGACCGAGACCGCGATGCTCATCATCCCCCGCCTCGTGGTGGGCGCGATGCTCGTCGACGGCGACGGCCAGCGCTTCATCAACGAGGAGGTCTACCCCGGCCTGTACTGCCACGCGGCGGTCCACCACCGCCGGCCGCCGGTGTGGGTGATCATCGACGAGAAGGGGATCGAGGACGTCCCGGAGGCCGAGCTGTGGGGCATGCAGCCAATGCACGCCGCGGAGACGATCGAGGAGCTGGCCGCGGACTGCGGGCTGCCCGCCGACGCGCTCGCGGACCAGCTGCGCCGCTACAACGCCGGCGCCGAGCGCGGCGAGGACCCGCAGTTCGGCAAGAGCGCGCAGTGGGTCCGCCCGCTGGAGCCGCCGTTCGGCGCGTACCCCACCGGGGCGGGCGGGCCCGACTCGTACAACGGCCTGCCCCTCAAGGCGCAGGGCTTCACCCTTGGCGGCCTGCACACGGACCTCGACTCGCGCGTGCTGGACCGCGCGGGCGAGGCCATCCCCGGCCTGTTCGCCGCCGGCCGCTGCACCCACGGCCTCCACGGCGACGGGTACATCTCCGGCACCTCCCTCGGCGACGGCTCGTTCTTCGGCCGGCGCGCCGGGCGCGGGGCGGCCGGCGCGACCGGGACGACCGAGGCGTGAGCGAGCCGTCGGTCGTCCCGCGCCGTGACCGGCCGACCGTGGCCCTCGGACCGCTGGTTCCGGGGCGCGGTGGTGGCGAGCCGATCGACCGGATCGACGACGACGAGGCCGGCCTCTTCGCCCTCGTCGAGCAGGTCCGCCGGATCCGCGCGCTGACCACCGGTGGGTTGTTCGACACGGACCTCGCCCCGCTGACCGACCGGGTGCGCGAGGTGGCCGACCGGTTGGAGGCCGCGTCGGCGAGTCCGGAGCGCAGGCAGTCCGTCACGTGGTCGACCTGGGACTTCCTCACCAACTGCCCGGTGGTCGGGCGGTCCAACGTGCTGGCCCCGCCGCTGGGGTTCGAGATGCTGGGGGACGGGACGCTGCGCGCCGAGGTGACGTTGGGGCTGGAGTACCAGGGTCCGCCGGCGTGCGTGCACGGCGGCGTGGTCTCGCTGTTGTTCGACGCCGTGCTGGGCCGGGTGAACTACCACGCCGGCAGCACCGGGATGACCGTGTACCTCGACGTGGACTACCGCAGCCCCACCCCGATCCTCGAGCCGATCGTGGTGACCGGTCGGCAGGTCAGGGTGGACGGACGCAAGATCTGGGCGCAGGGCGCCATCCATGCGGGGGACCGGCTGTGTGCGACCGCCGAGGGCATGTTCGTCACTCCCGACGGTCTGCTCCAGGAGAACCGGGACCGGATGGTCCGGGGCCCTGTCGACGGCTGACGGCGGGGGCGGGACTGGGCCGGAGTAGATTCTGTGGCCGTGACCACCGACAGCACCGCCCCCGACGACCGTCCCCTCGGCACGACCGACCCCGCCTCCGCCCCCACGGAGGGAACACCGTTCCTGCCCCAGGTCGACGACGCCTCCGGCGCCACCGCCCTCGCCCGCGAACTGCGTCGTCTCCGGGGTCTGGTCGCGGGTTCGGTGTACGAGGACGTCCACGACGCCGTGGCGACCGTCCGCGCTCTCGTCGACCACCTGGAGGCCGTGGGGACCAAGGTCCGGCCGGCCGACTACGCCACCTGGGGCGTGCCGGAGCACATCGCCTCGAACCCCGCGATCGGCAGCCGCAACCCGGTGTCCCCGCCGCTGGAGCCGGTGGTGTTCCCCGACGGCACCGTGCGGGCCGAGCTGCGGTTGGGCATCGAGTACCAGGGCCCTCCCGGGTGCGTGCACGGTGGGATCGTCGCGCTGATCTTCGACGAGATGCTGGGCCTGGCCAACGCGGCGGCCGGGAGCGTGGGCATGACGGCGGATCTGCGGGTGGTCTACAAATCGCCGACGCCGCTGTACTCGCCGTTGCGCTTCGAGGCCCGCCAGGACCGGGTCGACGGCCGCAAGATCTGGGCCGGCGCCACGCTGCACGCCGGGGACACCCTCTGCGCCACCGCCGAGGCCCTGTTCATCGAGCCGAGGGGAATCCGCGACGCCGACCGCGGCCGGCCCATCGAGGGCTGACCATCCCGCCCGCGGCGGTGCCTCAGTTCCCGCGCAGCGCCTTCATCCGCTTGTGCGCCCCGGCCACGATCCGTCCGCGGTCGACCCCGGAGGAGAACTCGACGCCCTTGCGGTTGCCCTCGCCGCCGCAGACGTGGACGGGTCCGGCGCCGATGGAGGCCAGGACCTCCTCCGCGACCTCCGCGGGTTCGCTGACGGTCATCCCCGGCAGGTCCATGTCCAGGCCGGCGCGGATCATGGCGGGGGTCCGGGTGACGCCGAGGATCACCTCGACCACGTCCACCCCGTGCTCCCGCATCTCCAGCCACAGGCCCTCGACAAAGACCCGGCTGAACGCCTTGGCCGCCGAGTAGATGCTCATGTCGGCGTGGCCGAGGTAGCCGGCCATCGAGCCCATCACCACGATGCCGCCGCGGCCGCGGGCCGTGAGGCCGGGTCCGAACTGCCGGATGATCTGCATGGGCGAGGTGATGTTGAGGTCGATCACCTTCTGCACCTGCGCCATGTCGGCCTCGACGAACTCGCAGCCGTAGGTGTTGGCCCCGGCGTTGAGCACGAGCAGGCCCAGGTCGAGGCCCTCGCAGGCCTCGGCGATGGTCGCGGTGGCGCCGGGCTCGGTGAGGTCCACCGGCACGATGCGGCAGTCCACGCCCCTCGCGCGGACGGCCTCGGCGGTCTCCTCGAGGGGGCCGGTCTTGCGGGCGACCAGCACGGAGGAGACGCCGCGGTCGGCGAGACGGAACGCGATCTCGGCGCCCACGCCCTCGCTCCCCCCCACGATCAGCGCCCAGGGGCCGTAGGTCTCGGCATCGAAAGTCTTCGGATTGACGGGTGTCGACATACGCTTGAGTGTATGGCTAGCGACAGCGATGGTCCCTCGACACACCGGGGACCCCTCCCCCGCCACGAGGCCGTGGACAACTTTCAGCTCCACAGCATGCGGGAACTCCTGGGCGAGTCGTTCGACCCGATCCCGGTCCCGGACCTCCCCCCCGCGGACCCGGAGCTGGACCGTTCGGTGGCGGCCCTCCGCAGGATCAGGGACGCGATCTCCGGACTCGCCCACTCGGAGGTGGAGTTGGGTGACATCGCCGACCGGCTGGAGGAGGTGGCCGAGCTGCTCGAGCCGAGGGTTCCGGACCCCGCCACGCGACTGGCCACCATGTGGACCGGTGCCGGGTCCCGGCGGGCGAACCCGGTGGGCGGCCAGGAGAATCCGATCGCCCCGCCGGTGCACTTCCACGCCCACGACGACGGATCGGTGAGGGCGGAGCTGACCCTGGGGCTCGCCTACCAGGGCCCGCCGGGATGCGTCCACGGCGGGATCAGCGCGCTGATCATCGACCACATGATGGGTTTCGCCAACCACTGGGGGGGCCGGTACGGGATGACCGCGCACTACGAGATCGACTACCGCTCGCCGACCCCCCTGCTCCAGCCGCTGCGGTTCCGGGCCTGGGTGCAGGAGGTCGACGGGCGCAAGACCTGGACCCACGCGACGATCCACGCGGGGGAGCGGCTCTGCGTGGAGGCGCGAGGGCTCTTCCTCGAGGCCAGCGTCCCCGTGCCGGGCAGGCCCGACCAACGCTCGACCATCGGAGACGGCCCGTAGTCAGCCACCCGTGGTCAGCCGAAGGTGTCAGCCCTGGACCTCGACCTGCACGACCTTCTGGAGGTAGGGCGCGATGACCGCGGTGAGGCCCGACGCCAACTGGTCGGGATCGTTCGGCGGCAGTGAGATGAAGCTGATCCCGATCCGGGCGATGATCGAGGCCGCCAGCCTGGCCTGCGACACCTCGATCCGCATCCAGCTCTCCGACAGGGCCGGGGTGAGGACCTCGGTGGCGCGCTCGATGAGCGGCCCGGCCTCGGTGGTGATCAGGCGCAGCAGGTCCGGCTTGATGTCCCCGGTGAGGAGGGCGCGGACCAGCGGATCGCGCCGGCTGGACAGCAGGAACCCGTTGATCCCCTCGTGCAGCGCGACCTCGATCTGACCGGGATGTCGGTCGATGGAGTCGCGGATCTCCCCGGCAAACGTCTCAGACAGCTGTAGAGCGTAGGCCTGGGCCAGGCCCTGGCGGTTGCCGAAGGTGCTGTACAGCGTCTGACGGCTCAGCCCGGCCGCCTTGGCCACGTCGGACATGGTGACCGCCGACCAGTCGCGCGAGCCCAGGAGCTCGTGCATGGCGTCGAACACGGTGGACCGCAGCGACCGGCGCTCCCCGCGGGCGTCGCCGGGGGAGCGCCGGTCGCTGGACGGGCGGCTGAGTGACATGGCCTCCATTGTTCCTGATCCTCCCTGCCGCGCGCGGCGCGGCTACCGCACGGGGAGGTAGTCGACCTTGTCCCGCACGCCGCAGTCCGAGCACCGCCAGGTGTCGGGAATCGCGGACCAGGGGGTGCCGGCCGGGAAGCCCTCGCGCGGCTCGCCGGCGGTCTCCGAGTAGTGGTGTCCGCAGTTGGGGCACACGTACTCCCCGGTCGGGGAGGTCTGGTCGGGGGCGATGTCGGTGTCCGGGAGCACCTGCTCGGCGACCGCGGTCGGTCCGGCCCCGTACCGCGCGAGGATCCTGTCGCGCTTGGACGGCTGGATGTTGGCGCGGGAGATGTCACCCCCGTAGTGGGCCAGGACGCGCTTGTCCATGACCCTGCGCCACAGCGGCGGCACGTACGCCAGCACCATCATCGTGGCGTACCCCGACGGCAGCTGGGGGGCCTGCTCGAAGCTGCGGAGCACCTGGTAGCGGCGCATGGGGTTGGCGTGGTGATCGGAGTGACGCTGGAGGTGGTAGAGGAAGATGTTGGTCACCAGGTGGTCCGAGTTCCACGAGTGCTCCGGGCGGCAGCGCTGGTAGCGGCCCGCGGAGGTCTTCTGGCGCAGCAGTCCGTAGTGCTCGAGGTAGTTGACCACCTCCAGCAGCGAGAACCCGAAGACGGCCTGGACGGCGAGCCAGGGGGCGATCTCCCACCCGAACACCGCGATCAGCCCGCCGAACAGCACGACGGTCATGAGCCAGGCGTTGAGGTTGTCGTTCCGGATGGTCCACGGGTTCTTGCCCAGGCGGCCGAGCCGCTCCTTCTCGAGCCGCCAGGCGGACGTCAGCGACCCGACCACGCTGCGCGGCAGGAAGGCCCAGAACGACTCGCCGAACCGCGAGCTGGCGGGATCCTCGGGCGTCGCGACGCGGGCGTGGTGGCCCCGGTTGTGTTCGATGAAGAAGTGGCCGTACCCGGTGGTGGCGAGCGCGACCTTGGAGAGCCACTTCTCGCTGCCCGCGATCTTGTGGCCGAGCTCGTGTGCGGTGTTGATCCCGATCCCGCCGGTGATCGCGACGGTCCAGGCCACGCCGATGGAGGCGGCGATCCCGAGGCCCCCGTCGTAGCCCAGCCACGACAGGTCGTCGGCCGACCACAGGTAGGCGGCCGCGATGAGGGACGCGTACTGGAAGGGGATGTACAGGTAGGTGCACCACCGGTAGAACGGGTCCGCCTCGAGCCGGTCCATCACCTCGTCCGGCGGGTTCTGCCCGTCGGCGCCCACGGCGAGGTCGCCCAGCGGGATCGCCACGTAGACCAGGACCGGGAGCAGGAACCACGCGACGGTGGCGGCGGGCCCCCAGCCCAGGGCGTTGAACCCCGCGACGAACGGCATGGACAGGAACAGGCCCATCGCGGGGATGAGCCCGAGCAGCCACAGGTACCGCTTGGCGTCGGTCCAGGCGTACGGCTCGACGTCGGCGTGGTGGTGGTGCGCGTCGTGGGCGTCCGCCCCCCCGGCCTGGCGGATGTACTCGGTGCTGGACATCGGACGACCTCCGAAGATCGACATGAGTGTGGCGTATGCCACTGTGTGGAGACCAGATTAGACAAAAGACGGCGTCGTGTCTAGACAAGCGCCGGGATTTTGTCCACGAGCGACGGCGACGAGCCTCGCGACCACGGGGCCGGGCCGGAATAAGTGGGCGGTGGGCCGGGTTGTACCGACCGGTCGTCGGGACTCCTCTCCCGGCGTCAGAGGAGTCGACGACGTGACAATGCAGCAGGCCGCCATGCGTACGCTCATGCGGGCCGAGAACACCAACATCTCACTGGATCGAAGCGTCTTCACCCGCGAGAACTTCCGCCGCATCGGGCGGTTCGCCCGCCCGCACACCCGGCTGATCGTCCTCTTCCTCATCCTGTCCGTCTTCGGTGCCACCCTCGCCGTGGTCACCCCGCTGCTCGCGGGCCGGGTGGTCACCGCGATCGTCGACCGGGCCGAGGTGCGCGTCATCTTCCTGCTCGCCGCGGCCATCGCCGTGATCGGTCTGGTCGAGGCGGTCAACAACGTCGTCACCCGCCTGTGGTCCGCCCGCATCGGTGAGGGTCTGATCCTGGACCTGCGCAGGTCGGTCTTCGACCACGTCCAGACCATGCCGGTCGCCTTCTTCATGCGCACCCGGACAGGTGCGCTGGTGAGCCGGCTCAACAATGACGTCATGGGCGCCCAGCGCGCGTTCTCCGACACCCTCTCCGGGGTGGTGTCGAACCTCGTCCAGTTGGTGTTGACGCTGATCGTCATGGCGGGGCTCAACTGGCAGTTGACGGTGATGTCGGTCCTGCTGTTGCCGGTCTTCCTCTTCCCCGCCCGGTACGTGGGCCGGCGCCTCGCCCGCCTCCGTCGCGAGGCCTCGGACCTCAACGCCTCGATGAACGACCAGATGACGGAACGCTTCAACGCCGGCGGCGCCACGCTGGTCAAGCTCTTCGGCCGCCCCGAGGCGGAGTCGGCCGAGTTCGCCTCGCGCGCCGGCCGGGTCCGGGGGATCGGCGTCCGCACGGCGCTGCTCATGAGCGTGTTCATGAACTCCCTGACCCTGGTCTCCACCCTCGCCCTGGCACTGGTCTACGGCGTGGGCGGATGGTTCGCCCTCAACGGCGGGATGGACGCGGGCTCCGTCGTGGCGCTGGCCCTCCTGCTCACCCGCCTGTACGGCCCGCTGACCTCGCTGGCCAACGCGCCCATGGACGTGGTGACCGCGATCGTCAGCTTCGAGCGCGTCTTTGAGGTCCTGGACCTGGAACCGCTGCTCAAGGACTCCCCGGACGCCGTGGACATCCCGGAGGGCCCGGTGACCATCGAGTTCGAGGACGTCCGGTTCTCCTACCCCTCGGCGGACAAGGTCTCCCTGGCCTCGCTCGAGGAGGTCGCCGTGCTCGACTCCCGGGGTGGGCAGGAGGTCCTCCACGGGGTCAGCTTCCGGGCCGACCCGGGGCAGATGGTCGCGCTCGTCGGGTCGTCCGGCGCCGGGAAGTCGACCATCGCGTCACTGCTCCCGCGGCTGTACGACGTGGACTCCGGTGCGGTCCGGGTATCCGGTCTCGACGTGCGCGAGGTCACCTCGTCGTCGTTGCGCCGGACGGTCGGCATGGTCACCCAGGACGGCCACCTCTTCCACGACACGATCCGGGCCAACCTGACCTTCGCCCGGCCCGAGGTCACCGACGAGGTGGTCTGGGACGCGCTGCGGCGGGCCCGGCTGGAGGACCTGGTCCACTCGCTCCCGGACGGCCTGGACACCGTGATCGGTGACCGCGGCTACCGCCTCTCCGGCGGCGAGCGCCAGCGTCTCACCATCGCCCGGCTGCTCGTCGCCGAACCCTCCGTCGTGGTGCTGGACGAGGCCACCAGCGCGCTGGACTCCACCAACGAGTCCGCCGTCCAGGAGGCCCTCGGCGAGGCGATGTCCCACCGGACCTCGCTCGTGATCGCGCACCGGCTGTCCACGGTCCGGGCGGCCGACCGCATCCTCGTCCTGGAGGGGGGAACGGTCGTGGAGTCCGGCACGCACGCCGAGCTGCTGGCCGCCGGGGGCCGCTACACCGAGCTCTACGAGACGCAGTTCGCGGACCAGGAGTAGCGGCCGGTCAGACCGCGCCCGCGGCGATCGCCGCCGCGACCCGGTCGGTGTCCTGACCGGTCCACCCGGGGGGATCGAGGATCGCGGCCCACATCCAGGCCGCGTCCGGGCCGAAGGAGTGCCCGTGACCGTCGGGGACGTCCGCCGAGAACACCATGTCCAGGGTCACCTGCCAGAACGTCACGAACGGCATCCACCGCACACCGGGGTCGAGGTCGGGGCCGAGGGGCTCGCGCAGCCAGTCCGGCCGCTGCAGCAGCAGGTCGAACGACCACCAGGTGATCGGGTCGGACGCGTGCTGCCAGTACACCACCCGGGGCGAGCCCCACGGTGCGCCCTCGAGGTCGAGGTCCGGTCCGCCCGCCGCGAATCGCACGTGCTCGCCGCCGTCCACCACCGGGAGCCGCTCCGGGGAACCGGGGTCGCGGTGGGCGGTGACGTAGGCCCACTGCGGGGAGAAGTTCGGCGTCCCCACCCAGAGCGCGCCGTCGGTCCGGGCCACCATGTCCTGCGTTCCCCCGAACGCGCTCTGGCCGCCGAACGACCCCAGGCTCTCGCCGAAGGTCACCAGCTCCGGGCGCTCGCCCTCGGGACGGTCCTGCACGGCCCGCTCCACGGCCTCGAACAGGGCGCGGCCGGCGATCTGCGGCGACTCGCGGTCGGCGAGGAAGGACAGGGGGCTGGGCAGGAACGAGTACTGCATGGCGGCGATCGCGGAGTCGCCCCCGGCCGTGTACTCGAGTCCCGCGGCGACCCCGGCGTTGACCCAGCCGCGGCCGGTCGTGGTGGCCACCGCCACGACCGACCGGTCGAACGCCCCCGTGCGCTCGAGCTCGTCCACCACCAGGTCGGCGACCTCCTCGATGGTCGCGGCGGCGTCATGCCCGGCGTAGACGCGGATCGGGGTGAGCGCCGGTCGCCCGGTCACCTCGGCGATCCGTGCGGCGGAGGGCCCGCCCGCGACGAACGTCCGCCCCTCCTTGCCCAGGCTCTCCCACGGCTGCGTGGACGCCGGCGAGCCGGACCTCTCGGGGGCGTCGGGCCGCCAGACGCCGTCGGCGGTGCCGTTGTCCGCGGCGGCGGCCATCCTCCCCGCCGCCCCGAGCAGGCCGCGGTAGGCCACACCGTTGACCGACAGCACGGCGATCACCGCCACCAGGACCAGGGCCACCAGCCGGGCGACGGGGGTCGGGACACGGCGCGCGACGACCCGGGTCAGCGCGGCGGTGCCCCGCCGGATCCCGCGCGCCGCCGCGAGGAGCAGCGCCGCGACCGCCACGGCCAGCACCAGGACCAGCAGGTAGTTGGCCCGGTCGATGCGCTCGACCCCCGCCAGGTCCCGGGTGATCTGCTGCCACCACGAGCCCAGGACCAGGAACGTCGGCACCGTGACCGCCGCCGCGGCGGCGAGCGCCCACCAGCCGATCCGGCGGAGTCGCGCGGGGACGTCCGGGGAGACACCGCAGGACCGGACCGCCCAGGCGAGCAGACAACCCAGGCCGTATCCGGTCGCGAGGCTGATGCCCGTCGCCAGCGCCTGCAGGTACCAGGCCCGGGGCAACAGCGACGGCGTCATGGACCAGACGAAGAACAGCAGCGCCAGCGTGAGCCCGGCCGGGTGGAGCGATCGTGCGTACTCGCGGATCCGGACCGCGGCGGGGGAGGTGGGCATCGTCCGTCCAAGTGGCTCGTGACCGGAGCGGACCGCCCGGCGCGTGCACGAAGCATATCTGCCTCCGCGCACGCGCCGAGGGCTCAGCTCTCCAGGTTCAGGCCCAGCTCGCGGGCCGCGAGGGCGGCGTACTTGGAGGTCTGCTCGAAGGCGGACTCGAGGGGCTGGGCGTCGGTGAGGTCGGCGATCTCGTTCCAGCGTTCGGCCACGACCTCGGGGGTGCGGGCACCGTCGGGGAGGTAGACGCCGCGGCTCTCGACCATCTGGGAGACGGCGAACACGCCCGCGCCGGCGCCGAGGATGGTCTTGGTGGGGGCCTGGTCGCTGACCATGAACAGGGCGCCGGGGGCGATGGTCTCCGGGCCCATGATGTCCAGCACCTGCTGGGGGAGCAGGTCCTCGGTCATGCGGGTCGCGGCGGTGGGGGCGATGGCGTTGACCCTGATGTCCTTCTTCGCGCCCTCGATGGCCAGGACGTTCATGAGGCCGACGAGGCCGGACTTGGCGGCGGCGTAGTTGGACTGCCCGAAGTTCCCGTAGATGCCGGAGGTGGAGGTGGTCATGAGGATGCGGCCGTAGCCGGCCTCGGCCATGTGGGGCCAGACGGCCTTGGTGCAGTTGACCGAGCCCATGAGGTGCACCTCGAGGACCTTGCGGAAGTCGTCGGTGGACATCTTGGCGAAGGACTTGTCGCGCAGGATGCCGGCGTTGTTGATGAGGACGTCGATGCGTCCCCACTTCTCGATCACCGAGGAGACCAGGGCGTCGACCGCGGCCTCGTCGGTGATGTCGTTGCCGTCGACCATGGCCTGGCCGCCGGCGGCGGTGATCTCGTCCACGACGAGTTGGGCCGCCGAGGCGGTGCCGCCCTCGCCGTGGACGTCGCCGCCCAGGTCGTTGACGACCACCTTGGCGCCGCGCTCGGCCAGCGCGAGGGCGTAGGCGCGGCCGAGGCCGCCGCCGGCGCCGGTGATGATCGCGACGCGATCGGTGAAGTCGATGGTGTGGGCCATGAGGTGCTCCTGGGGTCGGGAGGGGATCGGGTGGAGTGGTGTGCGGGCTGGTCAGCCGAGTTCGCCGCGGACGTACGCCTCGTAGGCCGGGAGGTCGAGGAAGCCGTGTCCGGACAGGCCGATCACGATGGACGGGCCGGTACCCGCCTCGCCGGTGTGCTTGCGGGCCTCGGCCACCGCGCCGGCGATCGCGTGGGTGGACTCGGGGGCGGGGACGATGCCCTCGGCCTTGGCGAACTCCACTCCGGCGGCGAACGCCACGTTCTGCTCCACCGCGATGGAGTCGAGCAGGCCGAGGTGCTTGACGTGGCTGACCAGCGGCGCCATCCCGTGGTAGCGGAGGCCGCCCGAGTGGATGGGGTCGGGCACGAAGTCCTGGCCGAGCGTGTACATCTTCATGAGCGGCGTCAGCCCGGCCACGTCACCGTGGTCGTATCGGAACTCGCCCTCGGTCATGGACGGGCAAGCCGTCGGCTCCACGGCGACGACCCTGGTCTGCGCCCCGGCCAGGTTCTCGCGGATGAACGGGAACGCGAGGCCGGCGAGATTGGAGCCGCCTCCGGCGCAACCGAAGAGGTAGTCGGGCGCGCCCTCGCCGAACATCTCGAGCTGCTTGAGCGCCTCCTCGCCGATGATCGTCTGGTGCAGGCACACGTGGTTGAGCACGGAACCCAACGAGTACCGGGACTCCGCGTCGCCGGCCGCGACCTCCACCGCCTCGGACACCGCCATGCCCAACGACCCCGGGGTCTCGGGATCCTTGGCCAGGAAGGACCGGCCGGCCTCGGTGAGGTCGGAGGGGCTCGGGTGCACCGTGGCGCCGAAGGTCTCCATGAGCATCCGGCGGTACGGCTTGGACTCGAACGAGGCCTTGACCTGCCACACCTCCACCTCGATGCCGAAGGCCTGACCGGCAAACGCGAGGGAGGCCCCCCACTGGCCGGCCCCGGTCTCGGTGGTGAGCTTGGTGATGCCCTCGGCCGCGTTGTAGTAGGCCTGCGCCACGGCGGTGTTGGGCTTGTGCGACCCGACCGGGCTGGTGCCCTCGTACTTGTAGAAGATCCGTGCGGACGTGCCGAGCGCCTTCTCGAGGCGCCGGGCGCGGATGAGGGGCGAGGGACGCCACAGCCGGTAGATCTCCTGCACGGCCTCCGGGATCTCCACGTAGCGCTCGGGCGTGACCTCCTGCTCGATGAGCGCCATCGGGAAGAGCGGCGCCAGATCCTCGGGACCGAGAGGCTCCCTGGTGCCGGGGTGCAGGTGCGGCGCCATCGGCTCGGGCAGGTCCGCCTGGATGTTGTACCAATGGGTCGGCATCTCGCTCTCGGGGAGAATTGCCTTGACCAGCGAGCCGGACGCGTCTGTCGTCATGTGGTGTCCTCGGAGGGTGTGTGTGGGGGGTGAGCCGCGTCTCATCCTAGGAGGTCTCGCCGCATGGGCAGGTGGGGGATCCTCTCATCGAGGTAGTCCTCGCCGCTGCGGACGAAGCCGAACCGCTCGTACCACCCCTCCAGATGGGCCTGCGCGCCGATCTCGACGGGCCGCTCCCCGCACAGTGCGAGGCCCCGCCGGATCAACCGGGCGGCGATCCCCCGCCCCCGCCATCCGGGTGCCGTGCACACGCGCCCGAGGTGCATGGCCCCGCCGTGGTCGTCGGGGCCGAAGACCCGCAGGGTCGCCACGAGCCGGTCCGGCTCACCCGCGTCGCCCGGGGTCCAGGCCAGGAGGTGGGTGGTCCCGGGGTCCGCGTCGACGTCGTCGATCTCCGCGTACGGGCACTCCTGCTCGGCGACGAAGACGTCCACGCGCAGCTTGTACAGCGCGTGGACGTCCATCGGGCCCAACCCGGCCAGGGGAGAGGCGAGGAGCCTGAGGTCGGGGTGGTCGCTCGGCTCGTCCCCGCGTGTCACTCGCCGGTCGTGGACCCGTCGCCGGGCACGTCGTCCGACGGCTGCGGCGCGGAACCGGCCGCCGCACCCGGGACGGCGCTGCCGGCGGCGGGCGAGGTGTCGGCGTCCTGGTCGGCGGGTCCCTCGGGATCGGGGGAGTCGATGGTCAGGTCCTCGCCCGTCTCGCCCGTCTCGGCCGGCGCGGCCGCGGGGGCCGGAGCCGGCGCCGACGGACCGGGGCCGCGGAGGAAGTACGCGGTGGCGCCCGCCACCGCGGCCCCACCGGCGAGGCCGACGATCCACAGCGGGGCGAAGCGCCGCATCGGGCTGCGCTTGGCCTGGGGCTGGGCGAGGGCGGAGGTCTGCTCGCGCAGCGCCTCGGCGTGCTGCCTGGCGTCCGCGGCGAGGCCGCCGAGGATCTCGGCCTGCTCGGCGCGACGGTCACGCACCACCTGGAGGCCGCGGCTCGCACCGAAGAGGGCCAGGCCCACGGGCCCGCGGGTGGCGGCGAGGGCGGCCTCGCCGAGGAACCGGGGGTCCTTGAGATCGAACGCCTTGCGGGCGGCGGTCCTGGCGGCCCGGATCTCCTTCTCGGCCTGCTTCACTGCTTCTCGCTCGGCGGCGCGGTCGCTTCGTCTGCTCATGGGTAGATGGTGGCACAGGCCCCGGGTGCCGACCACCTCCTCGCCGACATCGCCCGCGGGGGCGTGGCAGGATGGAGCGCGTGAGCATCGCAACGCAGACGGCAACCATCCACACGAACAAGGGCGACATCGTCGTCGAGCTGTTCGGCAACCACGCACCCGAGACGGTCGCGAACTTCGTCGGCCTGGCCGACGGGTCGAAGGACTACTCCCAGGCCAACGCCAAGGGCGAGAAGACCGGTCCGTTCTACGACGGCTCGGTCTTCCACCGCGTCATCTCCGGCTTCATGATCCAGGGCGGAGACCCCACCGGCACCGGGCGCGGCGGCCCGGGCTACCAGTTCAAGGACGAGTTCCACCCCGAGCTGCAGTTCTCCGAGCCCTACCTGCTGGCCATGGCCAACGCCGGCCCGGGGACCAACGGTTCGCAGTTCTTCGTCACCGTCGGCCCCACGCCGCACCTGAACAACCGGCACACCATCTTCGGCAAGGTCGCGGACGCGGACTCGCAGAAGGTCATCGACGCCATCGCCACCACCAAGACCGGCGCCATGGACCGCCCGGTCGAGGACGTCGTGATCGAGTCGATCGAGATCTCCTGACGGACCATCCGTCCGCACCGGCGGCGCGGGACCGGGGGAACCGGTCCCGCGCCGCCGGTCTGTCAGCCCGATCGGCCAGGACCCCATGAGCACCCAGACCCACGGCGGTGGCGCCATCTCGCGCTTCTTCCGCCTCCAGCCGGTGACCGCGTGGCTCATCACGGCCAACGTCGCCGTCTACGCGGCCACGGCGGCGCAGGCCCGCAGCCTCCTCGCCAACAACGCGTCGCCGCTGTTCGAGGCCACCGCGCTCTACCCGCCCGTGGTGGTGGTGCGGGACGAGTGGTGGCGGCTGCTCACCTCCGCCTTCCAGCACTTCGGCCCGATGCACCTCCTGCTCAACATGTACATGTTGTGGATCCTCGGGATGGGGATCGAGCGCAGCATCGGTCACGCGCGGTTCCTCGCGCTGTACCTGGTTTCGGCGCTCGGCGGATCCGTGGCGGTGATGTTCTTCGGCCAGGACGCCCTCACCGCCGGGGCGTCCGGTGCGATCTTCGGCCTGATGGGCGCGTACGCCATCGTCGCGGTGTCGATGCGCCTGGACGCCAGGGGGATCGGGATCCTGCTGGCGTTGAACGTCGTGGTGAGCTTCCTCATCCCCGGGATCTCGCTCGCCGCGCACCTCGGCGGCCTCGCGGTGGGGGCGCTCGCGGCGTTCGCGCTGGTCGTGCTGCCCCGCGGGTTGCCGGCCCGCGCGGGCCGCGGGACCCGCGAGACCGTGTCCTGGCTCGGCTATGTGGTGGTGGCGGCGCTCGTCGCGGCCGCGGGCTGGTACGCCGCCGACTCCATGACCCTGGGGTTCATCGTCACCGGCTGAGCTCGCCCGGCCCCCCGAAACCCATCCCGATGAGGGCCTCCGCGACCTCGCGCGGGTCGGCCCCCAGGTCGCCCCGCGTGAACACGTCGAGCTGCTCGCGTCCGCGGTCGTCCACGTACTCGAGTCGCATCAGGTGCTGGCGCACCCCCCACCGCGCGACCCCGAGCGTCCTGATCTCCACCATCTGCGCCGGCGGCACGAACAGCACCCCGCCGAGCTTCTTCACGGCCAGCAGCCCGTCCACCACCTCGATCCGCGGGCGGCGCAGCAACTGGAGGGCGCCGGCGGGGATGAGCAGGAGCGCCAGCAGCCCGGTCAGCAGGAGCCCCAGCGGGTCCCCGGTGGAGACGCCGGCCACCACCGCCACGATCCCGAGCGCGATCTGCACCGTCGGCCACACCGTTCCCGGCGACCAGGACGCGGCCCGGTGCGCACCGTCCGCCGTCGCTCCACCACTCATGCCGCCATCCTCCCCCATCCACAGGCGTTATCCACACTGTGGATGAATGACAACGGTGGAGTTCGATCCGCGTTCGAAGCGACGGGACCCCGACCTGCGACGTCGTCCTCGTCGTCGTCCCCTCGTGGTTATCCCCAGTGTGGAGGGAGTTGTCCACAGCCTGTGTGGGGCCCGCCGGGCTCAGGTGAACGCCGCTCACTCAGCTTGCCGACCGGTGTGACCTGCACCGATGTCAAATCCTGAGAAAAATGCAGGTCACCCCCCGCAGTGTGCGGGGGGTGACCTGTGGAGAACGCTGTGGATTGCCGTGACTCGCGGTCCGGCAGAGGCGGTGTACTACCGCCAGTTCATGGTCATGAGCAGTCCGACCACGGCCAGGCCGAAGCCGATGGCGAAGTTCTGCCACGTCTCGAGGTCGGCCATGAACGGGATCTTCTCGCCCGCGAGGTAGTACACGACCAGCCACGCCAGCCCGAGGAGCATGAGCGCGAACATGGTGATGAGGTACCAGCGCGACGTCGGCGTGCCCTTGACCTTGACGGGGGTGCGGCTGACGGCGGCGTCGGTGTACTCGGTCTTCGACCGGACCTTTGACTTGGGCATGGAGTCCTCGACTGCTGGGGGATGTCCGGGTCACTCTACCAAGCCCGGCGCCGGGCGTTCATCCCGCGGACGGCAGTACGCTGCATCTATGCGCATCCTCGTGGTCGACAACTACGACAGCTTTGTCTACAACCTGGTTCAGTACCTCGGGCAGTTGGGCGCGGCGTGTGACGTGTGGCGGAACGACGACGAGAGACTCGCGGGCCCGGACGGCCGCTACGACCCGGCCGGGCTGGAGCGCGTGATCCGGGAGTACGACGGCGTCCTGCTCAGCCCCGGGCCCGGAACGCCCGACCGGGCGGGGGCCACGATCCCGCTCATCGGCGTGTGCGGGCGGGCCGGCGTCCCCGTGCTGGGGGTGTGCCTGGGCCACCAGGCGATCGGCGAGGCGTTCGGGGCGACCGTCGACCGGGCCGCCGAGCTCATGCACGGTAAGACCAGCCAGGTCACCCACGACGACTCGGGCGTGCTCGCGGGCATCCCCAGCCCGTTCACGGCGACCCGCTACCACTCGCTGACGGTGCTGCCCGAGACGGTGCCCGCCGAGCTCGTGCCCACGGCGTGGACCGAGTCGGGGCTGATCATGGCGATGCGGCACCGGGATCTGCCCATCCACGGGGTGCAGTTCCACCCCGAGTCCGTGATGAGCGACGGCGGCCACCGGATGCTGGCCACCTGGCTGGGGATGTGCGGGGAGCGCCCGTCCGAGACGCTGGTGGCACGTCTCGAGGCCGAGCTCGACCGGGCCCGCGGCGCCGCGCTCGCCTGAGCCCCGCCGGCCGGGTCAGCCCGGTCCGGGGACGAGGCCGAAGCGGATCACCCGCACCACCACCTGGTCGTTGACGCCGGCCTCGCCGACCGGGGGCTGCTGGGAGTAGATCCTGCCGACCCGGCTGAGGTCGGGATCGTTCTGCGGCAGCTCGACCAGCTGGGCGCGGCCGCCCCGCCACCCGGCCCGCTCGAGCTCGGCCAGCGCGTCCGGGACGGTGTCACCGACCAGGTTGGGCATGGGGAAGCGGTTGCCCGCCGAGACCTGGAGCGTGATGGTCGCGCCCTTGAGCTGCGACTGCCCGGCGGAGGTGGACTGTTCCACCACCTGGCCCTCCGGGGCGGTGCCGTCGACGCGCCTGGTGTCCACGCGGAAGCCGGCGGACTCGAGCGTGGCGCGGGCGGAGTCGATGGGCTGGCCCACGACGCCCGGGACCAGGATCTGCTCGGGACCCGAACCCACGGTGAGCCTGACCGGCCGGTCGGAGGGCACCTGCGCTCCGGGCCCGGGATCGGTCCCCACCACCTTGTCCAGGTCCTCCGCGGTGGACGGACGGGCCTCGTTCTCCGGTGTCACCTGGAACCCGGCCTGCTCGAGGGTCCGGCGCGCGTCGGCCGGCGACATCCCCATGACGTTGGGCACGGAGAGGATCGGTTTGCCCGTAGACACCACGAGGACTATCTCGGATCCCACCGGCAGCCGTTTGCCCGCGATGGGGTCGGAGGACACCACGTGCCCCTCGGGGATCTGCGGGTCGGGCCGGGGGATCTGGACCGGCACGAGCCCGAGGGCCGTGAGCTCGGCGACGACCTCACCCGCCGGGCGCTGGGCGACCTCGGGGATCGTGATCTCCTGGACCTGCGCGACGTCGCCGCTGCGGCCCGAGGTGGCCCAGATCGACACGCCCGCGACCATGGCCAGGACCATGAGGACCGCCGCGGCGATCGTCACGCCGCGGGGCCGGTCCCGTCGACCGTCCGGGCCACCGTTCCGGGCGGCGGCGGTCCGCGAGGCCGCGACGGCGGTCCCCGCGCCCGCGCCCGCGGCCGGTCCGGGCAGCGGGTGCGCCTCGGTCGGGGCGTCGGAGGGGCCCCAGTCCGGTCGGCCCGAGCCGTA
>DIAZ01000083.1:5914-17388 GCA_002415925.1 Dietzia sp. UBA5065 | reverse complement strand
CGCATGTCGCCCGCGGAGGTGTACCGGTTCTCGGGGTTCTTGGCCATGGCATGCATCACCACGGCGTCGACGTACGGGGTGACGTCCGGGTTGACGGCCGACGGGGGCCGCGGCGACTCCCGGACGTGCTGGTATGCCACCGCCACGGGGGACTCGCCGGTGAACGGCGGGGCGCCGGCCACCAACTCGTAGAGCACGCAGCCGGCGGAGTAGAGGTCCGAGCGGGCGTCGACGGTCTCGCCCCGGGCCTGCTCGGGGCTGAGGTACTGCGCGGTCCCGAGGACGGACGAGGTGGCGGTGAGGGTGGACGTCGAGTCGCTCACCGCCCGGGCGATCCCGAAGTCCATGACCTTGACGGCGCCGTCGCGGGAGATCATGATGTTCGCCGGTTTGACGTCGCGGTGGATGATCCCCTTCTTGTGCGAGAAGTCGAGCGCGCCGCAGACGTCGGCCATCACCCCGAGGGCGCGGTCGATCTCCATGGGACCGTCCATCTTGACGATGTCGCGGAGGGTGTCCCCCTCGACCACCTCCATGACGATGTACGGCAGGTCACCGTCGGCGGTGTGCTCCTCGCCGGTGTCGTAGATCGCCACGATCGAGGGATGGTTCAGCGACGCCGAGTTCTGGGCCTCGCGGCGGAAGCGCTGGTAAAACGTCGCGTCACGCGCCAGCTCCGGCCGCATGATCTTGACCGCCACATCGCGTCCGAGGACGGTGTCCCGGCCGCGGTGGACCTCCGACATGCCGCCGAATCCGAGGATCTCGCCGATCTCGTACCGGCCCGCCAGGAGACGAGGTGTGGTCATCCGAGGGCACCTCCCCTGCCGTTGTTCCGACCGGCGGCGGCCGGCGCGTTCCCGTTGGTGCCCTGATCCTGCTGGGGGATGAGCGAGTTGAGCTCGGAGGTCAACGAGTCGAGCATGTCCTGGAGGTCCGGCGGCGGCGGGACCACCGGCGAGCTCGGGGTGGGCTGCGGCGTCGGCGTCGGCTCCGGCGTGGGGGTCGGTGTCGGGGTCGGGGTCGGCGTCGGAGCCTGCTGCGTCGGGGTCTGCGGGGCGGACCTGGTCGGCGAGGGCGCGGTGGGGCCGCCGAACAGGCCGCCGGGGCCGAAGGCGCCCGCGTTGGACAGCGCGATGGCCGCGGCCACGGCGAGCGCCGTCACCAGGACGAACACCAGCAGGAACCATCCCGCGCATCCGGTGCCGCCACGCCGCCGGGCCGGCCGGGCGGTGACGGGTGGGGCCTGGTGGCGCATCGCGGTGGACCGGGCCGGCGACGGAGCGGGGGGCCCGGGAAGGTGCCGCGTGTAGGCCCGCGTCGGGTCGGGCCGCGCCGCCCCGCCGGCCCCGGGTGGCTCGTCGGGCAGCACGGTGGTGGCCGCGGTGGCACCGGACGCCGCGCCCGCGGCGGCGCCGAGCACGCCGCCGGCCGCCGCACCGGCGGGGAACGCGGTCGCCGGCCTGGGCTCGCGGCCGGCCCGCACGTCGGAGACGGCGTCGGCGAAGGCCCCGCCGTCGGGGTAGCGCCGGCCGGGATCCTTGACCATCGCCCCCGCCAGGAGCCGTCGGACCGGGGTGGGCACCGTGTCGGGCAGCGGCGGCGGGGCGTCGTGGACGTGCATCATCGCCATCGACACCGGCGAGTCGGCGATGAACGGTCGACGTCCGGACACGCACTCGTAGCCCACCACGCCGAGGGAGTACACGTCACCGGCCGGGGTGGTCTCCTGCCCCATGGCCTGCTCGGGGGCGATGTACTGGGCGGTACCCACGACCATCCCGGTCTGGGTCACGGAGGAGGCGCCCATCGACTTGGCGATCCCGAAGTCGGTGAGTTTGACCTGACCGGTGGGCGTGATGAGGATGTTGCCCGGCTTGACGTCCCGGTGGACCAGGCCGATCGCGTGCGCCGCGTGGAGCGCGCGGCCTGTCTGCTCGAGCATGTCGAGCGTGTGCCGCAGCGGCAGCGTCCCCTCGCGGGCGAGGACGTCGGAGAGCGGCTCGCCCACCACGAGCTCCATCACCAGGTAGGACAGCGGGCTGCCGGACGCGGGGTCGTCGATCTGACCGTAGTCGTAGACCGTCGCGATCCCGGGATGGGAGATCCTCGCGGTGACCTTGGCCTCGGAGCGGAACCGCTCCACGAACTCCGGGTCCGAGGAGTACTCGGCCTTGAGGACCTTGACGGCCACGTGGCGGTCGAGCACCGCGTCGTCGGCCTCCCAGACCTGACCCATCCCGCCGGTGGCGATGAGGCGCAGCAGGCGGTACCGGTGGGACAGGAGGGCTCCCGAGTTGAGGCTCATCCGGCGCCTCCGAGGAGGGCGCCCAGGACCTCACGGCCGATGGGGCCCGCGAAGGTGGCACCGACCGTGTCGCGGGTGATGCCGGGTCCGGACTCGATCGCCACCGCCACGGCCACGTCCTGCCCGGGGACGAACGCGATGTACCAGGTGTAGGGGATGGACTCGGAGGAGTCCACGCCGTGCTCGGCGGTGCCGGTCTTGGAGGCGATGGTCACCCCGGACAGGCCGCCGCCGGCGTTGGCCTCGGCCCCCACCATGAGCTCGGTGAGGGTTCCGGCCTGCTCGTCGGTGAGCGCGCGTCCGGCGTCGCGGGGGGTGAACGCCTGGACCAGCGAGAGGTCGGGCGCCGTCAGGGACTTGATGAGCTGCGGCTCCATGCGGACCCCGCCGTTGGAGACGGTCGCCGCGACCATGGCGTTCTGCAGGGTGGTCATCCGGACGTCGCTCTGGCCGATCGCGCTCATCGCCAGCTGGGCGGAGTCGTCCATCCGGCCGAGGCCGGACGGGGCGACGGGGATCGCGAAGTCCTCGGGTGGGCGCCCGTCGATCCCGAATCGCTCCGCCATCTCCGTGAACGCCTCCGCCCCGATCTCCTGGCTGAGCTCGACGAACGGCACGTTGCAGGACAGCTCGAACGCCCTGCGCAGCGTGACGGTCCCGCCCCCGCACGTCTGGCCCGCGTAGTTCTGCAGATAGGTGGAGGTGCCGGGCAGCAGGGTGCGGTCGGCGCCGGAGACGGGGGTCTCCGGGCCCATGCCCTGCTCGAGCGCCGCGGCGGTGGTGATGACCTTCATGGTGGAACCGGGGGGTAGCGACTGCTGCGTGGCGTGGTTGAGCAACGGCCGGTCGGCGCTCTGCTCGATCCGCTCCATCTCCTCGGTCCGGACGGTCTGCTCCTGGCTGGACAGCGCGTTGGGGTCGAACGACGGGCTGGAGGCCAGCGCCAGCACCTCGCCGGTCGAGGGGCGGACCGCCGCCACGGATCCCACGAAGGAGCCCTGGCCGGCGCCCCGCCGGAGCGCGTCGTAGGCGACCTGCTGCGCGACCGGGTCCAGTGTCAGCTCGACCGATCCGCCCTGCGGGGTGCGGCCGGAGATGAGGCCGGAGATGCGCTGGGAGAGCAGGCGCGAATCCGACCCGTTGAGGAAGGCGTCCTGGGACTGCTCGATCCCGGACGTGGCGTACTGGAGGGAGTAGTACCCGACCGTCGGGCCGAAGGCGACCGGGTCGGTGGGGTAGGTGCGGACGTATTTGTAGCGGCCGTCCCCCGGTAGGGACAGGGCCAGCACGCGGCCGCCCGCGGTGATCTGGCCGCGCTGCCGGGAGTACTCGTCCAGGAGCATCCGGGTGTTGCGGGGGTCGGCGCGCAGATCGTCGGCGCGGAAGACCTGGATCCACGTGAGCTGGAGCAGCAGCGCCACCACCATGACCATGGCGGCCACAGCGACCCTGCGGATGGCGGCGTTCATCCGGCGCTCACCCGTGGGCCCGGAAGCGGGACAGCAGGGGGCTGCTCATCATGCCGGTGGCGGCCTCCGCCAGCGCCGGCGCCTGGCGGGGGGTGGGCATCGGCCGGCGGGCGTCGTGCGACAGCCGGAGCAGGATGGCCAGCAGCGCGTAGTTCGCCAGCAGGCTCGACCCGCCGTAGGCCATGAACGGCAGGGTCAGGCCGGTGAGCGGGATGAGGGTCGTCACGCCGCCGACCACCACGAACACCTGGAAGGCCATGGTGAACGCCAGGCCCACGGCGACGAGTTTGCCGAAGCTGTCGCGGATGGTCAGGCCCACCCGGATCCCGCGCAGGACGAGGATCGCGTAGACCATGAGGACGGCCGCCAGGCCGATGAGCCCCAGCTCCTCGCCGATGGTCGAGGTGATGAAGTCGGTGCCCGCGAACGGGACCTGGTCGGGCCGGCCGTTGCCGAGCCCGGTGCCGCCCATCCCGCCGGAGGCCAGCCCGAACAGGGCCTGCGAGCTCTGGTACCCGCCGGTGTCGAAGAACGCGAAGGGGTCCCGCCAGATCTGGAACCGCACCCGCACGTGCCCGAACAGTCCGTAGGCGAGCACCCCGCCGATCGCCACCAGCACCACGCCGATGAGCAGCCAGCTCACGCGCTCCGTGGCCACGTACAGCATGGTGAGCACGGTCGCGAACAGCAGCAGGCACATGCCGAGGTCGGTGTTGAAGACCAGGACGCCGAGCGAGAGGAACCACGCCACGATGATCGGCCCGAGGTCGCGGGCGCGCGGCAGGTCCACCCCCAGGACGCGCTTGCCGGCGGTGGTGAACAGCTCCCGCTTCTCCACGAGGATGGAGGCGAAGAAGATGATGAGCAGGATCTTGGCGAACTCGCCGGGCTGGAGCGTGAAGCCCGGCAGGATGATCCAGTTCTTGGCGCCGTTGATCTCGGAGAACCGGGAGGGCAGCAGGGCGGGGATCGCCAGCAGGACCAGCCCGGCGAGGCCCATCGTGTAGCCGTACCGCGCCAGCACGCGGTGGTCGCGCAGGAAGTACAGCACCATCGCCATCACGCTCAGCCCGAGGAACGTCCACAGCAGCTGGCGGGTCACGTCCATGCCCGGCGGGTCGTTCCCGTTCGCGATCGCCCGCGCGGCGTAGGCCAGGTCCAGGCGGTAGATGAGCACCAGGCCGAGGCCGTTGAGCAGGGTGACCGCGGGCAGCAGGACGGGGTCGGCGAAGGGCGCCAGCCAGCGGATCAGCAGGTGGGCGGCACCGGAGAGCCCGAGGAACGCCAGGGTGATCCACAGCAGCGAGAGCGAGAGCTCCTGCTCCTGGGCCAGCTGGACGAGCAGCAGGGAGAACCCGACGATCACCGAGGCGGCCACGAGCAGGACGAGTTCCTTGCCGCGGCGGGGCCGGTCGGGGATCGCCTGCTGCCGGGGATCCGATGAGGGGGCGGACACGGTCAGCTCACCACCCGGCAGTCCTCGCCGGGCACCGGCACCGGCTCGGGCACGGCGGAGGTGGGGGGCGACGACGGCGAGGGGGTCGCCCCGGCCTCCCGACCCGCCCGCCGCGTGGGTTCGCACGGGGGCAGGAGGTTGTCCTGCGCGAGCCGGTAGACCTGTGCGTTCGCCTCGGCGAGGCTGCCCGACGGCAGCCCGGCGCGGACGGTCTCCCGGGCGGGCTCGCGGAGATCGCCGAGCGTGAACACGTCGCAGCCGGCGGGGATCGCGTCGGGGTCGTGCATCGTCAGGGTCCCGTCCTGGGTGAGGCACGCCTTCTGGCTGACCGAGGCGAGCGAGAGTCCGAAGACCTCCCCGGAGATGCCCCGCTTGACCACGACCTGGCTGTCCTGCTCTGTGACGAAGTAGTTGCTCCTGACGAGCAGCGCGGACACGCCGACGATCCCGGCGAGCAGGACCAGGACCCCGACGACGCTCAGCGCGAAACGCCAGCGGGTGCCGCGCGGGGCGGCGGGGTCCGCCTCGTCGTCGTCGGATCCGGTCCCACGCCCGCCCGCACCCGCGTCCGCGGGGGCGGACTCGCCGTTCTGCGAGGCCACCTGGGCGCGGGAGAACGCGGCGGCCCTGCCGGCGGCGGTGTCGGAGTGGGGATCGGCGGCGGGGTCCACCACGCCCGCCTCGTCGGACGACGCGGCGCCCACCACCACGGGGAGGGTCGGCGCGTCGCGGGGGGAGTCGAGCACGTCGGCCACCACCACCGTGATGTTGTCCGGCCCGCCCGACCGCAGCGCGAGCTGGACCAGCCGGTCGGCGGCGACCTCGACGGTCCCGGTGCCGAGCGTCTCCCCGATGGTCTCGGCGCTCACCGGGTCCGACAGGCCGTCCGAGCACAGCAGGTAGCGGTCGCCGATGCGGGCCTCGCGGATGACGGCGGTGGGCTCCACCGGCTCACCGGTGAGCGCCTTGAGGATGAGCGAGCGCCGGGGATGGGTGTGGGCCTCGTCGGCGGAGAGCTCCCCGCGGTCGACGAGGGACTGGACAAAGGTGTCGTCCTTGGTGATCTGGGTGAGCACGCCGTCGCGCAGGAGGTAGGCGCGGGAGTCGCCCACGTGGATCAGCCCCACGCGGCGGCCGTCGAAGAGCAGCGCGGTGGCCGTGCAGCCCATGCCGTCGGTCTCGGGGTGGGCGTCCACGTGCGCGGCGATCGCCGCGTTGCCCGCGCCCAGCGCCCGGGTGAGCGCGGCGGTGAGGTCCTGCCCCTGCTCGTCCTCGTCCAACCTGGCCAGCGCGGCCACCACGAACTGGCTGGCGATCTCGCCGGCGGCGTGACCGCCCATGCCGTCCGCCAGCGCGAGAAGCCGGGGGCCGGCGTACGCCGAGTCCTCGTTGTTCTCCCGCACCATGCCCAGGTGCGAGCGCGCGGTGTAGACGAGGGCGGGGGTCACGTCCGGAGCTCGATCACGGTCTTGCCGATCCGGATCGGCGTGCCGGCGGCCACCTTGACCGGGGTCGTCACCCTCGATCTGTCCAGATAGGTGCCGTTCGTCGAGCCCAGGTCCTCGAGGAACCAGTCGGGTCCGTGGGGGGAGAGCCGGGCGTGCTGGTTGCTGGCGTAGTCGTCGTCGATCACGAGCGTGCACGAGTCCGCGCGGCCCAGCAGGACCGGCTGTTCGGAGAGGGTGATGCGGGTCCCGGAGAGGGCCCCCTGGGTCACGACGAGGTGGCGGATGGTCTTGTCGCCCCGGCCGAGGAGGCCGCCCCGACGCTCGCCCTGCCCGGCCGACCGCATCCCGACGTTGCCGAAGACGTCGGTCTTCAGCGCGCGCAGGGTGAGGTAGATGAACAGCCACAGCATGGCCAGCAGGAGGCCGCGGGAGAGCTGCAGAACGAGTCCCTGCACGAGTTCGTCCTCCCCTCCGTGGCTCGGGTCACCACAGGCGACGGCCGATCGCCCCGGACGGTTCCCGGGGTCTGTCGTGTCGAGGCTAGTCGAACCGGACGGTGATCTCCGAGTGTCCGACCCGGATGACGTCCCCGTCGGCCAGCTGCCAGTCCTGGACGGGGCCGCCGTTGACCGTGGTGCCGTTGGTCGAGCCGAGGTCGGTGAGGACCGCCTCCCGGCCGTCGAAGCGGATGTCGGCGTGCTGGCGCGACACCCCGGTGTCCGGGAGCCGGAACGCCGCGTCCTGGCCGCGACCGAGCAGGTTGGACCCCCGCTGGAGGCGGAACGTGCGGCCGGAGCCGTCGTCGAGGTGCAGCGTCACGGTCAGTGAGGAACGGCCCGGGGTGATCCGGGTGGGGGCGTCCGACGGGCCGCCCCAGCCGGTGCCCTGACCGGACCGGGCGGCGACGGGATAGTTGGAGGCTGGTGCCTGCACGTGGTTGTTCTCCTGACTCGCGCTCGGCGGGACGCGGTTCGGCGACGACGGAGCCGGGTGGCCCGGCCCCGGAACCGGCGCGGCGGCCGAGATGTGGAACGGCACGGCGTCGGGGTCCACGACACCGTCTATACGCATCTGCCCGGTGTGGAGGTCGTCGCGTTCGACGAACGTCACCGCGACCGGGCCGTACGTCTCCCACCCCTGGTCGGAGATGTGGTCCGAGAGGTGGCGGGAGAAGGTCTTCACGGCCAGGGCCTCGTCCTCGGTGAACGACGCGTAGTCGGACCGGGCCAGGGTGATGGTGTAGCTGTTGGACACCAAGAGGTGACCGTCGGCCACCTTGAGGGAGGCCTCCGCCTGCTTGCGCAGCTGGGCCTCGACCTCGGCAGCCACGACCTTGCCCCCGAAGAGACGGGCGAACGCGTCGCCGACGGCGCCCTGCAGGGTGCGTTCGAACTTGCTCACGAATCCCACGCCTCGCCTCCCTTCCCCTCGGCCGCCCGGGCACGGTCTGTCGACGCCACCACACGGCGGCATCCGGTCGATCATAGAGGCGCGGGCGGTGGTAAGCACGCGGGAAGCGGCCGGCCGGCGGGCCGGGCGCCCACTCCGAAGACCCCCACCAGCGGATTAGTGCGGCCCGATCGGACCGTGTTAACGTATGCGGGCGTTACTCGGGCGAGTGGCGGAATGGCAGACGCGCTGGCTTCAGGTGCCAGTGTCCTTCGGGACGTGGGGGTTCAAGTCCCCCTTCGCCCACCAGAGCGAGTCGGGTCCGACTCGATCGCCAGCGAGGCCGGCCGACAGGCCGGCCTTCGTGCATTTACGGGGTATCACGCGCTTGGTGACCCGGATCACAGATTTTCGTGGGTGAGGTGGTCGTCACGTACGCTCGCGTCATTGTCCTCTGGGCTCCCGCGGCGCCACCCCCGCCCGGGCCGGAGGACTCCGCCTTATGGGCGGGACGAAGCCGGGGCCACCCTCCCGCCCGTTGAGCTTCATCGCTGGCTCTGAACTAGATCGTTCTCGAGAGCGAGCCCGGTACGGCGGTGTGCCGGGAGTGGAAAGGACAACGGCCGACAAGGCCGTGATCATCGGAGCCGGTACGCGGGGTACCGGCTCTCCAACACGCTGTACGAAGGAACACCAATGGCCTCGAGCCTCGAACAGATCCCAGAGAAGACGGCGCCCGCGCCCGGCGAGTCGATCGACACGACAGCCGGCGAGAGCGCCGTGATCGGTGTGGTCGCGGAGTCCAACCCGGGCGAGAACAGGGTGGCGGCGACGCCGGCCACCGTGGAGAAGTTGATCGGGCTCGGGTACCGGGTCGTGGTGGAGCAGGGCGCCGGCACCCGCGCCGGGTTCGCCGATGCCGCCTACGCGGGGGCCGGGGCCGAGCTGGTCTCCGGTGACCGGGCGTGGGGCAGCGACGTGGTTCTCAAGGTGGCCGTGCCGACCGAGGCCGAGGTGGCCCGGCTCCGGTCCGGCGCCACGCTGGTGGGCCTGCTGGCCCCGGCCCAGAACGAGCGGCTGGTCAGCGCGCTGGCCGAGCGCGGGGTGACCGCGATGGCGATGGATGCGGTGCCGCGAATCTCGCGCGCGCAGTCGATGGACGTTCTGAGTTCGATGGCCAATATCGCCGGCTACCGCGCCGTGATCGAGGCCGCCCATCACTTCGGCCGGTTCTTCACCGGCCAGGTCACCGCCGCGGGCAAGGTTCCGCCGGCCAAGGTCCTCGTGGCGGGCGCTGGGGTGGCCGGTCTGGCCGCGATCGGTGCGGCGAGCAGCCTGGGCGCGATCGTGCGGGCGACCGACCCGCGGCCCGAGGTGGCCGATCAGGTCAAGTCGATCGGCGGCGAGTACCTGCCGGTCGAGGTGCCGGAGGAGGAGAAGGAAGTCTCCTCGGACGGGTACGCCAAGGCCACCAGCGAGGCGTACGACCGCGCGGCGGCGGCGCTGTACTCGGCGCAGGCCGCAGACGTGGACATCGTCATCACCACGGCGCTCATCCCGGGCCGGGCTGCCCCGCGTCTGATCACTGCCGCCGACGTCGCGCTGATGAAGCGGGGCTCGGTCATCGTGGACATGGCCGCCGCGCAGGGCGGCAACGTCGAGGGCTCGGTGGCGGACCAGGTGGTGGTGACCGAGAACGGCGTGACCATCATCGGCTACACCGACCTGGCCGGCCGTCTGCCCGCCCAGGCCTCGCAGCTGTACGGCACCAACCTGGTCAACCTGGCCAAGCTCGTCACCCCGGGCAAGGACGGGCGGTGGGCGCTGGACCTGGACGACGTGGTCCAGCGCGGCGTGACCGTGGCCCGTGCCGGGGAGGTCATGTGGCCACCCCCGCCGGTGCAGGTCAGCGCCGCGCCGGCCGCGGCCCCGGCCGTGCGGGCGGAGCCGCCGGCGGAGAAGAAGACGATGTCCGCCGGGGCGAAGCTGGCGATGATCGCCGCGGGCATGGCGCTGCTGCTGGTCCTCACGGCCGTGGCGCCGGGCGACATCCCGCGCCACATCACGGTGTTCGTCCTGGCGATCGTGATCGGCTACTACGTCATCGGCAACGTCCACCACGCGCTGCACACGCCGCTGATGTCGGTGACCAACGCCATCTCCGGCGTGATCGTCGTGGGTGCGCTGCTGCAGATCGGCATCGACAACACCCTCGGCCTGGCGCTGGCCACCATCGCGATCCTCGTCGCGTCCATCAACGTGTTCGGCGGTTTCGCCGTGACGCGCCGCATGCTCGCCATGTTCTCGAAGGGAGCCTGACCGATGACCATCGAGACCGCCGCGAATGCGGCCTACCTGGTCGCCGCGCTGCTGTTCATCCTGTCGCTGGCGGGCCTGTCCAAGCACGAGACCGCCCGCCGAGGCCTGACCTTCGGTATCTCCGGCATGGCGCTGGCGCTGGTGGCCACGGTCGCCCTGGTGATCGACCACAAGCCCGCGACCATCGGCATCGTCCTGATGGTGGTGGCCGTGCTCATCGGCGCGGTGATCGGGCTGCTGCGGGCCCGCAGCGTGCAGATGACCGAGATGCCCGAGCTGATCGCCCTGCTGCACTCCTTCGTCGGACTGGCCGCGGTCCTGGTGGGCTGGAACGGCTACCTCGAGCCGAACCTCCACGGTGAGCTGACCGGGTCGCTGCTGGGCATCCACCACGCCGAGGTGTTCATCGGCGTGTTCATCGGTGCCGTCACCCTCACCGGCTCGATCGTGGCCTACCTCAAGCTGTCCGGGAAGATGAAGTCCTCGCCGCTGGTGCTGCCGGGCAAGAACCTCATCAACGCCGGGATCCTCGTGGCCTTTGTCGCGCTGACGGTGTGGTTCGTCATCTCCCCGGCCCTGTGGATGCTCATCGTGGTGACCGCCCTGGCCCTGGCGCTGGGCTGGCACCTGGTGGCCTCCATCGGCGGCGGCGACATGCCGGTCGTGGTGTCGATGCTCAACTCGTACTCGGGCTGGGCCGCCGCGGCGACGGGCTTCCTGCTGGGCAACGACCTGCTCATCGTGACCGGGGCCCTGGTCGGCTCGTCCGGTGCGTACCTGTCCTACATCATGTGCAAGGCCATGAACCGCTCGTTCTTCTCCGTCATCATGGGCGGCTTCGGCATCGAGGCCCCCTCGGGCGAGGGCAAGGACCACGGGGAGCACAGCGAGATCGACGTCGCCGGTGCGGCCGAACTGCTCGCGGGCGCGTCCTCGGTGATCATCACCCCGGGCTACGGCATGGCGGTGGCGCAGGCGCAGTACCCGGTGGCCGACCTCACCCGCATCCTGCGGGAGCGGGGCGTGGACGTGCGCTTTGCCGTCCATCCCGTGGCCGGGCGCCTGCCCGGCCACATGAACGTGCT
>DIAZ01000083.1:0-5789 GCA_002415925.1 Dietzia sp. UBA5065 | reverse complement strand
CGTGCTGCTGGCCGAGGCCAAGGTCCCGTACGACATCGTCCTGGAGCTCGACGAGATCAACGACGACTTCGCCGGCACCGACGTCGTCCTGGTGATCGGCGCCAACGACACCGTCAACCCGGACGCCGCCGAGGACCCGAGCAGCCCGATCGCCGGGATGCCCGTGCTCCACGTGTGGGAGGCCACCGACGTGATCGTGTTCAAGCGCTCCATGGCCGCGGGCTACGCCGGGGTGCAGAACCCGCTGTTCTTCCGCGACAACACCCAGATGCTGTTCGGCGACGCCAAGGACCGGGTCGACGACATCCTGGCCGCGCTCAAGGACCAGCCCGTGGGAGCGGCCCGCTAGACCGGACTGCCCCGCCCCCCGCCCCGGGCCCTGGCCCCCCGGGTTTGCGCTGGCGCTGAGCACGCAAAACCCCGGGCCGCGCTGCGGGTTCGGACCGAACCCGCAGCGCAACCCGGGGGGCGCCGGGAGCCTGGGGCTACGTGCTCGCGCTCGCGGTGTCGACCGCCGAGCCGTCGGTACCGAGGCCGTCCTGGAAGTAGGCCATCTCGCGATGGTAGGCCTTGTCGAGTCCCTCGAGCTCGTCCTCCTCGGTGACACGCAGGCCCATCGTCTTGTCCAGGACGAGCGCGATGAGCAGTGTCACGACGAAGGAGTAGGCGACCACCGCGAGGGTGGCCAGCGTCTGGGCGCCGAGCTGCCCGAACCCGCCGCCGAACAACAACCCGGCCTCACCGACGGGGGAGGCGGGATCGGCGATCACTCCGATGAGCAGGGTCCCGATGATGCCCGCGACCATGTGCAGGCCCACAACGTCGAGCGAGTCGTCGTAGCCGAGGCGGTACTTCAGCGCCACGGCGTAGTGACAGGCCACGCCGCAGATCAGGCCGATCG
Source organism: Dietzia sp. UBA5065 (assembly GCA_002415925.1). Lineage (GTDB taxonomy): Bacteria > Actinomycetota > Actinomycetes > Mycobacteriales > Mycobacteriaceae > Dietzia. The sequence goes on along the minus strand of DIAZ01000083.1, from coordinate 4,888 downwards.
CGATGGCGCCGAGGGGGCTGACCGAGGACGCGGCCGGGGTGATGCCCACGAGGCCGGCCACCAGGCCGGAGGCCACACCGAGGGTGGTGGGGTGCTTGGCGCGGACCTGCTCGGTGATCATCCAGGCCAGGGCGCCGCAGAGGCCCGCGACGACGGTGTTGAGCGCGGCCACCGCGGCCGTGTTGCCCGCGACGAGCGCGGAACCGGCGTTGAACCCGATCCAGCCGGCGAAGAGCATGCCGGCGCCGAGGAACGTCAACGGCACGCTGTGCGGCCTGCTCACCGCGGGGAACGCTGCGCGCCGGCCGAGCACGAGGACCAGGGCGAGCGTCGCGACGCCCGCGTTGATGTGGATGGCGGTACCACCGGCGAGGTCGATCGCACCCAGGTTGTTGGCGATCCAGCCGCCGATCACGGACCCGTCCTCGGAGTCGAAGGCGAACACCCAGTGGGCCACCGGGAAGAACACCAGCAGCGGCCACGCGACCGAGAAGACCAACCAGGTGGAGAACTTCATCCGGTCCGCCGCGCCACCGGCCACGAGCGCCACGGTGATCCCCGCGAAGAGCAGCAGGAACCCGGCGAACAGGGCGGGGGGAAGGCCCGGGGTCTCGGGCTCGGCCATGATGCCGGCCAGTCCCAGATACTCGAGCGGGTTACCGAGGAGCCCGGCACCACCGAGTGAGTTGCCGAAGGTGAGCGAGTACCCGACCAGCACCCACAGCACGGCCATGACGGCGACCGCGCCGATCGTCATCATCATCATGTTGAGCGTGCTGCGGATGCTGACCATACCGCCGTAGAACAGGGCCAGGCCGGGGACCATGAAGGCCACCGCGACCATGGCGGCGAGCACCCAGGCGGTGTCGGCCGCCGCAATGGCTACGTCCATCTGTCTCTCATTTCTGTGAGGCCACTCCGTAGCGGCGATCTAAGAGGAACTTGCGTTTCACAGTGTGATCCCGACGAGCTTTCCTCCGGGTGTCGCGCGCGTTTCCATCGGGTTACCTTGTCGGGCCCGGTGCGGACCCGGTCGGCCGGTCGGCCAATTTTTCAGTGAGAACGTCTGTTGGATAGGCAGTCTCGGGCCGGAGAAGTCGTAACGTCGCGGAAACCCACCACCGGTTTCGTGTCAGTAGGTTGTGACTACCAACCAGAAACGGCACGTGAGATGCCCACCCCAGGAGAATCCGATGACAGTCACCGCAGACCCCTCCGCCGAGGTCCACGGACGCCGGAACGGCTCGTCGGTGTCGACGGCGTTCCGGCCCGCGGCCCCCGGACCCCGGCCCGAGATCGCGCCGGGCCCCCTGGCCCGGCTCGTCGCCGACACCGGGACGAGATTCGTGCTGGCCGTCTTCACCAACCTCCGGGGCAAGCCGTGCGCGAAGCTGGTCCCGGCGTCCGCGGTGGATCAGCTGGAGGCCGGCGAGCTCGGGTTCGCCGGATACGCCGCCGATGCGATCGGCCAACGGCCCATGGACCCGGACCTCCTCGTCGTCCCCGACCCCCGCTCCTTCACCACCCTGGACTTCATCAAGCCCGGGCTGGCCCTCGTCCACTGCGACCCCTGGGTGGGCGGCGAACCGTGGCGCTTCGCGCCACGCGTGATCCTCGGGCGGATGCTGGCCGACGCCGCGTCCGACGGGCTCGACCTCAAGGTGGGCGCGGAGGTCGAGTATTTCCTGGTCCGCAAGAACGCGGACGGGTCGCTGCGCACGGCCGACCCCAAGGACGACGAGAGCCACCCCTGTTACGACGCCCGCGGGGTCACGCGGATGTACGAGCACCTGGCCGGGGTGTCCGATGCGATGAACGCGCTCGGGTGGTCCAACTACGCCAACGACCACGAGGACGGCAACGGGCAGTTCGAGCAGAACTTCGCCTACGACGAGGCGATGGTCACCGCCGACCGCGTGATGACGCTCCGCTACATCATCTCGATGCTCGCCGAGCAGCGGGACATGATCGCCACCTTCATGCCCAAGCCGTTCTCCGACCGCACCGGGTCCGGGATGCACCTGCACATGTCGCTGTGGCGGGACGGCCTCCCGGTCTTCCCCGCGGACGGCGACGATCCGCACGGACTGGGGTTGTCCCCCACCGCGTACGGCTTCATCGCCGGGATACTCGCCCACGCCGCCGGGATGCACGCGGTCCTGTGCCCCACGATCAACTCCTACAAGCGCATCGGTGCCCGCACCACCGCGTCGGGGGCCACCTGGTCGCCCACCGACGCGACCTACGGCGGCAACGACCGGACGCACTACCTGCGGGTTCCCGACGGCAACCGGGTCGAGCTCCGCGGCGGCGACGGATCGGCCAACCCCTACCTCGCCGTGGCCGTGCAACTCGCCGCGGGCCTGGACGGGGTTCGGCGGGGACTCGATCCCGGGATGCCGGCGACGGTCACCGGGGCCACCCACACGCTCCCGCCGACCCTCCTGCACGCGGTGGAGGAGATGGGGCGCGACGAGGTGGTCCGCGCCGCGCTGGACATCGGCGGCGGCGGCGTGGCCGAGTACTACGCCGATCTCAAACGCGAGGAGTTCATCTCCTGGCACAACACCGTCACCCAGTGGGAGATCGACGAGTACCTCACCGCGTTGTGACCCCCCTTCCCCACCCACCCACCCAGGAGAAATCATGTGCGGCATCGTCGGACTCCACCTTCGCGACCCGGACCTCGAGCCCCGGCTCGGCGACCTGCTCACCACCATGCTCGGCGAGATGACCGACCGGGGTTCGGACTCCGCCGGTGTGGCCGTCTACGGGAACCCCGACTGGACGCCGGCGGGCTCGGCGACCGTCACCGTGCTGGCAGACGACGTGGACGCGGCCGACCTGGCCACCCGCGTCGGTTCCCGGCTGGGAACGGCGGTGCGGGGTCGTGAGATCGGTGCCACCGTGCTGTTGTCCGCCGAGACCGACGCGGACACGCTGGCGTCCGCACTGCGGACCGCCGCGCCGGAGGTCGTGCTGGTGGGGATGGGCAGCGAGCTCGCCGTTCTCAAGGGCGTCGGCCTGCCCCTGGACCTGGCGACCGGATTCGGGTTGCCGGGAGCCTCCGGGTGGCAGGGCGTCGGCCACACGCGCATGGCCACCGAGTCCGCCGTCACCCCGGCCGGGTCGCACCCCTTCTCCGTGGGCCCCGACCAGTGCATCGTGCACAACGGCTCCTTCTCCAACCACGCCTCGGTGCGCAGGGAGCTCGCCCGTCGGGACGTCCACTGCGACACGCTCAACGACACCGAGGTCGCGGCCCGCTTCGTGGCCGAACAGGTCGCGCTGGGCGCCGGGATCGACCAGGCGCTGGAGGAGATGTCCCGGGTCCTCGACGGCTTCTACACGCTGCTGGTGTCCACGGCCGAGGAGTTCGCGGTGGTCCGCGACCCGATCGCCTGCAAACCCGCGGTGATCGCCGAGACCGACCGCTACGTGGCCATGGCGTCCGAGTACCGCGCCTTGGCTCACCTTCCGGGCATCGCCGACGCCCACCTCTACGAACCCGAGCCGGGCCGGATCTACCACTGGCACCGCTGAACCCCCCGCGCCCCCGCCCCCACCACGAAGGAAGCACGATGACCGTCACCCCAGAGCAGACCGTCCGGCTCACGACCCTCGGACCGCCCGAGCCGGCCGTGACGTCCGCCCCCGCCGCCGCCGTGCCCACCACGCCGGTGCGCACCATCGACGTCCAGGCCGCGGGACTCCGGGAGACCAACCGGGTCCTCCAGGCGTCCGACGGCACCGGCCGGTTCGTGCTCACCCGACCCCGGGGTGCGCACGCGCTCGCCGTGGGTCTCGACACGGCGGACGAGGTCGTGATCGACGGGCCCACCGGGTACTACACCGCCGGGATGAACGACGGTGCCGACATCACGGTCGACGGGAACGTGGGGGTCGGGGTCGCCGAGAACATGATGTCCGGCACGGTCCGGGTCAACGGCTCCGCGTCGCAGTCGGCCGGCGCGACGGCCCACGGCGGCCTGCTGGTGATCCGCGGGGACGCGGGTGCCCGGTGCGGCATCTCGATGAAGGGCGTCGACATCGTGGTCGAGGGGTCCATCGGTCACATGAGCTGCTTCATGGGCCAGGCCGGACGGCTCGTCGTGCTGGGCGACGCCGGCGACGCGCTCGGCGACTCCCTCTACGAGGTGCACATCTACGTCCGGGGAGAGGTCGCCTCCCTCGGCGCGGACTGCGTGGAGAAGAGCATGCGGGCCGAGCATCACGCGGAGCTCGAGGAGGTTCTCGACCGGGCGGGCGTCACCGGGGTCTCGACCGACGAGTTCCGTCGGTACGGCTCGGCGCGGACGCTCTACAACTTCGACGTGGACAACGCCTCCGCGTACTGATCGCACATCCCACCTCCCCGCCCTCCCCGACAGGAGCCCGACATGCCGTTCGACGGACCCACCCGCTTCGACCAGTCCACCCCCACCCAGGCACGGCCCGCCGGAAACGACCCCGTGCTGCGCGAGTCGGCCACGTTCCCCCGCCAGGTCATCCACGAGATTCAGCGCGCCGCGGCGACGGGGATCTACGACATCCGGGGCTGGGGTGCCAAGCGCGAGCTCCCGCACTTCGACGACCTCCTCTTCCTGGGGTCGTCGATGTCCCGGTACCCGCTGGAGGGCTACCGCGAGCGCTGTGACACCGACATCACCCTGGGCACCCGGTTCGCCTCGAAGCCCCTGCACCTGGACATCCCCGTCACCATCGCCGGGATGAGCTTCGGGGCCCTGTCCGCGCAGGCCAAGGAGGCGCTGGGGCGCGGCGCCAGCGCGGCCGGAACCTCCACCACGACCGGTGACGGCGGGATGACGGCCGAGGAGCGCGGGCAGAGCTCCACACTGGTCTACCAGTACCTGCCCTCGCGATACGG
>DIAZ01000167.1 GCA_002415925.1 Dietzia sp. UBA5065 | reverse complement strand
CGCTGCGGTGGGTGCGCGCGCGACGGTCGGCCTCGGCCGGCCGGGCGACCTCGACTTGGACACTGCCGCGGCGCGCCTGTCCGCGCTCCTCACCGACGAGCCAGAACGCCGGCGTATGGCGTCCCGGGCCGCTGCGCTCGTCGACGGTCTCGGGGCGTGGCGCCTCGTGGCGAGCTGGTCGGCGCTGCTCGACCGGCCGGTGCACGCGCGACGCGCCGACGAAGGGACCCTGACGCTGCGCCCCGCGGAGCGCTCGGACGCGCCGTTGCTGCTGGCCTGGCGCAACGACCCGCAGGCCCGGCACTGGTCCCGGACCAGCAACCCGGTCGACCCCGACCAGCACGCCCGGTGGCTGACCGACTCGCTCAGCCGCAGCGACCGCGTGCTCCTGGTCGCGACCGACGCGGCGGGGCCCGTGGGGACGGTGCGCTGGGACCGCGCCGATCACCTGGACCCCTCGATCAGCCACGACCGCCCGGACGAGTGGGAGGTCTCGATCACCCTCGCCCCGGACCGCCGCGGTGCGGGCCTGGCCCTGGACGTGCTCCGCGCCGGCGAGGAGCACCTCGCGGCGCGGCACCCGGTGACGGCATACCTCGCGGTGGTCCACGACGACAACCGCGCCTCGCGGCGGCTCTTCGCCCGCGCGGGCTACCTGCCCGACCGGCCCGCGGACGCCGACGGCTTCGCCCGGCTGGTCGCCTTCGCCCGCGGCTGACCTGGGCAGGGCCGCTAGACGAGGTCCCAGGTGAACGCGGTGCCTCGCGTCGCGGCCCTGGTGAACCTGCGGCCGAGCACGGTGGCCAAGGCATCCGGAGGCAGGCCCCCGGCGGGGCGGATCGAACGGACGTTCTCGGTGGTGACCTCGTCCCCGGCCGCGACATCGGCGACGACATACAGCGAGCGGCGCAGCCGCAGCACCGCCTGTTCGTCGGCGGTCGGGCCAAACCGCGCGGGAGTGACCGCGAGCGACGCGGCGGCGCTCTCGCGGACCAGCGCGGCGAGCTCGTCCGGCTCCAGGGAGAAGGCCGAGTCCACCCCGCCGTCGGCTCGGTCGAGCGTGACATGCTTCTCCACGGCGACCGCCCCGAGAGCCACGGCGGCCACCGCGACCCCGATGCCCCGGGTGTGGTCGGACAGGCCCACGGGCACCCCAAAGGCGGCCTCCAGGGTGGGGATGGCGCGCAGCCGGGCCTCGCTGGGCGAGGCCGGGTACGCGGCGGTGCAGGCGAGCAGGATCACCTCGGCCGCGCCACCGTCACGAGCCGCGGTCAGGGCCGCGTCGATCTCGCCGAGGGTCGCCATCCCGGTCGACATGAGGATCGGCTTGCCGGTCCGCCCGATCTCCCGGATGAGCGGCAGGTCGACGATCTCGGCCGAGGCCGTCTTGTAGACCTGCGCACCGAGGTCCTCGAGCAGCGCGACAGCGGTTGGGTCGAACGGGCTGGAGAAGGGCAGGATGCCGCGCTCACGGGCCCGGGCGAAGATCGCCTCGTGCCACTCCCACGGGGTGCAGGCCTGCTGGTAGAGCCCGTAGAGGGTCCGGCCGCCCCACAGTCCGTGCGAGTCCGCGACCCGGAAGGCCGGAGCGTCCACGTCGATGGTCAAGGTGTCGGCCGTGTAGGTCTGGATCTTCACCGCGGCGGCGCCGGACTGGGCCACCGTGTCGACGATCGCCAAGGCCCGGTCCAGCGAGCCGTTGTGGTTGCCGGACATCTCGGCGATGACATACGGGGGGTGCCCCGGGCCCACCAGGACGTCGCCGAGGGTGACTGGACGCACGGCCATGGACCGCAGCGTACGCGCCCACCCGGCGTGGCCAGGACGCCGGTCCGGCCGACATGGACCATAGTTGTTCTCGATGGACCACAGCACCGACCCCGCGTCGCGGGCCACCTACCGGGCCCGACCCGCGGCGATCAGCGACCCGACTCGGCTGACGCCGCGGCTGCGTCGTCGGCGGGCGCTGTCCCTGGTCGTCATGACCCTGCTCGTCCCAGGCTCGGCCCAGCTGGTCGCCGGGAACCGTGGCGTGGGTCGGGTCGCCCTGCGGGTGTGGCTCAGCACGATCGGTGTGCTCGCGGTCCTGGGGCTGGTCGCGCTGGTCCGCCGGTCCTGGGTCATCGGCCTGCTTTCCCGCGGCGCGGTGCTGGCCATCGTGGCCGCCGTGCTCGCCGTCTTAGCGCTGGGCTGGTTGATCCTTTTCGTCGACACGCTGCGGCTGGCCCAGCTGCGGCTGGTCCAGCCCGCGACCCGCCGGGCCGCCGTGGCCCTCACCGCGGTCGGCATGCTGCTGACCAGCGGCACGCTCGTGGTCGCCTCACGGAATGTGTCCGCGGCACGGGATGTCCTCAACTCGGTGTTCGGCGGGTCCCCGGCCGCGGAGGCATCCGCCGGGCGCTACAACTTCCTGCTCCTCGGCGGCGACTCAGGCGCCGACCGCTACAGCACCCGCCCGGACAGCATCACCGTGGTCAGCGTCGACGCCGACACCGGGAAGCCGGTGATGTTCGGCTTCGCCCGCGACACCGAGAATATCCACTTCCGGCCGGGGTCGGTCATGGCCGGGCTGCTGCCGAACGGGTGGGCCTGCGGGGACAACTGCCTGCTCAACGCCCTGTACGTCTGGGGGACCGAGCACGCCAAGGACTTCCCCGCCGGGACCGTCGACCCCGGCATGACCGCGACGGTGGAGGCCGTGGAGGCCCTGAGCGGGCTGGACATCCAGTACTACGTCCTCATTGACCTCAAGGGCTTCCAGACCCTCATCGACGCCGTCGGCGGCCTCGAGATCGACGTCAAGCAGCGGACCATCATCGGCCAGTCCACGGACAAGCCACGGCGCTATATCGAGCCCGGTCGCCAGATCCTCACGGGCTACTACTCCCTGTGGTACGCCCGCTCCCGCGAGGGGGCGTCGAACTACGACCGGATGGCGCGGCAGCGCTGCGTCATGCAGGCGATGCTCAAGCAGCTGAGCCCCACGAC
>DIAZ01000135.1 GCA_002415925.1 Dietzia sp. UBA5065 | reverse complement strand
AAGTCGTAGTGGTAGACGAACGCCAGCGGAAGGTCCCGCAACGTGGCGGTGCGCTCGTCTCGGTGGTTCGGGTCATCGTCGCCGAAGTCCGGATCCGGTATGCCGTAGCGCGACGAGTCGGTCTCGAACAGGTGCAGGTGGCTGTCGGTCCACCCGATCCCGGCCTGGAGCAGGTCGTGCACCTCCGGCAGGGTCGCGCCACCGGGGATGTCGAGCACTCGCACAACCGGCGGCTCCACCTCCCGCATGGTCACCCGCAGCCGTGTCGTCTTCACGCTCCAAACCCTACGGCGGTGCCAAGGCCGGCACCGAGCGTGGCACCCGAGCTGCGGATGTCAGAGTGCCGCCGGGAGGGGTCAGCGCCGTCGAGGTCTGAGGGTCGACGCGCCCCCCGCAGCGTCGAACTCAGCGCGGAAAGCAATGTGCCGGGGGAACCGGGATCGGACTCCCTCGAGATAGGTGCGCGCCTGCGCGTCCCTGCCGACGCCGGCGAGGGCCTCCGCGTGGGCGTAGGCCAACATCGCTGCGCGAGCGTAGGCGCCTCGATGTTTCCCGGAAACGATCGCGTCGATCCTCCCGTCCGCCACGGTCCCAGCGATGGTCAGCCACTTGTCGCGGGCATCCGCGTCGCCGACGAACCGCCCGATGGCATCAGTGAGCAATTCTGTCAGCGGGGGGCCAGCAGGCGCGGGCTCGACGTAGCGCGTGTGCAAGCCGTCGCCGCTGGGAGAAAACCAGTCCTCAAAGCTGGGGAGCGCCGCTGGGTCGATGTCGATAGCGGCGTAGAGCCGCCCCAAATGGCCTGAGTCCACAGCAGGTGCCGCGCCGGTCGCCGCAGCCCAGAGGACCGAGAGAACGACCTGGCCCGGGTGATCGGCGTTGTGCCAGCCAAGCGGTGCCGAGGTGGTCAGGGCCGCGACCGCCTCGTCGATGCGCCCCGCGAGCAACAACAGCTCGCAACCCAGCCGGTCAACCGCCACCCCACCGGCTGAGCTGACGGCGTCGGCCTCCGCGGCCAGCGTCTCTGTGAGCACTCCAGCATCGATGCTCGTCGCCGCCATAGCCAGCAGCCGGGGCCGGGTGGGTTGACTCGTCCAGGCGCGACGCCGGGCCGCCACCGCAGCCGTGATGTCACCCTGCTGACCGGCCAGTTCTGCGAGCCGATCAGCGGCCTGCGCACGATGGGGGCCAGATGCGCCAGCCACGTCCAGCGCCTCCTCGGCGGCTGCCCGGGCTTCCTCAAGACGTCCCTGAGCAGTGAGGGCATCGATCCTTGCCAAGCCGATTCCGCCTTGGTGAGGGCCAGGACGCCGGAACAGATCGGCCAACCCGTCGACGCCCGCCTGCAGCATGGCGGCCTCGGTGAGCAGCCGGACCCGATCAGGCGGGCGCGGATACGTGGTGTTGGACAGGAGGGTGTCGATCCACCCGGGCAGGAAGGCATCCAGGTCAGGGAGCGGGTCCACGCGAGTGCTCGACAACTGCGCCAGAGTGAGTGGCCGCACACCGGGGAGCTCCAGGTGGACCCGGTGGACCGCCTCAACCCGGCCGGTCACCGCGGTCGTCTCATAGACGCAGCGCAAATATCTGGCCAGCGTCTCGCTCACGTCGGAGGATTCCATCTCCCACAACTCCAGCGTCACGTCTTCGTTCCCGCCCAGACCGAAGGGAGCCAACAGCCGCTCGTATGCCGCCCGTGCGGCAACGAGGTCACCCGCCACAAAGAGCTCCCCGATCGCCGCGAACAGCCCCTCGGCCTCCGGGGCCCAGGTGGCAGCCTCCTCATCGACCCATCCGTATCGGTCGCGGTAATAGCCCTCGTCATCGGCATACTCCCCGGCAGCGACCCGCGCCGCGAACTCGTCGATGAGCGCCAACACCGGCCCGCCCGAGGTCCGCTCCGTCCCCGCAAGAGGGGTCGCAAGGTCGGGAAAGATGTCGAGGAACGCCTGACGTTCCCGGACCGGGAGCCGCTCTGCGTGGCTGCCGAGAACGTCCACAAGGTCCTGCCGGGACAGAGGCTCCCACCGGCTACGCAGCTCTGACAGGAACTCGCCCAGAGCGGGTCCGTCGGTGCGCCCACGAGCTGCCATGTTCATCTCCCCTGGCCTGCGCAGGCCTGTCGCGCGGTCGGTGACCACTGGAATGCGATCACCGGCCTGATTCAACCCCAAGGCGCCGACACCAGCTGAAGCGGGACGGCGCTTAGCGGCATACCTCACCAGCAGACCAGCGAGACTGACCATGGCAACCCAGCGACAGGAGTGCTCATGGACCACGACAGCCGCCTCGAAGCCGCCACCCCCGAGGTGCAGGCCCGCATCCGCGACAGCTTCGACCGGCAGGGGCTCATGCGTCTGCTTGGCGCCCGGTTGGGCCACATCGGCCCCGGGACCGTGCACATCGTGCTGCCCAGCCAGCCGGAGGTGAGCCAGCAGCACGGCTTCGTCCACGCCGGAGCCACCAGCGCGATCGCCGACTCCGCCGGAGGGTATGCCGCGCTGACCCTCTTCCCGCAGGGCTCGGAGGTGCTCACGGTCGAGTACAAGATCAACCTGGTCGCCCCGGCCGCTGGCGAGCACCTCGAAGCGGTGGGGACGGTCCGCAGGTCCGGCCGCACCCTGACGGTGTGCCAGCTCGACGTCTTCGGGGTCACCGATCAGACGAGGACCTTGGTGGCCACCGGGCAGCAGACCCTCATCCGCGTCGACCCTGTGCCCGACCGCGCGGACCGTCCCGGGGCGTGACGGCGGCACGGGGTATGCCGTCCGCGTCAGCCCGCACACGGGATGCCATTGGTCGGGAGCGGGCGGCATACCCTCCGCACGCTGGTGCGCGCGGGAAGCCCTCGGTCAGCCGTCGATCAGGCCGAGCCGGATGAAGGCCTTGACCAGGCCGTCCTCGTCGGCGCGATCGGTGACCAGGTCGGCCACCGCGAGCAGCTCGTCGGGGGCGTTGCCCATGGCCACTCCGGTGCCACACGCGGTCAGGAGCTCGACGTCGCTGCGGGCGTCGCCGAAGCCGATCAGGGACGACACGGGCATGCCGAGGTGCTCAGCTAGGCGGCGCACGGCCGCGCCCTTGTGGACGCCCAACTGCCCGAACTCACCGAACTCGGGCCCGCGTCCCGTCAGCGACCAGGTGTCGATGCCGGCCTCTCCCGCGAAGGACTCGGCGAGGGCCGCCAGGTCGAGCCCGGGTTCGAGCACGAAGCTGATCTTGTTGACCTCGTCGCGGCCCTGGGTGGGGTCGTAGATCATGTGGGGGAAGCCCTTTCGGACCTGCGCGATGTTCTCCTCGGTGGCCCCGCCCAGCAGGACGGCGGTCCGCTCGGGCAGGTGTTCGGTGCCGAAGAGCCCGGTGTTCGACTCCAGATAGAACGCCAGGCCGTGCCCCTCCATCCAGGCCACCGCACGCTCCACCACGTCGCGGGGCAGC
>DIAZ01000076.1 GCA_002415925.1 Dietzia sp. UBA5065 | reverse complement strand
TCGGTGGTCGGGTAGCCCAGCTCGCCGCGTTCGGCGCCGCGGTCGAACCACATGGCCCGGATCGCCCCGCGGATCGCGTGCGCGCCGGTGGTCGGCGACCAGTAGATGACGCCGTTCTGGAACTGCGTGAAACGCCCCTTGCCGTCCGGCGTGGCGGTCTCCCCCGAGGTCGGCAGGCCCAGTGGCCCGCCGGGCCCGCCCTCCGCCTGGTACGCGGCGCCGATCGCCCCGAGCACCGACTGCGCCCCGGTCTGCTCGGACCAGAACACGCGTCCGAAGCGGAAGTCCGCGGCCTTGCCGCCCTTGACGTCGTACTCGCCGGTGAGACAGGGTCCCAGCGCCGGCTGACGCTCGGCGAGGGCCCTGATCGCTCCCACGGGCGCGCACGGCGCCTCGACGTTCTCGATCCCCACCGCCCCTGCGAACTGCGGCCACGCCTGGGTCATCTCGAACTGCCAGTACGGCCACGTGTGGGTTCCCGACGGCCGGAAGTTGGCCGTGACGTCGACGCCGGCCCCGCGGGCCTTGTTGACGAACGTCTGGGTGGTCATCCGGGAGAGCAACTCGAGACCGTAGCCGGGGAAGTTGGCCGGGATGTCGGGCAGCCCGGACGGCTGATCCCAGGGACCGGTGTTGCCGCTGCCCGCGGAGACGTACACGCTCCGACCGCGCAGCCTCTCCGCGTGGAGCTTGGGATCCTGCTCCTGCCAGCGGGCCGAGCCGAGGGGACCCCACATGTTCTCCGCCGAGTAGCCACCGGCGTCCTGCATGGCCACCTTGATCGCCTCGGGCATGCCGAAGCTCGTGGTGTCGAGGAACCCCGAGAAGCTGCCGGCGAACCGGAAGTGCTCCGGGTAGCGCTGGGAGAGCATCATGGCGGCCGTCCCGCCCATCGACAGGCCGGCCACACCGTGCTTGTCGCCGACCCGCCAGTCGCGGGCCAGCAGGGGCGGCAGCTCCTGCATGAGGAACGTCTCCCACTGGTAGGCCGAGCCCTTGGCGTCCGCCACCCAGTTCGTGTAGAAGCTCGACTCGCCGCCGACGGGCAGGATGATGATCGCGTTCTTCGCGTCGAAGAACTGGGAGATCTTGGTCTCGAGCGTCCACCCGCTCGCGTCACCCCGCGCGCGCAGGCCGTCCAGCAGCAGCAGCGACGGGTAGGTGCGATCGGGCTCGGCGTTCCACGCGGCCGGGAGCATCAGCTGCACCTGGATCGCCTGCCCCATGGCCGGGGACTGCACCCACAGCGCGACGCGGTTGGCCGTCTTCCACTCCACCCTCTCCAGCCGGACACCCGACGGCGGGGCGGAGGGGACCCGCAGCGACGGTGCGTCCGGGACGTTCTCCGGGGTGGCGGGGCCCGGGGTGGGCGACTGCGCGCCCGGGCTCACCCGGGCGGGGGTCTCCTGCGCCACCGCGACCGGCGGGGCGAGGAGGCCGGATCCCACCACACCCACCACCAGGGGGGCCGCGAGGAGGGACGCCCACCGGGTGCGGGGGTTCGCGTGTGCGCTGGGGGTCGCCATGGTGTTGTTCTCTTCCTTGCCGCGTCGTCGCCGAAGTGTCTCGCGGCCGGGTCGGTCGTGCGACCCGGCCGGTCGTGCCCGTGGCCCCGGCCCGCAGCGCGCCCGCGGGTTCCCCTCCCGCGGCCGAACCCGGTGGTCACCAACGACCGGGGCCCCGCACGAGAATCTACGCACGGGGCCCCGGTGTGACGGGTGAGGACTCGCTGACACGAGCCCGATTCGTCTGCTAAGTCGGCGGGATCACCAGCCGTGGGCGTCCATCACGTCGAGGATCTGGGCCGACCTGGCGGCGATCAGGTCGTCGTTCCAGTAGCCCCACCCGTGGACCCCGGTGGTGCGGTAGTCGAACCTCGCCTTGTTCGGTGCGGCGTTCAGCGTGTTCTGGAACGCGATGGTCGATCCCCGCGAGAGCCCCTCGAGGATGATGCCGTTGAACGTGTTGAACACGGCCTGCAGGCTGGAGGGCTGGTCGTACTGGCCCGGGATGGCCGAGCCCGCGGTGATGTACATCGGGATGTCGCGCAGTTTGCCGGCGTTGAGCAACGGGTCGTTCTGGCCCCAGCGCGGCGAGCCCGGCAGGCCCCACATGGCAAAGGGGTCGCACCTGCACTGGTCGAACATGGCCAGCGGGAGCATGGTGTACATCCCCGGCGCGGTGGTGTTCATGTAGCCGGAGAAGACCGAGACCTGCTTGAACTGGTCGCGGTGATCGGCCGCGAGCATGGCGGCCGCGGAGCCGCCCATGGACAGTCCGGCGATCGCGTTGTTGTCCGTGCGGACGCCGAAGTTGGCCTGCAGGTACCCGGGCAGCTCACGGGTGAGGAACGTCTCGTACTTGTACTCCAGGAGGGTGCCGCCCAGGTTGATGGGCCGATCCCAGTCGGAGTAGAAGGAGACCTGCCCGCCGACGGGCATGACCAGCGTGATGTTGTCCTGCAGGAAGATGCGCTGGGCCTGGGCGTCGTGGGTCCACGCGTTCCAGTCGTCGCGCGCGCGCAGGCCGTCGAGCAGGTAGAGGCCGGCGTTGCCGCCGTAGCGGGCGGGCTGGACCTGGACCTTGATCGGCCGGTTCATGGCCGGGGACCAGACCTCGCACAGCTGGACCCAGGAGGCGACCGGGTCCCACGTGCAGCCGGGGCGCAGCCAGTTCCGGTTGCCCACCGGGTTCTCGTTGCCCCCGGCCGGCCGGAATGCGGGCGCCGGCGGCGGCGCACCGGCGGAGCCGCCGGAACCGAGGCTCGCGGAGGAGCCCTGCTCGGTGGCCTGGGCGCCGACGAGGGCCGGCGCACTCACGACGAGGCCCGCGGCCGTCGCCAGGGCGGTGAGCCCGGCGGCGAACTTGCGCCGGAGGGTGGTCTGGGACATGCGTTGGTTCCTTTGTTCGTTCCTGGTGCCCCCAGGATCTCCGGGGCATCGGTGACGTCCATCGGACCGGACCCACCAGGGGAGGACCGGAACTGCGACATCGTTACTGTCGCGCATTGTGGGACAGGTGTTACAGGTCAGGGGCTGAATCGACCCCCGACTGTTATCGATTCGAGACAACAGTAGGCGCAACCCTACCGAGTGCCCTGGTACTTCTCCACCTTCTCAGGCATCGGCAGACCGCATCGCTGCACCTCATACGCAGGGATTCTGTTGATCCGATACTCGGCGAATGAGAATGCGTTCACGAGGTTGGACCACCGCCTCTCCGGGGTCAACGGGCCGGAGTACGACTCGATGAGCGCCTGGGTCGCCGGGCACTGCAACGCCACCTCGGACTGGAGCACCCAGTTGACGTCCACCCACCGGGGGAGGTTGACCGGGTCCTCGATCACGCCGGTCCGGGCGAGCACCCAGTCGTAGGGCAGGAACTTGTCGTGACCGATCCGCCCGTCCTCCATGCGGTCGGTGTGCGCGGCCAACGGCGCGGCCAAGCCCACGGTGTCGTAGACGTCCACGTCGAGCGGGAGGTTCATGCTGGTCATGCCCAGGTTGAGGAACACGACGGTCTTGATCGGCTCGTCGGGCAGCTCGAACGGCGCCATGCCCGGCAACGGGTGGTCGTAGGCCACCACGTCCCAGCGGTCCTGGAACCCCGGCACCGGGAGGAACACCGCCCCCGTGTCGTTGGCCTCCACCTCACGCACCAGGGCCCGCATCCGGGGGAAGTCCAGGTAGTCCTCGGCGAGCACCGGGTGCCGGTGGCCGGTCCGCTGGATGTAGTACTGCCGCTCGTCGACGATCCCCGCCGCGGTGATGGTCTCCGGCTGGTCGCGGAACGGGTCCTGGGTGACCTGGACGGTCACCGCCCATCCGACGACGACGAGCCACGCACCGACGACAACGGGGACTGCCACCCGGCGCACCCGGGCGTCGTCGGGCCCGTGCGCGGGACCGACCGGCAGGGGCACCACGGAGACCGGCAGGAGGAACAGGAACAGGGACGGCAGCAGCACGCGGCCGTGCATGAAGTCGCCGCCCTGACGCAGCCAGTACAGCGTGAGCAGCGCTCCCGCGGTCGCGACCGTGATGACCACCGTGCTCGGCTGCTGCAGCCGCGCCTGGAAGTCGACCCACCGGGCGGCCAGGTTCCGCGGCCGCGAAGCGACCGGCTCCATGATGTCCGGGATGTCGTCGGCGATGTGCGCGTGCGGGTCGATCTGCGCCGGATCGTGGCTGCGCACCCGCGTGGCCACGATCACGGCGGCCACCAGCACCGCCAGGATCACCGGCAGCAGCAGCGTGTACGGCCCGAAGAGATTGCCCAGATAGGTGAAGCCCTGACCCCACTTGGCGCCGCTGGCATCCTTGGCGATCGCAGGGTGCGGCACCAGGATGGCGTAGTAGCCCATCCGGAAGATCTGGTAGCCGACCGGCAGCAGGCCGCCGGCGACGAAAACCACCGCCCGGCGACGCCAGCCGGGTGCGGCGATGAACAGCAGCAGCAGCGCCAGCACGCCGAGCAGGGCGAGTTCCGGGCGGACCAGCACGCTGGCGCCGGCGACCGCGGAGACCGCCGCGGTGAAGGCCACGGCGCGGCGCTCGCCGGCCGGGCCGGTCGGGTCGGCCGGGTCGGGCACCGGCAGGCGCACCCGCTGCGACCAGCACACCATCATCCACCAGAGCAGCCCGATGTAGGCCAGCGCCAGCCCGGTCTCCAGGCCGGAGGTGGCGAAGTCGCGGGCCGGCGGGATCGCGATGTAGACCAGCGCGCCGGCCGGCAGCAGCAGCGCGTTGCGGCCGACCAGGCTGGGCGCGTACAGCCGGGCCGCGCCGAGCATCGCCAGCACCACCCCGGCGACGCTGAGCGCCAGCGACAGCGCCAGCACCACGTACTCCAGCCGCACCGGTCCGGCCACCCAGCCGCCCAGCAGGGTCAGGTAGGTCCAGGCCGTCGAGGTGTTGGCCTCGACCCGCTCGCCGGCGTTGAACACCGGGCCGT
>DIAZ01000078.1 GCA_002415925.1 Dietzia sp. UBA5065 | reverse complement strand
CCTCGCCGGCCTCTGCCGGGACGCGGACCGCGACGGAGCCCGGCATGGACTTGGCGTCCTCCACGGCCGTGCGCGCGGCGAGGTAGGCGGGGCCGCGGCCGGCCCGCGTGCCGGAGGCGTAGGACTCGTCGTCGACCCCTCCCACCCCCAGGCCGCAGTGCCACTCGCCGGCGCGGAGCGCGACGAGCAGCGCGGACCGCGCGGCGGCCGGGTGGTCGAGCAGGCCCTGGACCTCGTCCCCGGCCGTCCGCTCGAACGCCGTCACGCAGGGCACGCCGGCCAGGGCGTCGAGGAGCGCGGGCACGCGGTCGTCGGAACTGCGGCTGTGCCGTTGGTCGATCGTCAGCACGTACATGAGGCGATCGTGCCACACCCCGCCGACATGAGGTGAATATGCCTCATTGTGGCAAATGTGCCGAAATCACCTCATGTGGGCGCGGGAGGCGCGGAGGCCGTTGAGGATCACCACGACCTCGGCGACCTCGTGGATGAGGACGACCGCCGCCAGCCCGAGGGTGCCGGTGATCGCCAGCGGCAGCAGGGTCGCGATGAGGACCAGGGAGAGGACGATGTTCTGCGTGATGATCCGCCTGCCCCGCCGCGCGTGGGCCAGGGCGTGCGGGAGGAGCCGGAGGTCGTGGCCGGTGAAGGCGACGTCGGCGGACTCGACGGCCGCGTCCGAGCCGGTCGCGCCCATGGCGATGCCGAGGTCGGCCGTGGCCAGCGCGGGGGCGTCGTTGATGCCGTCGCCGATCATCGCGGTGGGGCGCGAGCGGGACAGCTCGGCGACCGCGGAGGCCTTGTCCCCGGGCGAGAGGCGCGCGCGGATGTCGCGGATGCCGGCCTGCGCGCCGAGGGCGGCGGCGGTGCGCGGGTTGTCGCCGGTCAGCATGGTCACCCCGATGCGCTGGTCGGCGAGGGCGATGACGACGACGGGGACCTCGGGCCGGAGCTCGTCGCGGATGCCGATGGCGCCGATCGGTCCGCCGTCCCGGTGGACCACCACGACCGTCATGCCCGCGCTCTCGAGCTCGGCGATCTGCTCGGTGAGCCCGCCCGCGGCGAGCCGGTGCGGGCTGCCGACCGCGACGGCGGACCCGCCGACCACCCCGGAGATGCCGCGCCCGGCGGTCTCCTGGACCCGCTCGGCGTACGGAGCGTCCGGGGCGGCCGCGGTGATCGCGGAGGCGAGCGGGTGCGTGCTGTGGCGCTCCAGGGCGGCGGCCGCCGAGAGGACGTCCGACTCGCCGGCGCCGGGCGCGGTGAGGACGCGGATGACGGAGGGCGTGTTCCGGGTGAGGGTGCCCGTCTTGTCCACCGCGAGGTGGCGGATGGTGCCGAACCTCTCGAACGCGGCCCCGGACTTGATCACCACGCCGAACCGGCTGGCCGCCCCGATCGCGGAGACCACCGTGACCGGCACGGAGAGGGCCAGGGCGCAGGGGGACGCGGCCACCAGGACCACCAGGGCGCGGGTGATCCACAGCTCCGGATCGCCGAGCAGGGAGCCGAGGACCGCGACGAGCACGGCCAGGACCAGCACCCCGGGCACGAGCGGGCGGGCGATCCGGTCGGCGAGGCGGGCGCGGTGGCCCTTCTCCGTCTGGGCCCGCTCGACCAGGTGGACGATCGTGGTGATCGAGTTGTCGGTGCCCGGGGCGGTGGTGGTGAGCTCGAGCAGCCCGGAGGTGTTGATCGAGCCGGCCGGCACGGGGTCGCCGGGTGCGACCTCGACCGGGATCGACTCGCCGGTGACCGCGGAGGCGTCGACGCTGCTGCGGCCGCGGGCCACGATCCCGTCGGTGGCGACCCGCTCGCCGGGCCGGACCACCAGCGTCTGGCCGACGAGCAGGTCCGCGGCCGGGATCTCCACCGTGCCCGCCCCCTCGGTGCCCGCGCCGTCCGTGCCCGAGCCGTCGGCCCCGGAGCCCCGCCGGATCGTCGCGGTGTCGGGGACCAGCGTGAGCAGCGACCGCAGTCCCGCCCGGGCGCGGTCCATCGCCTTGTCCTCGAGCGCCTCGGCGATGGAGTAGAGGAACGCCAGCGCGGCCGCCTCCTCCACGTGGCCGAGCAGGACGGCGCCGACCGCGCTGATGGTCATGAGCAGGCCGATGCCGAGCTTCCCGCCGGTCACCAGGGCTCGGACCGCCCCCGGGGCGAAGGTGTATCC
Source organism: Dietzia sp. UBA5065 (assembly GCA_002415925.1). GTDB lineage: Bacteria > Actinomycetota > Actinomycetes > Mycobacteriales > Mycobacteriaceae > Dietzia. Next base: position 2,636 of record DIAZ01000078.1, on the reverse strand, counting down.
GCCCAGGAGGAGGCCGATCCAGAACGGGATCCGGCCGGCGAGCCCGACCCCCGACCACTCGGCGGCCAGGCCGGCGAGGAACGCGACGCCCGAGAGCGCGGGCAGCAGGATCCCCGGGTCCCTCCACCACGGCAGGTCCCGGTCCTCGGGGCCGCCGAGTTCCGGTGCGTCGCAGCCGCACGCGGACGTCATGGCGTCTCGCAGGCGGTCCGCTCCGTCAGCACCCGCTGAACACTACAGCGGACCCGGACACGGTCGGACTCCCGCGGCGGCCGGCGCGGGTGCGGATCAGGCGGTGGCGGGCGCGGGGCGCGGATCAGGCGGTGGCGGGGCGCCCGATGTCCGGCCGGGCGTCGCCGAAGACCTCCTTGCGCTCGCGCGCCCGGACCTTCTCGCCCCACTGCTCGAGCCGGGCGCGGCCCATCGGGGTGCGGTAGCGCCAGGTGTTGAGCGGGATGAGGTAGGCGTGCGCCCACGGCGGGCGGACCGGCAGGCCGAACTCGCGCATCGACTCGCGCCCGAGCAGCACGGTGAGCATGCTCAGCAGCCGCTCGTGCCCCAGGCGCGCCCGCAGGCGGGGGAGCGGCCCGCTGCGGTCGCGGCCGCGCTGGGCCTCGACCAGCGCCCGGGTGAGCCTGGGGCCCGCCTCGGAGATGTCGGCCTGGGCGAGCAGGATGTGGTAGTTGACGCGGTGGCGTTCGCGCTCGCCCTCCACCAGGTAGTGGTCGGCCACGCCCATCAGCCAGCCGACGTAGCGCCACATGTGCATCACCGCGTCGGACTCCCCGCGGGTCACGCGGACGCCCAGGGTGCGCACCCCGAGCAGGACCACGGCGTCGAACAGCCCGAGGGTCGAGGCCAGGTCACTCTGGTTGATGGGCAGGCCCCAGCGCGCGCTGTCCCACCGCGGCTCCATGGCGTTGTTGACCACCGCGTGCATGGCCCGCACGTGGCCGGTCAGCCGCCACGCCTCGCCGCCCGGCCGCAGCCCGTCGGGGATGGACAGGGACATGGTCCAGTGGCTGGTCTCGGCCAGGCGGCGGAGCGTGGTCTCGCCGGTCAGGCCCCCGGTGGCCACCAGCAGGTCGGTGGGGCCGCCGAACCGGTAGCCGCCGATGAGCGACAGTTGCAGCAGGATGTCGGCGGCGTTCTGGCCCAGGCGCAGGTAGGCCTTCTGGCCCTTCTCGATCTTCTCCCAGTCCACCCAGTCCGGGGTGTCCTCCAGGTGGGCGATGTAGTCCCGCAGGATCTGGGGGGCCTCGTCGGGCAGGCCGGCCGAGCCGGTCGTCAGCGCCTGGTCGAGCTGGCGGCGCGTCACCGCGCCGGGCTCCCCGGAGCGCAGCCGCATGGCGCGGGCCAGCCGGTCGCCCAGCTCGTCGCGCTCGAAGAAGTCGCGGCCGATCCGGTCCATGAGGGCCTCGTCGAGGTCCCCGACGCGGGCGATGGGCTTGAGCGCGCGACCGAGGCGGCGGCCCCGCGCCTCCCCCTCGCGGTGGCGCTGGGGGTACGGCGTGGTCCGGGTGGTGGCCGGGGCAGTGGTCATGCCACGACTATGACGCGAGTATTTACTCGCATACAATTCGCGTTCATGAGAAGGGTCCCCCAGCAGGCACGATCCCGGGCGATGGTGGAGCGGATCGTGGAGGCGGCTCGCGTCGTGCTCGTGCGCGACGGCTACGAGGCGTTCACCACCAACCGCGTGGCCGACCAGGCGAGCGTCAGCCCGGGCTCGCTCTACCAGTACTTCCCGGACAAGTCCGCGCTGGTCGCGGTGGTCATGGACCGCTGGTCCACCGAGATCTCCGACCGGATCGCGTCCTCGCTTGTCGGCGCCGGTCCGGTGGACGTGCAGGACCCCGGAACGGTCCGCGCGATCGCCGACGCCCTGCTGGCCGCGCTCGAGGCCGACGCCGGGCTGCTGCGGATCATGTGGGAGGAGCTCCCCGCGGTCCGGCACCGGACCGCGCAGCACGCGCTGGAGCAGCGGGTGCGCGAGCTCCTGGCCGTGTACCTGGCCGCCGCGGGGGTCGGCACCGCGGACCCCGCCGCGCGGGCGTGGGTGCTCGTCATGGCCGTGGAGAACGTGGCGGTGCGGTGGGTGCTGGACCGGCCCCCGGTCAGCCGCGATGCGCTGCTGGACGAGTTCACCGCGCTGGCCGGGGGATCCTCGCCGCGCGGCCGCCCCGGGTTCCGGCAGGATGGCGGGCGATGAGCCCTCACTCCCGGCACGGCCTCGCCGTCACCCTGTCCCTCGTCGTGGCCGTGGTCGCCTCCGCCTGCTCCTACGGTCCCACCCGCCAGGCGCCGACCCCGATCCCGCCCGGAATCCCGCCCGGGCCCGGGGCGCCGGTGCCGGCCGTGGACCTCGACGCCCCCGGTCGCACCTCCGATCAGCTGCGGCCGTGGGCGGCGGGGATCAACGAGCAGATGAACATCCCCGTCGCAGCGCTGGCCGCGTACGGAAACGCCGCCGAGACCATGCGGCAGACCCGGCCCGAGTGCAACCTCGCCTGGACCACCCTGGCGGGGATCGGCCACGTGGAGACCCGGCACGGGCGGTACCGCGGGGCGTCGCTGAACGACGACGGCTACGCGCTGCCGCCGATCATCGGGGTCAAACTCGACGGTTCGCCGGG
>DIAZ01000132.1:14173-26376 GCA_002415925.1 Dietzia sp. UBA5065 | reverse complement strand
GCGACTACGCCGATACCCGTCAGGCCCCTCAGCCACGGAGATGAACGCCGGGCCCGGCAGTTATAGAACGCACTCTGATCGGCGCCGCCGTCCCGAAGGCCACCACTGACAAATTAGTGGCACGCTACTGACACGGGTTTGGCAAACTGACAAACTGTTTGGCAACCGACANNCACCACTTTATGGGGCACTACTAGTCGGAGTAGACATCCGTCCTCGGAACTCACGTTATGCCTCGTGACCTGCACCGTCCACGAAACCGCAAAGCTCGACCACTACATTCGTAAAGCCAACAACGTTCGTAGCCTTTTGACCAGCATCTATGCACGTCCCAGAACTTCTAGATTGACCGAGCCGTAGCGGTCGGACTACTGATGATTCTGGATTTCACCTGGTCAAGAGGATTCTGACGCCCAAATAGCTGGTTCGCCCGTCAATCTAGAAGGTCATTTCGTCAATCTAGACCGCACAGCGACAACGGCAGCTACAGACCCCGCGCCATGTCGACGAACCGCGAGTAGTGGAGCTGGTGCGCCACGGTGATCGTGGAGGTGGGGCCGCCGCGGTGCTTGCCCAGGATCAGGTCCGCCTCGCCGGCGCGGGGATCGTCGCGCTCGGTGGCGTCGGGCCGGTGGAGCAGCATGACGATGTCGGCGTCCTGCTCCAGCGAGCCGGACTCGCGGAGGTCGGAGACCTGCGGCCGCTTGTCGGTGCGCTGCTCGGGGCCACGGTTCAGCTGCGAGATGGCGATCAGCGGCACGTCGAGCTCCTTGGCCAGCAGCTTGAGCTGACGGGAGAACTCGGAGACCTCCTGCTGGCGCGACTCGACCTTCTTGCCGCTCGACATCAGCTGCAGGTAGTCCACCACGATCAGCCGGAGGTCGTGCTTCTGCTTGAGCCGCCTGGCCTTGGCGCGGATCTCCATCATGGTGAGGTTGGGCGAGTCGTCGATGAACAGCGGCGCCTCGGAGATCTCGCCCATCCGCCGGGCCATCCGCGTCCAGTCCTCGTCGCTCATCTTGCCCGACTTCATGTCCGACAGCTTGACGCGCGCCTCGGCGCTCATCAGACGCATGACGATCTCGGTCTTGCTCATCTCCAGGGAGAACACCACGGAGGTGAGCCCGTTCTTGATGGAACACGACCGCATGATGTCCAGGCCGATGGTGGAGTTGTGGGTGGGTATGGCGGTGGGGCCGGCCAGGTACAGGTGGTCGGCGGCGGCCACCTCGATGCACCTCACCGGCACGCTCGCCGCGACCCTCACGTCGATGATCACCCGATCGGCGCGCCCGGAGGCCGGGTCCTCGGGAATCAGGATCCCGGAGTCGCTCACCAGCATCAGCGTCTCGAGCGACTTGGTGGTGACGACCTGGTGGGTGCCGCCCATCTCGATCCGCCACTCGTGTTCGGCGTCCGCGACGAGCTCCGCGCCGTCGTTGAACCGCAGGGTGTAGCAGGGCCGGTCCCGCCAGACCTCGGTCACGGCCACGACCTGGGTCGGCTGCCCGTCGGAGCCCAGGACGCTCTCGCCCACCGCGACCTCGCCCATCGTGGTCACGCCCCCCGGGGTGGGAAGCATGGTGTCCAGCGCGAGCGCCTTACCCACGCCGGGGCGGGCGGCGATGATAATCATCTGACCGCCGTGCAGACCGTTGGTGACGGCGTCGAGGTCGGCGAAACCGGTGGGCACGCCGTGGCTGAGACCGCCCGCGGTGTGAATCGCGTCGATCTCGTCCATCGTGGGCTGCAGGAGCTCCTCGATGATCACGTAGTCCTCGGTGGTCCGCCGCTCGGTGACCTCGAAGATCTCCGCCTGGGCCCGGTCCACGACCTCCGTGACGTCGGCCCCCTCGGATCCCGAGTAGCCGTACTGCACGATCCGCGTCCCGGCGTCCACCAGGCGGCGCAGGATCGCCTTCTCGGAGACGATCGCCGCGTAGTACCCGGCGTTGGCCGCGGTCGGCACGGTGGAGATGAGGGTGTGGAGATACGTCGCGCCGCCGGCCCTGCGCAGATCACCCCGGCGCTCCAGCTCGGCGGCGACGGTCACCGCGTCCGCGGGTTCGCCACGGGCGTAAAGGTCCAGGACGACGTCGTAGATGGCCTGGTGCGCGGGCTTGTAGAAGTCGCCGGGCTGGATCTCCTCCACCACGTCCGCGATGGCGTCCTTGCTCAGGAGCATGCCGCCGAGCACCGACTGCTCCGCGGTGAGATCCTGCGGTGGGGTGCGCCCGAACTCGGCGCTGCCGCCCTCGTCGGGCGGAGGCGGCATCTCTCCGGGACCGTTGTATCCCCCCTGCGCCATGACTACCCCTCTCGCTTCCGCACTTCACGCGTTCCCGCCCTACCGGGCCGCCCCGCCGGTCCGCGCGACCCCTTCACTGTAGGGCACCGCGGCGACACGCCCGGCGCCAGCCCTGGAGGTTATCCACAGGGTTCTCCACAATCGCTGGTGGGCTCCTGTGGACAACTGTGGAAACTCCACCGTTACGCAGGGACAACGCGTGTATCACTGTGGACAACCCGTGGAATGCCCAGCCCGGGTCCGTCAAAACCGCTGGTCACCGTCGCCTTAGCGGACCACCCGGTCCGTGGAGAACGGTGATTACCACGGCCGGATCGGCGACGCAAGAGATAACGAAAGATGAACGGTGATGATCACGAACCCGTCACGCACGGTGGACGGCACCCGCGTTATCCACAGGTCGTCCACACGCCGCCCCGCCGACCGCCATGACAAGGGCCCCGGCCGTCGGGAGCGACGACCGGGGCCCTACATGCCGGATCAGGCGGGGACGACCTCGACCGCGACCCGCGCGGTGGTGTCGTGACCCAGGTCCACCACGACGCTGTGGGCGCCGGTGGACTTGATGTGCTCCTTGGGCATGTGCACGGAGCGCTTGTCGAGCGCCGGACCGCCGGCGGTCTTGACGGCGGCGGCGACGTCGCCCGCGGTGACCGAGCCGAACAGCTTGCCGGTGTCGGAGGTCTTCACGGCGACCTTGACATCGGCCAGCGACTCGAGCTTCTGCTTGAGCTCGTTGGCGTGGTCCGAGTCGCGCACCTCACGGGCGTCGCGCGCCCGCTTGATGGACTCGATCTGGCGCTCGGCGCCCGGGGTGGCCACGATGGCCAGCCCGCGCGGGAGCAGGAAGTTACGACCGTATCCGCCCTTGACCTCGACGATGTCGCCCGGAGCTCCGAGCTTGTCGACGTCGGCGGTGAGGATCAGCTTCATGATCCGTCTACCTTTCTTTCCTCCGACGAGCCGACCGTGGCCGGACTCTCGCGAGGTCATGTCTCATGCTTATGGGGTGGGGCGCACCGGGCGCCCCGTGGGAATCGACCCAGGGATCAGAACGGGGGCTCGTCGTCCATGCCGCCGAAGCCACCGGAGCCGCCGGCCTGCGGGGCGCTCCCCCACGGGTCGTCGTTCTGCTGACCGCGGCCCTGGCCGCCACCGAAACCGCCCTGCGCCTGGCCGCCGGACTGGAATCCGCCGCCCTGCGGGGCTCCACCCTGCTGACCGCCGCCCTGGAACCCGCCCCCGCCGCCTTCGCGGTTGGTGCGGGTCACCTTGGCGGTGGCGTACTTGAGGGACGGGCCGACCTCCTCGACCTCCACCTCGTACACCGTGCGCTTCTCGCCCTCACGGGTCTCGTACGACCGCTGGCGCAGGCGTCCGTTCACGATGACGCGCATGCCCTTCTGGAGGGACTCCGCCACGTTCTCGGCAGCCTGCCGCCAGACGTTGCAGGTGAGGAACAGGCCTTCGCCGTCCTCCCACTGGTTGGTCTGCGAGTTGAAGCGGCGTGGCGTCGAGGCGATCCGGAAGTTCGCCACCGCGGCACCCGACGGCGTGAACCGTAGCTCGGGGTCCGCGACGATGTTTCCGACCACGGTGATAGGGGTGTCGCCCTGTGCCATGCGCTTGTCCTCCGTGTGAGAGCTGAGGTGGATGTGATTCGGATCGACCGACTGCGCCCAGGTTACCGGGACCGTCTGACAGTCCGGGTCACTTGTCGGCGCGGAGCACCTTCGTGCGGAGCACGCTCTCGTTCAGCCCGAGCTGACGATCCAGCTCCTTGACGGCGTCCGGGTCGGACTTGATCTGGACGACGGCGTAGATGCCCTCGGTCTGCTTGTTGATCTCGTAGGCGAAGCGTCGCTTGCCCCAGACATCGACCTTGTCGACCGAACCGCCCTCTTGCCGGATCACGTTGAGAAACGTGTCCAGCGACGGCGCCACGGTGCGCTCGTCGAGACTCGGATCGAGGATGACCATAACTTCGTATTGACGCACGGGACCTCATCACCTCCTGTGGACTCACAGATTCGGCCACGGTATCTCCGTGGCAGGAGGGTCGTTGCGTCAGCAACCCGGTAAGGCTACCCCGTCTGAGCTCGGTGGACGAAATCCCCCGGGTCGTCCCGGCGGATGTGGCCTTTCTCGACCGCCCGCACGAGCAACCTGACCTCGGTCCGGGTCACCCGTGCCGGAGGCCGATCGTCAGCGCCAGGACGACGGGCACCACGGTGAGGAAGAGGAAGGCCGCGACGGTCCAGGAGATCCAGACGGGTTGACGCCAGCCGGCCCGGAAGCCCCCGGCGGCGGTGACCATGCAGATGAAGCCGACGAGGATGCACAGGAACATCCCGATCATCCCGATGGTGCTCATGCGGTGGCGCCCACGGCCGTCGGGGTCCGACGCACCTCGTCGTCGTGGTCCCCTCCCGCCCCGACGGGGGGTTCCACCATCGGCTCGTCGGGGTCGGCGAGCACCCCGGCCAACGGGTCCGGCCCCTCGGGGCCGCCCTGGTGGGTCATCCGGACCCGGTCCAGGTGCGGGCGGTAGATCTCGACGATCACCACCACGCAGATCGCCAGCACCATCAGGTCCCGGACCAGGACCAGCGGGTGGAAGACCTCGGGGCCGATGCCCTTGTTGGCCACGCCGTGGAAGTACAGCATGTGGGCGACCCACAGGAGGGCGTCGAAGGCCATCCACGGCACCAGCAGCCGCGCGCGCGGGACGGCCAGCACCGCGAGCGGGACCAGCCACAGGGAGTACTGCGGGCTCCACACCTTGTTGGTGAGCAGGAAGACCGCCACGACGAGGAACGCCAGCTGGGCGAGCCGGGGCGTCCGGGGCGCGGTGAGCCCTATGGCGAGCACCGCGGCGCAGCCGAGCGCGAACAGCACCAGGGACACCGCGTTGAGGGTCGACGGGGCCTCCCCCGCCGCCCGGCCCACGTCGAAGCCGCCCCAGCCGGTGAGGGTCTGGACGACGGCGTAGATGCTCTCCGGGTTCGCGGGCCGGTCCGAGTTGAGCCGGAAGAACTCCTTCCACCCCTCGGGGAACGGGAGCATGATCGGCAGATTGACCACCAGCCAGGCCGCCGCCGCGGCCGCGGCCGCCCTGGCCAGGTCGGCGAACCGCCGCCGGCGGATCGCCACCACCAGCAGTGCCCCGAAGAGGAACAGCGGATAGAGCTTGGCCGCCACCCCGACGCCCAGCGCCACGCCCGCCCAGACCGGCATCCTGCGCGCCCACAGCAGCAGCGCCACGGACGCCAGCGCCACGGCGAGCAGGTCGTAGTTGGTGAAGGCCTGGAAGACGACGAGCGGGCTGGCCGCCATGAGGAGGGTGTCCCACGGCCTGCGCCCCGCCGACTTGTAGGTGGCCCAGACCGCGACCATCCACGCCATCGCGAGGAGCACGGCGCCCAGGAGGAAGTACTTGACCACCTCGATCGGGCCGCCGGGGGCCACGGCGTGCCAGGCCTGCGCGGACTGGGCGGTGACGTACTGGAACATCCCTGACACCACCGGGTACTCCATGTACCGGACCACTCCGTCGTCGGTGACCCACCTGTACTTGTAGGGGAGCGCGCCCGACGCCAGGCCCTCAGCCGAGTACAGCGGGAGGGGATCCGCGTAGCAGGCCTTGAAGTACTGCTGCCCGGTCCAGTTCAGGCCCGGCTCGGACCCGTCGGTCGGGGAGGTGGTCTCGAGGCACGACGCCTTGCTGAGGAACCCGAGCGCCAGGAACAGGACCGTGAACACCATGATCACGCGCAGCGGCGTCCAGAACCGCTGGCGGCCGACCGCCGCGTGCCGCCCGACCGGCCCACCCCACGCGCCGAGGACCTGTGCCCCCGACCCGTCGCCGGGCCGGACCCGGTCCCGGGGCTCGAGGGACCGGAGGTCGTCGTCGAGCGGCAGGGGGGAGAGGTGGCCGTTACTCTGCACGGTCACACCCTAGTCCACCGGATTTCGGTCAGGCGCCGCCCTCGCCCGGCCCGCCGGCTCCGTCCGGGACCGGCGCCGGGGCGGGAGCGGGGGCGGGGGCGGGAACCGGGGCGGGAACCGGCGCCCCGGCGCCCGGGATCACGATCTCCGGCAGGCCCGGGACGTTGAGCGTCAGCGGACCCGGGGCCTGCGGCGCGGGCGGCGGTTCCACGGGGGCGGGGGCGAAGGTGGGCGCGGGCTCGACATTCTGGTTGGCGGAGGTCCCGCCCGTGTACCCCGAGCCACCACCCGAGGACTCCCACTGCGACGCCCCCGCCTGCCCGCCGATGTACCCGGGTTGGGGGAAGTCCTCCCAGTCCGTGCCCGTGAGGGCCCCGTCCATGGCCGACTTCCAGATGTCGGCGGGCACCGTGGCGCCGTACATGATGCCGCCGTAGGAGTTGAACAGCGGCTGGTTGTCATCCGTGCCGACCCACACCGCGGTCGCGATGGACGGCGTGTAGCCGACGAACCACGCGTCCTTGTTGTAGCCGGTGTCGCCGAGCTGGGTGGTGCCGGACTTGGCGGCCGACGGGCGCCCCCCGGACAGCGAGTGGCCGTTGGAGTAGGCGGCGATCGGCTCCATCGCCGAGGTGAGGTTGGTGGCCACGTCCCGGTCCACCACCTGCTCGCCCTCGGGGGTCGAGTTGTCCAGGAGCACCTCGCCGTCCGCGGTCTCGACCTTCTGGATGAAGTGCGTGGGGTGGTGGACGCCCTCGGCGGCGAACGTCGCCAGGGCGGTGGCCATGTCGCGGACGCGGATGGGGTACTGCCCCAGGATCAGGCCGTCGTACGGGTCCCCGCCCTGCTCGCTGAGGGTCTCCCACGGCAGGCCCGGGATCTCCTTGGGGATCCCCACCCGGTGGGCCATGTCGCGCACGTCGTTCGCGCCGTTGTCCAGCATCCGCTGCAGGCGGATGAAGGAGGTGTTGAGGGAGAGCTTGAGCGCCTGCGCGATCGAACAGGTGCCGCAGGACTGGCCGCCGACGTTGGTGACGGTGACGTCGCCGGTGGTGACCGGCGCCGAGGAGATCTGGGTCCCCAGGCCGATCCCCTGGTCCAGCGCGGCCGCGACGCCGAAGATCTTGAACGTGGAGCCGGTCTGCAGCGGGGCGTTGGCGTAGTCCCAGCCCTCGGCCTCCTCGCCGCCGTAGTACCCGATCACGCCGCCGGTCCGCGGGTTGATCGACACCACCGCGGTGCGGTTCTCCGGATTCTCCCCCTGCATGTTGGACCGGGCCGCGCCGACGACCGCCGCCTGGGTCTTGGGGTCGATGGTGGTGGTGATCCTCAGGCCCCGGGTGTTGAGCATCTGCTCGTCGATCCCGGACATGGCGAGCTCGGCCAGGACCTGGCGGCGGATCGGGCCGTTGGTCGGGTCGCCCACGTTCTGCTCGATCGCCATCGGGTCCTCGACCACCTGCGGGAAGGTCGCCATCGCGCGCTGCTGCGCGTCGATCGCCCCCATGTCCCGCATCCCGTCCATGACGTAGTTCCAGCGCGCCTCGGACGCCGCCCGGTTGTTGAGCGGGTCCAGCGCGGACGGCGACTGGATGACCCCGGCCAGCAGGGCGCCCTCCTCCACCGTGAGGCTCTCGACGGGCTTGTTGAAGTAGGCGGTGGACGCGGAGGCGATCCCGTAGGCACCGCGGCCGAAGTAGATGGTGTTGAGGTACGCCTCGAGGATCTGGTCCTTGGACCATTCGTTGGTCATCTTGGCGGCGATGATGATCTCTTTGGCCTTGCGCTCGTAGGTGGGAGCGTCACCGACCATGGTGTTCTTGACGTACTGCTGGGTGATGGTCGAGCCGCCGCCGGCGCTCGACTCGCCGGTGACCTGGCCGATCACCGCGCGGCCGATGCCCGTGGGGTCGTACCCGTCGTTGGTGTAGAAGCTGCGGTCCTCCGCGGCGATCACGGCGTTGCGCACGTGCACCGGGATCGCGTCGATCCCCACCAGGGTGCGGTTGCCCTCGGGCGGGACGATCCGCCCGATCATCGTGGTGCCGTCGCTGGAGTAGATCTCGGAGATCTGGTTGGTGGCGACGCTGCCGGGGCGGGGGATCTCGGTGCGGTTGTAGGTCACCGCGACGATCGCGAGCGGAACCACCAGGAGGACGACGGCGAGGAGGATCACGGTCGTCCAGATCGGGTGACGCCGGAGCCAGCCGCGCTGGTCCGTGGACCCGCCGTGGTCCTCGTCGGCCGACCGACGTGTCCTGCCACTCTGCGACATGTTCTATCCTCCTGCGAGCCGATCCGACCGGTCCGGGCGACCCCCGGTGACGGTGCTCTGGCGACCATTGTGTACGAAATCGCGCTCCACTCCGAACTCCCGCGGCTCAGCTGTGCCGGCGGAGCTCCCGCGCGGCCCGTCGGACGCGTCTGCCCTCACCCCGCGCGAGGCCCACCTCGTAGGACTCCACGAGGTGGTTCCAGGAGCAGCTCCGGCACACCTCCACCACGTGGACGGTGAACGCGTCGTGGGTCAGGGCCAGCTGCTGGATCTCGTCGCGGCTCCGCGCGGAACCGGAGGCCGTGCCGAGGTCGTCGCCGAAGACCCAGGACACCGCGGTGAGGTTCTCCTTGCGGCACACCGGGCAGACCGTCTCGGTGACGACCCCGTGGAACCCCGCCGCGCGCAGGAGGTAGACGTCGGCGTCGCACACCTCGCGCAGCGACAGCGCGCCCTCCCGCAGGTCCGCCAGGACACCGCGGCGGCGCAGGGCGAAGTCCACCACCCGTCGACGCCTGAGCGCGTCGCGTCCGGTGGGGTCCCCCGGACCCGGCGGGGGGCCGGGTCGCGGGAAGCGGGAGTCGGCCTGGTCCACGTGGTCAGCCTACGACCCCCGCCGGATGCCGGTGCGGCTCCGGTGGCGGGGGCTCGTCCGCGCCCGGGTCTCCGCGGCGGCGACGCGTCACACCGATGCCACGGCCGGGTATATCGGCCCGATACATCAGAGGGTGTAAGATCGGTGATCGTCGCATGACACCACCAGGATCGACGCGCGGAAGGGGGGAGCCGGCATGCTCGAACTGGCCATCCTCGGCCTGCTCGACGAGCGTCCGATGCACGGCTACGAGCTGCGCAAGCGGCTCTCCGAGATGCTCGGCACGGTGCGGACCGTGTCCTTCGGCTCCCTGTACCCGACCCTGCGCCGACTCCAGCAACACGGGGACATCGTCGAGGACGCCTCGGCGGCCACGGCGACCCGCCCACCCGCCACGGCCCGGCGCGGTCGCAAGACCTACCGCATCACCGCCGGCGGCAGCCGGACCCTGGCGGCGCTGCTCGACGAGCCCGGCGCCTCGTCGTTCAACGACGACGGCTTCGGCGTCCACCTGGCCTTCTTCGACCGCACCCCCGGGCCCGCCCGGGTCCGGCTCCTCGAGGGTCGGCGGCGGGTGCTCGAGGAACGCCGCGAGGGCCAGCGCGACGCCGCCACCCGGACCGGCCCGACCGAACTCCGGTACGCCCGACAGCTCACCCTGCTCGGGCTCGAGACCAGCGAGCGCGAGCTGCGCTGGATCAACGAGCTCATCCAGACAGAGAACCCATCACAAGGAGAATCCCCATGACCGACAAGAAGGTGCGCGTCGCTATCGTCGGCGTCGGCAACTGTGCGTCGTCGCTCGTCCAGGGCGTCGAGTTCTACAAGGACGCCGCGGCGGACCAGACCGTCCCCGGCCTCATGCACGTGGAGTTCGGCGGCTACCACGTGGCCGACGTGGAGTTCGTCGCCGCGTTCGACGTCGACGGCAAGAAGGTCGGCGTGGACCTCGCCGACGCCATCACCGCCTCGGAGAACAACACCCTCGCGCTGTGCGACGTGCCGCCGACCGGCGTCACCGTCCAGCGTGGCCCCACCCTCGACGGCCTGGGCAAGTACTACCGCCTCACCATCGAGGAGTCCGCCGCCGAGCCCGTCGACGTGGTGCAGGCGCTGCGCGACGCGGAGGTCGACGTCCTGGTCAGCTACCTGCCTGTGGGCTCCGAGGAGGCCGACAAGTTCTACGCGCAGTGCTGCATCGACGCGGGGGTCGCCTTTGTCAACGCCCTGCCCGTGTTCATCGCCTCCGACCCGGTCTGGGCCGAGAAGTTCCGCAGCGCGGGCGTCCCGATCGTCGGGGACGACATCAAGTCGCAGGTCGGCGCCACCATCACGCACCGCGTCATGGCCAAGCTGTTCGAGGACCGCGGCGTCGCGCTGGACCGCACGTACCAGCTCAACGTGGGCGGCAACATGGACTTCAAGAACATGCTCGAGCGCGACCGCCTGGAGTCCAAGAAGGTCTCCAAGACCCAGGCCGTCACCTCCAACCTCGAGGGCTCGCTCAAGAACAAGGTCCACGACCGCAACGTCCACATCGGCCCGTCCGACTACGTGGAGTGGCTCGACGACCGCAAGTGGGCGTACGTTCGCCTCGAGGGTCGCGCGTTCGGCGACGCCCCGATCAACCTGGAGTACAAGCTCGAGGTGTGGGACTCGCCCAACTCGGCCGGCATCATCATCGACGCCGTCCGCGCCGCCAAGATCGCCAAGGACCGCGGCATCGGCGGACCGATCCTGCCGGCGTCCGCTTACCTCATGAAGTCGCCGCCGGTCCAGATGGCCGACGACAAGGCCCGCGCCGAGCTCGAGGCCTTCATCATCGGGGCCTGAGCACCCGCGACAGGAGCAGGAACGCATGAACCACACCGCGACGCACCACCCGTCCTCCACCACGGGGCGTCGCCGTGTCCCGGCCGTCATCGCGATCGCGGTGGCGGCCGGGGTGGCGCTCGCCGGATGTTCGGCGGACGGGGGGACCGACGCCACCCCGACGCCGACAACCGCGGTGACCACCTCGTCGTCGTCGACCCCCACCTCCCTCCCCGAGGTCACGGAGAGCACCACCCCCGTCCCGGTCGCCACCACCCCGAGCAGCACCGTCTCCGCGGCGCCGTCGACCCAGCTGCCGGCCAACGTGGTGGCGACGGGCGCGCCCTGCCACATGATCGGCGAACTGGCCCAGGGCCAGGACGGCTCCCCGCTGTTCTGCCTCGAGGACCCGGGAGGGGCCGGCCCCCTGTGGCTGCCCCAGCCCGCCGGGACGGGCCCCGACGGGACCGGCCCGGCGCTGCTCGGCCAGCCCTGCATGCAGGAGGACGCCGCCGTCACCGCCGCCGACGGCACCCTGCTCACTTGCCGGCTCACCGGCGGCGGCGACGTGCCGGGCGGGCTCTTCTGGCAGTTGTAGCGGCCGAGCGGTTGCAGGGGTCGGGGCCCGGGGCTTGACTGGGCGGCATCCGTGACGCCCCCCACCCGGAGGACCCATGACCCAGACCCGGTTCGGCCACATCGAGGTCGACGACGGCGTGTACGCGCCGCAGGACGACTCGTGGCTGCTCTGCGAGGCGCTCGACCGCGGCGTCCCGGTGGCGGGCAGGCGGGTCCTCGACATCTGTACAGGGAGCGGGATCCTCGCGATCGAGGCCGCCCTCAAGGGGGCGGCCGAGGTGATCGCCTACGACATCTCACCCCTCGCGGTGGCGTGCGCGAGCCGCAACGCCCGGCGCGCCGGGGTCCGGGTGGACGCCCGCGTGGGCACCCTCGACGACGCCCGCCGCGCCGGCCCCTTCGACGTGGTGGTGTCCAACCCGCCCTACGTCCCGTCCGACGCTCCGCTGCGGGGGACCGGGCCGAACCGGGCGTGGGACGCCGGGGCCGACGGCCGGGTGGTGCTCGACCAGCTGTGCGACCTGGCGCCCGATCTCGTGGCCCCGGGCGGCTCCATGCTCATCGTGCACTCGGAGTTCTCCGACCCGCCGCAGACCATCCGCCGGTTCGAGCATGCCGGGTTCGAGTCCCGGCAGGTGGCGGCCCGGGTGGTGGGGTTCGGCCCCGTCATGCACGCGTACGCCGAC
>DIAZ01000132.1:0-13972 GCA_002415925.1 Dietzia sp. UBA5065 | reverse complement strand
GGGGGGTCAGCCGAGCAGGGAGGACTCACCGCGGCGCCAGGCCGCGAGCATCCCGTCCGCCGCCAGCCCGTCGAGGTGGTCGAGCGCGCGCATCCCGAACACGACGTCGGCCGCCAGGTCCGGCTCCCGGCCCAGCAGGTCGCCCACCACGTCGTGGCGCATGACCTGCTCGTGGACCGCGTCGGCCTCCACGTGCTCGGCGTAGAAGTGCACGCACTCCTCCGGGGCCCCCAGCCTGCGCAGGCCCGCGACCAGGCGGGCGGACCCCGGGGACGAGGTGATCTCGATGGCGGCGAAGTGCCCGATCGCCGCGCCGCGCAGCGAGCGGTGCAGCCCGAACAGCGACATGAGGTTGACCGTGGACAGCGTCTCGGCGCTCACCGCGTCGATGTACCCCAGGTAGGACGCGTCCAGTCCGGCGGCGCCCATGAGGTCTTCCCACAGCCGCTGGTGCACGCGCTCGCCGCGGCCCCCGCCGAACTCGTCGAACTCCACGGCCACGAACGACGCCTTGGCCTGGCCCTGCAGGCGCGGGATGGTGAACGCGTGCGGATCGCCCTCCTTGAGGTGGTACAGCGACCGGTGCGCGAAGTACTCGCGCAGCTGATCCCAGGTGCCCTCCCCGGCGAAGTACCAGGACGGGCCGGTGCCGGACGTCGCCTCCACGGACAGCGCGTCCATCTCCGCGACGGGGTCGTCACCCGGCTCCACCGCGCGCCGCAGGTACCCGAGGAACACCCCCTCCAGGCCCCGCCGCAGCCGCAGGATGTCGGGGTCCCACTCCAGCTCGGCGTCGACGCCGGCGAAGCCGCGGTAGTGCAGCTCGTAGAGGGTGTACAGCGCCAGCTGCAGGTCGCGGCCCAGCGGGTCGGTGTCCGGCGGCACCCCGGGCAGCCCGTCGGTGCGCCCCGACGCCAGCGCCGCGACCACCGCATCCGACAGCGGCCCGCACGCGACGGGCAGCGGCGGGGCGGTCGGGGCCGGGGTGGTCGGGGGAAGAGTGGCAGTCATGCCCTCGTTCTACCCGCGTCGGCGCGGGACCTCCACCGGGCGCGACGACGACGACGCCCGCATCCCCGGGCCGACCCCACTCACCCGGTGGGCCGATCGGTCCGGGCGAACGCGTCGAGGATGTGGGCGCCGTGGGGCAGCGCCCGCTCGTCCAGCACGAAGCCGGGGTGGTGCAGGTCCGTCTCGCCGGACTCGCCGTCCCACACCCCCAGCCGCAGGTAGACGCCCGGGATCTCCTCGGTGTACCAGGCGAAGTCCTCGCCGCCGCTCGACTGCACGGCGGGGCCCACCCCGCCCGGTCCGAGCACGGAGGCCACGGCACGGGCGGCCAGCTCGGCGCACTCGTCGTCGTTCACCACCGGCGGCACCCCCTGGACGTACTCCACCTCGGTGCGGACCCCGTACAGGGCGCCCACCCGCTCGGCCGCCTCGCGGACGAGCGGCTCCACGGTGGCCCACACGTCCCGGTCGGCGCTGCGCAGGGTGCCCCACAGCTGCCCCGAGTCGGGGATGACGTTGGGCGCGGTGCCACCGGCCCTCACCGACGCCCAGGTCAGGACGGTGCCCGAGCGGGGATCGATCCTCCGGTCCACCGCGGCGGTCACCCCGGTGATGATCTGGGCGAGCGCGAACACCGTGTCCTGGGTCTCGTGGGGACGGGCGGTGTGCCCCCCGTCCGACCGGACGGTGATGCCGATCTTGGCGTTGGACGAGGTGATCGGCCCGGCGGTCACGCCGACCTCGCCGACCACGCGGTGGGGGTCGCAGTGCAGCGCGAGGATGCGGTCCACCCCCTCCACCACGCCCTCGGCGACGCACTCCTTCGCCCCGCCGGGCATGGTCTCCTCCGCCGGCTGGAAGATCAGCCTGACCGGGCGGGGCGGCGGGTCGGCCACCAGCAGTTCGGCGGCGCCCAGCAGCATCGCGGTGTGCCCGTCGTGGCCGCAGGAATGGCTGACCCCCTCGACGCGGGAGGCGAAGGGCTCGCCCGAGTCCTCGCTCATGGCCAGGGCGTCGATGTCCGCGCGCAGGGCCACCACGTCCGTGGCGGCCGCGCCGGCGGCCGCCGGGACGTCGCACCACAGGCCCGTGCCGAGCCGGAAGCGGGTCGGCTCGAGCCCCATGGCCCAGAGTTCGCCCTCGACGTAGTCGGTGGTCTCCCGCTCCTCGTAGGACAACTCCGGGTGGGCGTGGAGGTGACGCCTCCACGCCTTGAGCCGGTCCTCGAACCCCGCCGGGTCGCGGGGGGTCCTCTCATCCGATCCGACCATCGAACACCTCCTGACAGAACCGGACCACCCGATCGCCGAGCAGTCGCCGGTTGGCCAATTTCACGAAGTCGTGACCCTCGTCCTCGAACAACAGCACGTCCACCGGCACCCCGCGCTCCCGGAGCGCGTCGACCGCCTGCCCGGTCTCGGTGAGCGGCACGTTGGTGTCGTGGGCGCCGTGGATGTAGAGGACGGGGACGTCGATCCGGTCGAAATTCAGCAGCGGCGAGACCTCCATGAGCAGCTCGCGCTCCTGCAGGGGGTTGCCGTACTTGGGGTACGCGGCCGCGGCGATCCAGGGCTCCGTGGTGCGGTAGAAGGTCCGCAGGTCGCTCATCCCGCACGCCGCGATCCCCCCGCACCACCGGCCCGCGTGGCGGACCAGGGTGGCGTTGACCAGATAGCCGCCGTAGGAGCGGCCGGAGACCACGGCCCGGGCGGGGTCGGTGATGCCCGCGTCCACGAGGTGCAGCAGGGCGTCCTCGACGTCGTCGATCCCGGCGAAGCGCCCGTAGCGGTCGTCGGCATGGATGAAGAATCGCCCGAACCCGCTCGAGCCGCGCACGTTGGGCAGGAAATAGGTCACGCCGACGTCCAGGCAACGGCGGGCGAGGTCGTCGAACCCGGGCCTGGACTGGCCCTCCGGGCCGCCGTGGAGGTGGATGACCGTGGGACCCGGCTCGTCGGGGCCGTCGGGGTCGCCGGGCCGGTACAGCCACCCGCTCAGTTCCAGGCCGTCGCGCGCGGTGAACCGCACCAGCCGCGGGGCCGGCACGGGCTGTTCCGGCGGCCGTCCCGTCCACCGGCGGTTCTCCACGTCGTACATCACCACGCGGGGTGGCTGGTCGAGGCTCTGGACGGTGAGCGCGAGCAGCCTGCCGTCGGCGGTGAGCGTGGGTGCCGACGCCACGACCTCCGGCAACGGCGGTATGTGGACCAGCCGGGGACGGCCCGGGGTGAGGTCGAGGATCTCGATCTCGGACAGCCCGCCGCGCACGTTCCACAGCAGCACCGCGGTCGAGCCGTCCAGGCTCACCTCGACCCAGTCGAGGTCGGCGTCGTCGCGGAACGCCACGGGCCACGACTCGGTGCTGTCCTCGTCCGACTCCACCGCGAGCAGACCCATCCGGTCCGCCGAATGGTCGCTCCGGACGATCATCCGCATGGGCCGGCCGGCGCCCCCGGCGTCGAGGATCACCCCGGCCTCGGTCGTCGACCCGGTGTCGACGGGCAGCAGGGGCCACCACCTGCCGTCGGGCACGATGCGCAGCAGTTCACGATGCCCGCGGGCACCCACCCGGAACAGGGCGGCACCGTCCCGGGCGTGGACCAGCGCCCCGCCCATCCGGCGGTCCACCACCGTGGACTCCCCCGTCTCCGGGTCCACGAGCCGCCCCTCGGCCAGGCCCTCGGAGTCGAAGGCGGTCACCGCCAGCAGGTCGCCGTCCCAGCAGACAAACTGCACGGTGGCGTCGCTGAAGGTGTCCACCGGGTAGACCTCGTGGTCCTCCGGGTCGGTGGTCACCAGCCAGATCCGCTCCCGCTCACCGCCGTCCGGGGCGACCTCGCAGGCGAGCCACCTGCCGTTGGGCGAGTACGCCACGCGGCGGACGGGCCCGTTGACCGGGAGCACCACGTCGCGTTCCGGCCCGGCCCCGTCCAGGCCCCCCGGCCCCAGCGGCCGCTGGACGGCGCGCGGGTAGCCCGTGCGCTCGGTGACCACGCACGCCAGCATCGACCCGTCCGGGGAGAGGTCGGGCGAGGTGGTGTGGCGGATTCCGTCGGGGCCCCCGGCGGCGCTGTCAGGCACGGTGGATCCAGGTGTCCTTTCCACCGCCTCCACTCGAGGCGTTGACCACCATCGTGCCCGCCGGCGCCACCCGCGTCAGCGCGACGGGCGGGGCCGAGGCGAGAATCTCCCCCGCGCCACCGGTCCGCAGCAGGACGAACGCCCGCATGTCGACGTGCCGCCGCCGGAGATCGCCGCCGTCGAAGGTCGGCAGCGTGGACAGCGGTTGGACCTCCTGGGCGATGAACCGCTCGCCGTGGCGCCGCAGTTCCTCGCGGCGCTCGTCCAGCTCACGCGGCGAGCACTCCGGTCCCACGGTGATCTCCGAGCCGCCGTAGCCGTCGATCGGCTTGACCACCAGCTCCCCGATCCTGTCCATCACCTGCTGGAGTTGCGCGGGGTCGGAGCACAGCAGCGTGTCCACCTGACCGATGAGCGGCTTCTCGCCCAGGTAGAACTCGATGATCCCCGGCACGAGGGCGTAGATCGCCTTGTCGTCGGCCGCCCCGTTCCCGGGCGCGTTGACCACGGCGACACCGCCCTGCGCCATGGCGTCCAGCAGCCCGCTGCGCAGGACCGTGCCGTCCGCACCGGCGGAGGACAGGAGCGCCTCCTCGTCCATCCGGACGAACAGCACGTCCACGGGCTCGCCGCCGGAGCCGTCGGCCCGCCACAGCCGACCCCCGTCGCACCGCAGGTCGGCGGCCGTGACCAGCGTCCCGCCGAGGGCGGAGGTCACCTGATTGAGGTCGAAGGACTCGCGCTCGTCCTCGGCTATCACCACCGCGATCGCGGGGTCGGCAACCCCCTCCGGCGCGGCCGCGCGCAGGGTGTCGGCCAGCATGTCCAGCGCGTCGCGGGGGTCGTACACCCCGGTCCGCGCGCCGAACTCGGGGTAGCCCTCGGCGATCCGGTCACGCAGACCGACCGCCAGCGCCATCCCCCCCGGCATCCGCAGGTTGTCCTCCAGCACGATCCACTCCCCCGGCGAGGTCGAGACCAGGTCCACCCCGCACACCGGGGCGTGCAGCGCGCCCTCCGGCACCGATCGCCCGGTGGGGCGGAATCCCGGCGCCCGCCGGAGGGCCTCCTCAGGCACCACCCCCGCCCGGAGGATCTCACCGGCCCCGTAGATGTCCCGCAGGAACATCTCCAACGCCCGGGCCCGCTGTTCGATGCCGGCGGTGATCCGCCCCCACTGGTCGGCCGGCACGATGCGCGGGACGGCGTCCAGCGGGAACACCTGCGGGCTGTCCCTGCCGTACACGTTCAGGGTCACGCCCAGGGACCGCAGGCTGTCGTCCACCCGGTTCTTGCGCTCCCCGAGGGCCTCGGGACCCAGGTCCGACACCGCCTTCAGCACGTGCGCGTACTCCGGGCGGGGCTCGCCGTCCTCGGTGATCGCCTCGTCGTGCACCGCGCCGTTCACCTCGTCGGTCATCTCCCCACGCTAGGCCAACCCCGGCCCGGCCGCACCCGCGCCGGAGACAGTGGCCGGCCTCGGGTTCAGCCCAGGATCCATGTGTCCTTTCCTCCGCCCCCGCGCGACGAGTTGACGATCATCGACCCGGCCGGGGCGACCCGGGTCAGCCCGGCCGGGACGGCGTGCGCTGTCGTCCTGCCGCCCTCACGCCGGACGTGGGCGAACGCGCGCAGGTCCACGTGTCGCCGCTGCATCCGCGTGCCGTCGAAGGTGGGCAGCGTGGACAGGGGGACCACCTCCTGGGCGATGAACCCCTCCGGCCGGGTGAGCAGGTCCTCGCGCCGGGCGGCGAGCTCGGCCTCGGAACACTCCGGCCCGATGGTGATCCCCAGGCCGCCGTACCCGTCGATGGGCTTGACCACCAGTTCGGCGAGACGGTCCAGCACCAGGTCCCGCTGGGTGCGGTCGGCGCACAGGTAGGTGGGCACCTGGTCGAGGATCGGCGTCTCACCGAGATAGAAGTCGATCATGGTGGGCACGCAGGCGTAGATCGCCTTGTCGTCCGCCACCCCGTTGCCGAACGCGTTGGCCACGGTCAGGCGTCCGGCGCCGATCGCCTCGAGCAGTCCGTCCCGGAGCGGGATGCCGTCGACCCCGGGGGAGCTCAGGAGCATGTCCTCGTCGATCCGGGCGTACACCACGTCCACCCGGTGCAGGTCCCGGCCGGCGCGGTGGTGCAGGACCCCGTCGCGGAAGGTGAGGAGATCGGGGGTGATCAGTGGCGCGCCGATGCGCTGGGCGATCAGCCGGTGTTCGAACCATGCCGAGTCCGTCGGCCCGGAGGACACCACCGCGATGCGCGGGTCGTCCCCGGACGCCGGAGGTGCGGCCGCCTCGAGCGTCCGCCGGATCATGGGGAACGCCTCCTCCGGCGAGCGCAGGTCGAACCCGCCGGTCAGGTCCCCGAACAGGGAGGTGGTCATCTGGCGCAGAGCGTGCGAGAAGGCGATCCCCGAGGGCACGCGGACGTTGTCCTCCAGGACGAACCACCGCCCGTCGTCCCCGCACACGAGGTCGATCCCGCAGATGTGCGCACGGGTCCGCCCCGGGGGCTGCACGCGGCCCGTGCTGCGGTGGCCCGGAGCGCGGTCCAACGCCTCCGGCGTGAGGTGGCCCGCGCGCACGAATTCCCGCTCCCCGTAGATGTCGTCGAGGAAGGCGTCCAACGCGCGGGCGCGCTGTTCGATGCCCGCCGCAAGCGACCGCCACACCTCGGGCGTGAGGATGCGGGGCACGAAATCCATCGGGAACGCCTGCGGCCGCGTCTGCCCGGTGACCCGGAACGCCACCCCGGCCACCGAGGCCTCCTGTTCCGCCATCACCTGACGCGACCGCAACCGCACGGTGCCGATCCTGTCCAGGGCCGCGGTGACCGGCGCGTACACCCCGCGGGGCGCACCGCCCTCCTCGACCGCCTCGTCCCAGCTCGGGTCGGCGTCGAGCCCGGCCATCGGCTCGTAGACACCGAACAGCCGCGTGTACGCCTCGGGGACGGGTGACCTGGGCCCGCTCACACCGGCGGTCTCCGCCACCAGCAGGCCCACCACGTCGTGCGAGTGCCCGCGGCGGCGCAGCGTGCGGCGCTGGCGGAAGGCGCTGCTCCCGTTGTAGAGGGCGTTGTCGAGCAGGGTGCGCACCAGATCCAGGTCGCCGGAGCGGGTCAGCTCGTGGGCCAGGGACTCCGTCAGCTCGGAGACGACCTCGGCGGCGGGCCGGGGCAGGAAGGTGCCGGGGTCGACGAGGTCGCCCTCCAGGCCCGACCGGGCGGCGCGCCACAGGGCCGCCCGGAGCCTGGTCTCCGTCGTCGTCGGCTCCTCCGCGCCGCCGGCGACCGCGGCGGCCTCCCTGGCGACGAGCGCGCGGAGCAACGCGGCCGCCAGGACGGTGGCGTCGGCCGAGGGGCAGGCGTCGCACACCAGCAGCTCGACGGAGCGCCCCCCGGGTCCGGGTTGGATCCCGAAGCCCACCATCGACGCGTCCACGACTACTCCGCTGGCCACGAGGTCGTCCACCAACTCCGCGAACTCCGCCTCCGAGCCCACCCCGGCCACCGGGGCGGTCGTCGGCCACTGCGAGGCCGCCACGGACCGGCAACTCGCGTGCCCCGAATCCGATCCGTCCCGCAGGTACGGGGAGCTGGCCAGGAGCGCCAGGAAGACGGGGAGGTGCGGCGCGACGCGGCCCGCCACCCGGACCGCCTCGTCGCCGTCACGCGTCTCCACGCGGATGCGCACCCCGCAGTAGATCTGATCCCGGGCCAGGTATTCGTAGTCGGCGAGGAGCCGCCGGGTCCGCGGACTCTCGTCGACCAGGGCCGAGCCCGGTGGCACGAGCGGGACCGCGCCGGCGGCCACCACGGCCAGGCCGAGGTCGGCACCGGCCCGGTTGAGTCCGGCGCGATGACCCCGCACCGCCGACCGCAGCTCGGCGGCCGAGCGGACCGGGACGGTCGCCGCCCGGATCACGCAGTGGCGGATCTCCTCCACCGCCGCGTCGCCGTCCAGGCGTGAGACCAGGTCCGCCGCGCGCGGCGCCAGCTCGCGGCTCGCCGTGTCGACCACGTGGAGGTCTTCCTCGATGACCATCGCCCTGCCCGCTGCTTCCATGAAGGAAATGTAGGGCCGGGCGGCCGCGGCCACATCGGGTCGGGGGTGTGGGTTTGGTCTCAGCGTGCCTTCCACACCGGCGCGCGCTTCTCCGCGAACGCCGTCGGCCCCTCCATCGCGTCCTCGGAGGTCATCACGGTGATCATCTCGGTGTCGCTGACACGCCACCTCTCGACCTCCGACGGTCGCTCCCCGTCGCTGATGCCGAGCGCGACCCGCTTGCTGCCCTGCACGGCCAGCGGTGCGTTCGCGGCGATCACCGAGGCCAACTCGACGGCGGCGTCCATCAGCCCCGCGGCCGGCACGACCCGGTTCACCAGGTGCAGGTCCAGCGCGCGCGCCGCCGAGATCGGCTCACCGGTGAGGATCATCTCCATCGCGACCCGGTGCGGGACCTGCGCCGGCAGGCGGAACGCACCCCCGGCGGCGGCGATGAGTCCGCGCCGGACCTCCGGCAGCCCGAAGATCGCGTGCTCGGCGGCCACCACGAGGTCGCAGGCCAGGGCGATCTCGCAGCCCCCGCCCAGGGCCGTGCCGTTGACGGCGGCGATCACCGGGACCGACACGTGATGCTGCATCATCCCCGCGAAGCCCCACTCACGGTTCTCCGCCGGGAAGATGTCCTCACCGCGGGAGATGGCCTTGAGGTCGGCGCCCGCGCAGAACGCCTTCTCGCCGGCGCCGGTGAGCACCACCACGCGGATCTCGGGATCGGTGTCGGCCTCGTGCAGCGCTCGCCCCAGCAGGGTGCTCATCTCGCCGTTGACGGCGTTGCGGGCCTCGGGGCGGTCGAGGGTCACGAGCAGGACGTGCCCGCGGCGCTCGGTGCGGACGGCGGGGCGGTTCGGGGTGTCGGTCATGCGTCCCAGTCTCGCCGCACACCGCCCGCCGCGCAGTGGCTCTCGCGGATCCGGTCAATCCGCCAGCGCGACCCTGCGCGGTCACCCTGCCCGCTCAGAGCCCCTCCGACATGTGCTGGCCGAATGCACGCGATTTGCGGGCTCGCGCTGGCTGGATGGACCGTTCCTGCAGCGCAAGTCAGGGAGGCAGCGCAAGCCGGAGTCGCTGCGGGTCAGGGAGGCAGCGCAAGCCGGAGGCGCTGCGGGTCAGGGGGGCGGCCCTTCCCGCCGACCGGCCCGCCCCCCGACCTCAGCTCTGCAGCGGCGTGATCGGCGGGACGAACTCGCAGCCCACGGGCCGCGGGTTCCGGGGATCGAGCGCGTTGAGCGTCAGGTCGCGGGCCACCGGGTCGGTGACGATCGAGACGTGGTCGGAGAAGTCCTGCGCGCAGAAGTCCTGCACCACGTGGTTCTGCGCGTTCGGCCCCTCGACGTACCCGCTGTCGAACGGGGTCACGATCTCGTCGTACCGCGTGAGGATGTTCGTGTACTGCACGTCCGGGTGGTACGGGGTGCCGTCGCGCCACAGGTGACGGAAGAAGTCGCTGCCGGCGATCACCTGGTTGCACGCCCCACACCCGACGGTCCGGATGAAGCCCTGCACGTCGTCGCGGATACCCACCCGACCGAACGCGTCGAAGAGGGTCGAGAGGAAGAACGCGGTGCTCCCCCGCCACACCGAGCCCAGGCCCACGTAGTTCCGGACGTACCGGTGCCCGCCCAGCTCGTTGACGTAGACCGCGGGCATGATCGTGCCCTGCGAGTGCCCCACCAGGTCGACCGTGTCCGCGCCCGTCGCCTCGCGCACGCGGTCCACGAACAGCGCCAACTCCCCCGCACCCTCCTCCATCGTCCGCATGCCCCCGAGCGCGCTGAGCGGCCACGGCGCATCCGGGTGTGCGGCGTAGGTCAGCGCGTACACGCAGTACCCCTCGTTGGCGAGCGACGGGGCGAGATACGCCCAGTTGTCCTGCCTGTTGAGGAACGTGCCGTGCACGAGGATCACCGGCCGCGGGTGTGCCTCGGTGAGCTCGCAGTCCCAGTCGTTGGTGGCCGGGTGTTCCCCGAGCGGGTTCTGGACCTCCGCGCGGAGTCCGTCGACGAACGACGCCGGGACGGGGTGCGGTCCGCCGGCCGTGGGCGGGGGTTGCGCGCCGGCGTGGGCGGGGACGACGACGAGGGCGGCCATCGCCAGGGCGAGGGCGGTCGCTGCGGTCTTCACGGGGACTCCTTATTGCGGCGCCGCCCACCCCCTGGCAGACGGAGGCGGCCCGAGCGGATATATTTGATTTCGATTATCGGTCGACGGCACCCTCCGCGGGTGCTCCTTCTTGGGAAACGAGGTGGCGGACGTGGCCCCCACACGACTCGCGCAGCGTCCGCAGCTCTCCGAGGAGGTGGCCGACCACGTCCGGACCCGGATCATGAGCGGCGAGGTGCGTCCCGGCGACTTCATCCGCCTGGACGAGACCGCGGCCGCCCTGGGGGTCAGCGTCACGCCCGTCCGCGAGGCGCTGCTCACGCTGCGCGGCGAGGGCCTGGTGGACCTGGTGCCCCGGCGCGGGTACCTGGTCTCGCCGATGAGCCGGCAGGACGTCGAGGACATCTTCTGGCTGCAGGCGGAGCTGTCCAAGAGGATCGTCGACCGCGCCATCACCCTCTTCGACGCCGACGCCCTGGACAACCACGCCCGGCTGGTCGGGGAGTTCGAGTCGGCCGCCGCGATGGGCGACGCGGACGGGGTGGTGAGCGCCCAGTACGCCATCCACCGGTCCATCAATCGCGCGTCCCGGTCCGACAAGCTGTCCCGGTTCCTGTCCAACGCGGCGCGCTACATGCCGTACCGGCTCTACGCGGAGGACCACGACTGGCGTTCCGCCGCGCTCCAGGACAACCGGCGGATGCTCGACGCGCTGCGCACCGGGGACGTCGAGACCGCCCACGCGGTGATCGACGCGGAGTTCTCCAACGGGGCCAGGCTGCTCGTGGAGCATCTCGAGCGCGCCGGGGTGTGGGACGAGTCCCGCGGGCCGGAGGACCCCGCCGGCGACTGAGCACGTGGCCCCCTCCCGGCGGCCGGGCACGCGCGTACCGTCGTGGTCATGACCGAGCACCAGCCGTACGAGGTGGTCCGCCGCTACCCGGGGTTCGAGCTGCGGCGCTATCCCTCCCACGCGGTGGCGGAGGTGTCCGTTGACGGGTCCTTCGAGAGCGCCGGCAACCAGGCGTTCCGGGCGCTCTTTCCGGTACATCACCGGCCACAACGAGTCGGCCGGGACCGTCGCGATGACGGCACCGGTCGTCCAGGAGCCGCGCGGCGGCGGGACGATCGCCATGACCGCGCCCGTGGTCCAGACCCGCGCGGCCGACGACCAGCACGTCGTCGCCTTCGTACTGCCCGCCTCGCTCACCGCCTCGACCGCGCCGGTGCCCTCCGACCCGCGCGTGCGCCTCAGGCAGGTGCCCGGTCGTGTCGCGGCCGCGGTGCGGTACTCGGGACGGTGGAGCGAGTCGGGCTACCGGCGCCACCTGGCCGACCTCGAGGCCGGGATCGCCGGGGCCGGGTTGGTCGCCACGGGCCCTCCGAGGTTCGCCCGGTTCGACCCGCCCATCACCCCCTGGTTCCTCCGGCGCAACGAGGTCGTGCAGGACGTGGTGTGGGACGACGGCGACTGAGCGGGCCGCACCGCGCTCACATCAGCGGACGGCCGCTGCGCAGTCGCCACCTGAGGTCGAGCAGCAGCACCCGGTACGTGATCGTGCGCAAGGCGGTCGGCAGCAGCCGGTTGAGCCCGGCGGTGGCGGTGAGGAAGGTCTCGAACCGCCGCTGGTCCCTCGGGGTCCACGGCAGCCCGAGCTCGTCGCGGAACTCGCGGTGCAGGAACCCCGTGGTGATCCACTTGTTGACGCGGCCGAACACCGCCGTGGCCGGCTGCGGCAGCATGCGGAGCTCGGTCAGGCCCACGAGGTGCCGGCGGACCGGTTCGTCGAAGCGGATCCGGGCCACCCCCTCGCGCCAGTAGTCGTCGAACTCCGCGCGGGTCGCCGGCCACTGCTCAGGTCGCACCTGGAGCGTGGTGCCCAGGGACGGCGCGGACCGGTAGAACGCCTCGCGGTCGGGGTCGGTCATCGGCCCGTGCAACCACTCGTAGACGTCCTCGAACCCCACGTACAGGCACGCCGCCACCCACATCTGCAGCTTCGGGTCGAGCGCGCTGTACCTCACACGACTCTCCGGGGTCGAGTGCACCAGGCGGTGGATGCGGGTGACCTCCTCCCGGTAGACGCGCTTGTCGTCGTCGCTCCCCAGGGTCGCCACGGCGAGGTACTGGAAGGTCGTCCGCGCCCGCTTGAGCGGGCGCCGGTACACGTTGCCGGTCTCGACGCGGCTCTCCCGGACGCCCCATCCCACCTCGGGCCACGAGAGCTGCATGATGACGTTGGCCACGCCGCTCGCGGCGCCGAGGGAGTCGACGGCGTCGGTGATCGCCGGCGGGACCGGGCGGGCGACGGCGGGTGCGGGGTTGCGGTGCAGTTCGGTGATCACTGGTCGTTCTCCTCGTGCGTCGGGGGGTGCGATGGTCGGGGGTCAGGCGAGCTCGGCGGCGTCCAGGAGCCACCCGTCGCCGCCGCGGACGAGGGTCACCACCATCCGGCTGGAGTCCATCCGGCCGTCCGGGACGGTGACGTTGGTGACCTCCTGGTCCAGGAACACCAGGACCACCGCGCGGTCGTCGTCGACGCTCTGCGCGGCGGCGTGGGAGACGGTCCCCGTCGAGGTGCCCTGCCCGCTGGTGAGCAGTTCCCGCAACCCCTCCGACACCTCGCGGTACCGGTCGGCGAACCCGGGCGTGGCCTCGGCCACCACGGCGTCGAGGTTGGCGTCCACGTCCTGGTGGTCGTAGGTGGCGAGCTGCACGACCAGCCGGGACGCGTCCTCGGTCGCGCTGCGCCGCAGTTCGTCCAGGTGCCGGCCCTGCCAGACGAGGTACCCGAGGTACCCGCACGCCACCAGCAGCGCCACCACGACCAGGGTGGTCACCACGCGACCGGCGCCCGCCCGCCGGGGCGCCTCCGCCGCGGCCGCCGTCTCCGCCACCGTCTTCTCATCCGCCATTACGCAGTCCCTCCATCATGGTCATCCAGTACGCGGCGATCTCCGTGCCCGTGGGGACCAGGAGCGGGTCCCGCGCCATGTCCGGGCCGACCCGCGTCCCCGGTTCGGTGGCGTTCGCCAGTCCCTCGGCGTTCGGCCGCGGTGCCGCGCGCGAGCCGCGCTGCTCCAGGTCCTCGCCCGGCGGGCAGTACAGCCGGAGGTTCGGCTCGCGCGGGGAGTGGTCCAGCATGTCGCGGGGCTCGAACGGGTACACGCACACCGGGCCCTGGGTGGCGACCAGCGAGAAGTCGGCGCGACCGTCGCGCACCGTCCCCGCCAGCGCGCGCAGCCCCCGCTCGCCCTGGGTGAGTCCGGCCTCCCAGGCGGGTCCCCGATCGCGGAACACGGGTGTGACGACGAGGGCGTTGCCGAGCAACCCGGCCGCGTCGTCCCGGTTGGCGTCGAGGAGCTCCTGCGCGCGGACCATGGCGTCGGGCGAGCGGTCGAGGAGGTACACCAGGGTGTCCTCCCGGCGGGCCAGTTGCCCGGTGACGTCGCGGGCCACCCGGGCCGACCCGGTGACGGGATCCTCACGCTCCGCGAGCGCGCGCACCGTCACGAGGCCGTCGCCCACGAGGCCGCGGAACGTCGGGGCCCGCTCTCCCAGCACGGCGGCGAGCCGCGCGGTGTCCTCGAGGATCGCGCCCAGGCGCGGCCCGTTCCCCTCGAGCGCGGTGGCCACGCTGTCCCCGAAGGACGCCAGGGACGCGGGGTCCACGGCCCGCAGCGAGGTGTCGATCTCGGCGATGAGATCCTC
>DIAZ01000098.1:4854-9939 GCA_002415925.1 Dietzia sp. UBA5065 | reverse complement strand
GGCGCGGACCCGGGCCCGAGCGACGCCGTGAGGTTGTACCAGACCCAGAACAGCCATCCGAAAATCTCACTGGACATAGCCTCTTCACCTCCTGATTCATGGGCCGGACCTGTTTCGCGGCCCACGAGGTCAAGTCTGCGCGCGGCCTCAAACCCTGCCTACCCACCAAACCGCCCAAATCCGCCCGCCATCGGCCCAGGCGACTCCGCAATACTCGCTAAGTTCGTGGCAACGCCTAGCCGCTACGCGATCCTCGCCGGCAGCAGCATCCAACCACTCGGGCCCGTCACGACCCGTCCGGCGCCCAGCGGGCCATCACCGTCCGCAACTCCGCCGCAACCCGCGGTGGCGCCGCGCCCTCCGAGGTCTCCAGCCGCGGGGCGGCCGCGGGCATGGGGAATCCGCCGTCTTCCACAAACGCCGCCCGCTCGACGGCCTGCGGGTGCAACGGCGCCTCCCTCAGGCTCAGCACCGGCGTCACGCAGGCGTCGAGGGCGTCAAAAACCTCACCCCACTCGTCCCGACTCCGGGCCGCGAAGGCGCCTTCAAACACCTGCGTCAGCCCGAGCCAGTTCGCGGGGTCCCAGCGATCGGGCAGGTCCGCCGGAGACAAGCCGAGCCCCTCAACAAACCGGCCATAGAACACGTCCTCCAACGCCCCCACCGCCACAAAGCGACCGTCGGCGCACTCGTACGCGCGGTAGAACGGCGCGGACCCGTCGAGCAGGTTGGTCCCGCGGCGGGGCGACCACCGTCCGGCGTGCTCCCACGACCGCATGAGGGAGGTCAGGGAGCTCGCGCCGTCGGCCATCGCCGCGTCCACCACCTGGCCCACCCCGGTGCGCTCCCGCTCGTGCAGCGCGGCCAGCACGCCCACCAGCAGGAACATGGACCCGGTGGTGGACCTCGAGGGCGGCACCGCCGCCGTGTTCGACCTCGCCCACCGGGAGATCGGCTCGGCCCGCTCGACCGAGGGGCCGCCGGTCGACCTGCTGCGGCGGGTCCTGGACCAGGTCGCCGCGGACACCGAGCCGTCCGCGGGCCTCGTGACCAGGCACGCGGACGGCCACGTCGTCGCCGTCACCCCGGTGGTCACCGGGCCCGACCACCTGGGGTACGTCGCCTTTGCCAGCCGCGGCCCCGTGCCCGCGATCGGCCGGGTGCTGGGCCGCGTGGGCTCGGTGATCGCGCTGATCCTGCTGGGCCACCGCGCGCGCGACGAGGCCGACAACCGCGTGCGCGGCGAGCTGCTGGCGGAGGTCCTGGCCCCCGGCGAGCACGACCTCGAGGCGGTCGCCCGGCGGGCCGCCCGGCTCGGGGTGGACGTCGACGCCAGCCTCGTGGCGCTGGTGGTCGCGCCCGAGGGCCGGATGTCGCGGGCGCTGCAGTCCGAGTGCCGCTCCCTCGCCCGGGTCGAGAACGGGCTGGTCACCACCTACGGCGACCGCGGGGTGATGCTGCTGCCCGGGACCGACGCCGGCGCCACCGCCCGCGACGTGGCCGGGCGGCTGGCCGCGCACCGGGCGACGGTCGGCGCCTCCGGGCCGATCGCCGGCATCGCCGGACTCGCCGGGCTGGACGAGCACGTCGAGCGCGCCGGGCGGGCCGCCCGGTTGCTCCTCGCGCTGGACCGCGCGGGCGACGGCGCCGCCACCGACGAGCTGGGGCTGTACGGGCTGCTGTTCAGCGAGGTCGACCGCGGCACCGTCACGCGGCTCATCGAGCGCAACCTCGGGCCCGTGCGCGAGTTCGACCGCGCCCGCGGCACCGCGCTCCTCGACACCCTGCACGCGTGGTTCGCCGCCGACGGCAGCCCCTCGGCCACCGCCGAGCGGCTGTTCGTCCACGTCAACACGGTCTACCAGCGGCTCGACCGCCTCGACTCGGTGCTCGGCGGCGGCTGGCGGCGCGGCGACCGGGCGCTCGAGCTCCGCCTCGCGCTGCGGTTGGCCGAGCTCCGCGCGGCGTGAGCCCGGCTTTCCCCGCGGGGCGTCCGACTATCCGCCGACGCTCGACCACGTCCAGGGATCAACACACGCGACGCCGAGTGGCTCGAAATGGCGGGTGTTCCTGGTCGCGATGATCATTCCGGACGCCTGGGCGACAGCCGCGATGAGCGCGTCATCCAGCGGCGCGCGATCCGGAACCCGGTACGTCGCCACGATGCGCGCGGCGGCCAGGTCAAAGGGAAGGACGCGCCCGGCGAAGGCCGGCAGAACCCGGGTGTCGAACCACTCGCGCAGGATCTCACCCTGCCGTCGATCCGAGCGCTCCTTGGCGACGATGCCCCGTTCGATCTCACCGATGGTCATCGCGGTGACGAACAGGTCGGTCACCGGCACGGATGACGCCCACTCCTCCACCGCCGGGTGCCTCCCTCGAACCCGCAGAGCGGACACGACGTTGGTGTCCAGGACGAACCTCGCCCGCTCCCCCTCTCCGGTCACAGCTCGGCGGCGCGCGCCGTGAGGCCGAGGCGGCCGGGCTCGAACTCGATGTCACCACCGACCTCGCCGGCGAGGAGGTCAACGAGGGTGCAGGGGTCCTCCGCCAGGGCCGCGGCGAGAATCTCCCGAGTCTCGGCCTCCACCGACTGTCGATGCCGCTCGGCGCGAGCCCGCAGGGCCGCCTTGGTCCCCTCGGGGAGATTACGGATCAGAATCTGTTCTGCCATTGCGACCTCCGATATCGCCGCCATGATATCGCCGATCGCAGTGGCTCGCCAGGGGAACCGCCCGAGGCTCGCCGTGAGCCCCCGGCGCGGCTAGTTCAGGCCCGCGTAGGAGTGCAGCCCCGAGACCACGATGTTGATGAAGAACAGGTTGAAGATGAGCACCGCGAACCCGGCGAGGTTGATCCACGCCGCCTTCTTGGCGCCCCAGCCGCTGGTCGCGCGGGCGTGGAGGTAGCCGGCGTACAGCACCCAGGAGACGAACGACGCGGTCTCCTTGGGATCCCAGCCCCAGAAGCGGCCCCAGGCACTCTCCGCCCACACGGCGCCGAGCAGGATGCCCACGCCGAAGATCGGGAACGCGATCACCGTGGTGCGGTACGCCAGCCGGTCGAGGGTGTCGGCGCTGGGCAGGGGGCGCGCCAGCCGCGCGCCCCAGCCGTGCTCGGCGCCCTGCGGCTGCCACACCCGCAGCAGGTACATGATCGAGGCCACGCCGGCGATGAGCAGGATCCCCGAGCCCAGCGAGATGATCGACACGTGGATCGGCAGCCAGTACGAGCGCAGCGCCGGGACGACCGGGGCGGCCTCGGAGTACAGGTGCGTGCCGCCGAAGAACAGCAGCGCCAGCACCGGGACCAGCACGTACGGCCACGCCACCTGCATCGCCGGCTTGCGCAGGAACACCAGCCCGGCGCCCACCGCCAGCAGCGTGGTGGCCAGGATGAACTCGTACATGTTGCCCCACGGGAAGCGGTTCGTGGCGATCCCGCGCAGCACCAGCGCCGCGGCTTGGAACCCGAACGCGACCATGACGAACAGCTGCGCGATCCGCGCCCACCGCAGGCTGCCCGCGGAGGAGCGGTCCTCGTCGCCGGTGTCGGTGAGGGAGGTGGACTCCGTGAGGCCCGGGCCGCCGGCGCCGACGAGCTCCCTCTCCGAGACCTTGGCCACGCGGAACCCCGCGTAGTAGACCATCGACGCCACCAGCGCCAGCACGTAGAGCCCGAAGGCCGTGCGGAACGCCAGGTCGGAGTAGGTCGAGAGGGTCTCGTCGACGGGCATGCCCTGGGCGAGGGTCAGTGTGATCACCGGGTGTCGTCCTTCCGCGGGTCGTCGCCGGTCGTGTGGCGACTGGATGAAGTGTGCTCCGGATCGGCCCCACCGGGCAACACGGGTGTGACGGCGGACGCGGCGACCAGCCGGTCCCGCAGCTCGTCGAACTCCGAGCCCCAGCCCGATCGGTCCGTCCGGGCGAGGCCTCCCAGGTCGACGCGGGTCACGTCGTCGTCGTCGACACTCACGCGCGCCCAGATCCTCCGGCGCCGCACCATCAGGCTGAGCACCAGCCCCGCCATCATCACGGCCGCCGACACTCCCACCCAGACCTGCGTGGGGTCGGAGGAGACCTGGAGGTTGACAAACTCCTCGGCGCCGTCGAAGCGGACGGTCGTGCCGTCGGGCAGGGTCGTGGACTCGCCGGGCATGAGGTTGACGCGGGCCCGGCGCTCGAGCGCGCCGGACTCGATGAGGTCGGAGTCCAGCGAGAACACCGACTGCGGGCGGCCGGTGTCCAGGCCGGCGTCGCCCTGGTAGACGTCGATCGCCACGGCCGGGTCGTCCATCCGCGGGAAACGGGAGCTGAGGATGGTGCCGTCGAACGACGCCGTGGGCGCGAACAGCCCCTGGACGGCGATCTGCTGCGTCCGCCGCTCCGCCAGGTCGGGGTACAGCCCGGCCGGCGGGTCGAAGCGCATGATGCCCGAGGACAGGAAGGTCTGGAGCTCGGTGGGCTGCCAGGGCTGGGTGTCCGTGCGGGTCTCCCCGTTGGGGAAGGTCACCGTGAACGTGGGCGCGAAGCCGTGTCCCTGCAGGTAGACGCGGGTGGAGCCGACGCGCAGCGGGTGGTTGACGCGCATCTCGTACGGCTGCCAGGTGGCCGGGTCCGTGGTGGCCACGTCCTCGGTGTAGCGCACGTTGGAGGTGAACATCTCGGCCTGGCCGTTGGGCAGGTAGTCGGCGCGGAAGTCGGAGACCTTGATGCAGAACTGCTCGAGGTCCGTGCCGTCCACCAGCAGGCCCGCGCGGAACGAGTCGTAGGCGCTGGGGGTGGTGTTGCAGAACGCCGGCGACTCGGCGTTGGCGATGATCACCCGCATCCCCTCGGCGTAGACGAACTTGCCGGCGGCGAACATCACCAGCAGGGCGAGCAGGCCGAAGTGGAAGACGATGTTGCCCACCTCGCGGCTGTAGCCCCGCTCGGAGGAGAGCTCGATGGTGCCGGGGACGCGGCCGTCGCCGTCGTTGCGGCGGACCCTGCCCCCGAGCTCGCGGCGGATCTGGTCGGCCGCCTGCTCGGGGGTGGCCGTGGTGCGGTACGCGGCGTGGTGGGGCAGCCGGCCGAGGTTGCGGGG
>DIAZ01000098.1:3784-4648 GCA_002415925.1 Dietzia sp. UBA5065 | reverse complement strand
AGCACGTAGATGGCGGTGAACCACCAGCTGGAGAACACGTCGAAGAGCTGGAGCCTGTCGTAGGTCCGGCCCAGCCAGCCGTTCTCGGCGATGTAGCTGGTGACGTTGCCCTGGTTGAGGCTGCGTTGCGGCAGGAGCGCGCCCGGGATCGCGGCCACGGCCAGCAGGAACAGCAGGATCAGCGCCGTGCGCATGGCGGTGAGGGTGCGCCACGCGTTGCGGAGGAACGCGGTGACGGCGGCCAGCGGGGAGCGGGCGGCGGTTCTGGGCTCTGGCATGGGGTCCATCTGCGG
Source organism: Dietzia sp. UBA5065 (assembly GCA_002415925.1). Lineage (GTDB taxonomy): Bacteria > Actinomycetota > Actinomycetes > Mycobacteriales > Mycobacteriaceae > Dietzia. Next base: position 4,355 of record DIAZ01000098.1, on the reverse strand, counting down.
GTCGCGGCGCGCCGACCTGTCGCGGCGCCGGTCTCGACCCAGGTTAGTCGGGGGAACCTGAGCGGATCCTGGCAGGGTGCGGGGGTCCCGCCGCGGCGTGGCGAGGGTCTCCGGGCGGTCTCGGTGGAACCGGACGGGGGTCCGGGCCGTCGGACACTGTGACGGCGCAGGAGAGGGGATCGGCGTGACGTACACGATCGGCCGTGTGAGGCGGTGGGACGCGGGGGGTGTGACGACGACGAGCTCGACCGTCGCCGGGCGGCGGGCCACCGCCGAGGAGGCCCGCCGGATCCTGGGCGAGGGGCGGGAGAAGCTGGCCGGGGGCTGGGAGGGCGTCGCGGCAGAGGCGGTCCTGGACGCCGCCGAGGCCGAGAGGGCGCACGTCACCAAGCTCGCCGACGGCCTCGCCGACCTCGCCGACGTCCTCGCCCGCGCCGCCGCCGCCCTGGGGCCCGCGGTGCAGTCCGTCCGCGACCGGATCGCCGGCGCCGAGTCCGCCGGGCTCGTGGTGGGCGAGGATTCCGTGGGTCCCGCCCCCGGCCGCGAGGACGTCACGCAGGACACCGTGGAC
>DIAZ01000098.1:2827-3602 GCA_002415925.1 Dietzia sp. UBA5065 | reverse complement strand
CGCGAGATCGACGCCGTGGCCGCGCGGCTGCACCAGGCGATCCCGCCGGTGGTCGACAGGCGGCCGATCCCGGGGCCGGACTCGACCTGGCCCGGGGTCGCGGCGGACGCGGTGACCGGAGCGGTCCAGGCCGGCGCCGAGGACCTCGCCGACGGGCTCGACCCCGCGACGCGGGGCAGGCACGTGCTCGACCCGGTGCCCGATGAGCTGGGGCGTCGCTACGCCGGCGGCCTGCGGGGGCTCGGTCGACTGGCCGGGCCCCTCGGCGCGGGGCTCACGGTGTACGACGGCATCGAGGGTTACGTCTCCGGGGAGACCACGGCCGGCGAGGCGGCCGCGGAGACGACCGGGGCTCTCGGTGGCGGAATGGCCGGCGGGGCGTTGGCGGGGGCGGCCGCGGGATCGTTCCTCGGCCCGGCCGGCACGGCCGTCGGGGCCGGGATCGGGGCGGCGGTGGGCGCGTGGGCGGGCAAGGAGGCGGTCGATCGCGTGTACGACGCCGTCCTGCGCGATGGTTCAGACGACACCGCGGACGGGGGCGGGAACTGATGGCGGGCAGCGGGAGTGATCCGATCGGCGGCGACGAGCCGCCGTTCTCGCGGTGGGACGACATCCGGCAGCGACTGCTCAGGCGGTGGCGCAACGACGACTTCGGCCGCCACACGATCTACTGGAGCGGCATCGTCCTCACCGGGATCTTCGGCTACGGGATCATCGTCCGCGTGGCGGAGGCTCTGGGGGTCGGCTGAGGCTGGGGGGTCGGCTGAGGCTGGGG
>DIAZ01000098.1:1132-2743 GCA_002415925.1 Dietzia sp. UBA5065 | reverse complement strand
TGAGGCTGGGGGGTCAGTTCAGCATCACCCGGCACTCCTCCTCGGTGAACTCCTCGAGGCACTCCGTCCACTTGATCTGCTCTTCCACCCACGGGTGCCGCGGTACCTGCCCCACGTTGAGCACCCACCGGTAGTTGTCGCAGAGGATCGAGTTCCCGTCAGCGTCCACGGCCGTGCGCCCGATGTCCGCGCCGATGCAGCCGTCACCCAGCTGCGGCCCCGCCAGGCGGACGCTCTCCTCGACCGCCGGGTTGGGCGCCAGGTTCGGGTCCCGCGACCACGCCGCGCCATCGGTGTACTGCAGGCGCGCGCAGTAGGCCGTGGCACCGTCGGCAAAGGCGGCCACCGCCCCCCGCGGTCCGCATTCCGCGCCCTCGGTGACGGTCTCCACGGCGGGCGCCGCCTGGGTTGGCGGCGGCGGCGTGGGGCTGGTCCCGGAGGTCACGGTCACGGTCGACGAGGCGGCGGTCGAGGCTGCGCTGGACGTCGTCGCCCCGGGCGGTTCGGGGCCCTCCTCCGTCTGCGGACTCCCGCACGCGGCCATCACGAGTGCGACCGCGGCGACCACGCCTGCGAGCGTCGCACGATGCCCAGACCCGTTCATGTGATCAGTATCGACACCACGCCCGGTTGTCGACGGGCTTCCGGGCAACCGACCGCGACCTAGCGTCGCGCGGGCCCGCCACCGACACGTTCCCTCCCGATCGCCCGGCCGGCCTGCAGACCACCTCCCCCCGGGGTCTGGTCCGCCGTTTTCTCGCGGGTGGACTCGCGGACGGTCTCGCGGGCGGACTCGCGGCTGGGACCGGCGGTGGTCTCGGCGGTGGCCCCACCGATCGGCCCCGTCCGGCCGATCACCGCCGGCGCCACCTTGACCGGGTCACCGAGGATGGCCGACGTGTTGGTGGCGTTGGTCAGGTAGCCGGCCGGGGTGTGGCCGCGCCGGCCGTCGTTCTGCCCGGCACCCGCCGCTCCCATCATCCCGCCCACGGGCATCGCCCCCGGGCGCCCGGCCTGGGCGCCGCCAGTCGACGACGAGAACGCCCCCGCGCCCGGCTTCGCCGTCACCCCGCCCGCGGACCCGGCTCCGGGGGCACCCGCTGCCGGGCCCCCGGCGCCCGGCCCGCCCGTGGCCAGCCCCCCGACGCCCGGCCCGCCCACGCCGCCGAGGCCCGCCAGGGTTCCGGCTCCGCCCATCCGCGAGGCCCCCGCGCCCGCCGCCGCGGCCCCGCCACCGCCCAGGAGGCCTGCCGCCGAGCCGAATCCCCGGTCGCGATCACGGCTGCTCGTGCCGGAAGCGCCATTTCGGACGCCCCGGATCCCGCCGGTCGCGCCGGCCACGCCTGTCGCGGGCTGGCCCGGCGAGCCGACGGGTGAGAACGGCACCCCGGCCGCCTGCGTTGAGGCGTTGATGCCGCCGCCGGCACCGGCCTGACCAGCCGGCGCCGACCCTGCCGCTCCCCCGTCGGCCGTCCCCGACCGCGAGGCCAGGAGCGCCTGTTCTGTGGCGGCGTCGATGGCCGCGGCGGGTGGGCTCGTCGTCGTCAGTCCCATTCCACCACCGGTCCCGGCGGCGCCGGCCGCCCCCGCCGCCCCCGCCGTGCCAGCCGT
>DIAZ01000098.1:0-982 GCA_002415925.1 Dietzia sp. UBA5065 | reverse complement strand
CAGCCGTGCCGCCCGCGCCCGCCGCGGCCAGGGCGTCCGCGCTCGGGGCCGTCGCGCCCGCGGGCCGGATGACGCCGTCGATGTTCCACGCCGAGGCCAGATCGATTCCGCGCGCCCCGCCCAGCGCCGAGGTCGACACCACCCGGTACGGGGCGGGGATGTCCAGGTCGGCGAGGTTGGCGTCCATCACGGCGGGGCTGTAGACGGTGTTGACGATCGCGCGGGCCTGGTCCTCGGCGGCCGCCCGGGCCGCCGCCATCGATGCCTCCGACGTCCGCGAGGCCGGACCGAGCGCCGCTCCGGCGCCGCTCGCACCGCCCGGCGTCATTGTCTGCGCCAACTCGAGTTCGGAGGCCTGCGCCGAGATCTGCGTGCGGGTCACGCCGAAGCCGTCCTGTGCGATCGAGGCCTTGTCGGCGGCCCGGTCGAGGACGTCGGCGTAGAGAGCGACCGATTCGGTGAACGACCGCACCGACGTGCTCGCCTGCGACGCGAACTCGCCCTGCCACCCCGAGGTCAGGACCTCGCCGAGACCGCCGTGGAGCTGCTCGCCCGCGGTCCGGAGCTCCGCCGCCACCCCGCGGACACGGTCGCTCACCTGCTGGAAGTGCTCCGGCTGCAGCGCCTGGGCGCCCGACACCATCCGGGCCAACGGGGCGCCCTCCACGTTCTCCGGCCCCACCCGGTCGTACCCGCCGACAGCGCGGGCGTCCGACGGACCATTGATCATCATGGCGAACGGCGTCAACGAACCCAGCAGACCCAGGCTCTGCAGCCCCGCAGGCTCCTCCGACGCCTTCCCCAGGGCTGCCGCCAGCGCCTCGTCCTGCGCGTCGATCAATCCGCCCGCGGCGGCGAAGAGCATGGCCATGGCGGAAGCCTGGTCAACGAAACCACCCATCATCGTCCGAAGGTCCTCGCCAGCGAACAATGAATACACAGTGCCTATCTGACGGGCGGTGTCGAAGGCGTCTGGGCGACT
>DIAZ01000161.1:2520-4208 GCA_002415925.1 Dietzia sp. UBA5065 | reverse complement strand
CGCCATCGCCCCCAGGGCCGTGAGGCCCGGACGGTCGGCCCGTGCGACGGAGTTCATCCCTCGACGATGACCGTTCCGGTCATCGTCGGATGGGGGGTGCAGTGGTAGCCGTACTCTCCCGGGGTGTCGAAGGTCTGGGTGAAGCTGCCCTCGATCTGCAAATCGGAGGCGAACTCGAACGTGGAATCGTCGTCCGAGACCACGTCATGGGGAAGGGTCGCCTCCCAGATCCACTCGACGGAGTCGCCGGCCTGGATGGTCACGACGGCCGGGTCGAACTTCATGTCCTTCACGTGGACCCGGACGGTCTCACCCGAGGCCGCCGATCCGGAGCCCCCGTCGGACGAACAGCCGGTGGCGAGCAGAACGGCGGACATCGCCAGTGCGGCGAGCTTCGTGGTGCGATGCAACATGAGTTGTCACCTCTCGTAGTAGAAATTTGTCGTCATACCGGCGTCCAGGTGGTAGGCGTTGTGGCAGTGGAACATCCACGCGCCCGGGTTGTCGGCGTCGAACTCGAACGCCAACTCCCGGCCGGGATGGATGATCACCGTGTCCCGCCGCAGCCCGCCGTACCCGGGGACGCCGAACGTGTGCCCGTGCAGGTGCATGGGGTGCCACATGTCCGTCTTGTTGGTCATCTCCACGCGGATGCGCTCGCCGGTCTTGAAGGACACCTTGCCCACGTCGGGGCCGGCGATCCCCCAGACGTAGTCCTCCGGCGACTGGATCAGCTCCAGCCGGAACGTCCTGTCCGCCTCCCTTGCGTCCAACCTCGAGGCGTCGGTCGCCTCGAGGTCGGAGTCCTGTACGGGCGTAGAGGATAGTTCGGTGATGTCCCCCGCCCTCGTCGGGTCGACCGTGGTGGCCGAGTCCTGCGTCCGCAGGGTCGTGGCCACGAAGGCGTCGGACCCTTCGGCGCGGGCGACGATCGGCCAGGTCCCCGAGTCGGCGTCCACCAGGACGTCGACCCGCTGCGCCATCCCCAGGAGGACGCTGTCGGCCTCCACCGGCTCGCACGGGAACCCGTCGGTCTCGATGATCCGCATCGTCTTGCCACCGACCGCCACCCGGTAGGGCGTCTCCGCCGCCGCGTTGATGAGGCGGAGACGGACGGTGGACCGTGGCGGTACCGTCACCGGCTCGGCCTCGGCCGACGGCCGGCCGTTGATGAGGTGCATCGGGTAGGCGATGTGCTGGACCATTCCGCCCAGGGCTGCGGACCGCACGTAGGGACCGGAGGTCCGGGCGAGGGCGTCCGGGTCGACCGCACGGGCGGCGGTCGTGGTGGCCGCACTCTTCCCGGAGTGACCGCCGTGACCGGCATGCCCCCCGAGAGCCGGGTTGAGCGCCCGCAGCAACTCGTCCGGAGACGGTCCGAAGCCCACCGTCCAGTCGTCGATCAGGATCACGTGGTCCACGTCGGCCCCGTACTGGTCGTCCGGGTCCTCCACGACGAGCGCGCCGAGCATGGCCTCGTCCGCCTGCAGACCGGAATGGGAGTGGTACCAGTACGTCCCGGCGTGCGGGAGGAGGAACGAGTACTCGAAGTCCCCGCCCGGGGCCACCATCTCGCCGGTGAGCGGCGGCGCCCCGTCCATGTCGTTGCGCAACTGGATGCCGTGCCAGTGGATGATCGTCTCCTCGTCGAGGAGATTGGAGTGCGTGACGCGGAGCCGGTCCCCGAG
>DIAZ01000161.1:0-2269 GCA_002415925.1 Dietzia sp. UBA5065 | reverse complement strand
TGACCGCGGACGTGACCGCCTTCTCCGCACCACAGGCGGCCATGGCCAGCCCCACGCCGCCCATACCGAGGGCGGCGAGGAATGCCCGGCGGTTGACGTCGGGGGCCAGGGGCGGCAGGACACCCGTGGTGCGCCGCATCAGCCGGCCATCCGCTCAGGTGCCGTGAGGCCGCTCACGCCGTCCCAACCGCCGAAGCCGGTGATGGTCGCGGTCGAGACGATCTCACCGTTCGCGGGGTCGACGCCCACGACGGTCGGCAGGTCCGTGCCCTCGTCGTCGCCCTCGCCCGCCGTGGTCCCCAGCACGTAGAGGACCGAGCCGTCGAGGTTGTACGACGTCGAGTCGATGGAGTCCAGCCCCAGCTTCTCGAGGTCGAGGTTCCGGGTCTCCTTCGCCCCGTTCACGTCGAACAGCCGGACGCTCACCACGTCACCGCCGTTGGCCGAGTGGGGGTGGATCTCCGTGTCGGTGTACTCCACGAAGAACTGCTCGCCGTCCGGACGGATGGCGTTCTTGTAGAAGCGGCCACCGTCACGCCCGACGTTGCCGATGGGCGCCACCTCCTCGGTGGGCAGGCCGTTCGAGAAGTCGAACAGGTAGACGTCGCCCGCCTCGTTGACGAGGAACCCGGACCGGATCTCCTCGGCGAAGTGGGCCTCGCGGGCCGAGGTGAAGTCCTCCGGGAGGACCTCCGCCCGGGCGGTCTCGCTGATCCGGCCGTCGGAGTCGATCGTGAGCTCGATGAGCTCGCCCGAGTTCTCGCAGACCGAGTAGATCTTGTCCCCGACCGGCCACGTGAACGGTCCGCACCCGAGGATCTGGGTCTCCCCGGAGAGCACGCCGCGGTCGAGGTCCACGACGCGTGGGCCGAAGAGTTGGTCGTCCCACGAGGCCAGGTACCTACCCTGGCTGATGGTGTGCGAGCCCTCGCGGGAGTGGAACCGCACGTGCCTGGGGAGGAGGACCTCCGCGGGCTCGAGCAGGTTGCCGGAATACGTCGAGACCGTGAAATCGGACTGGCCGCGCGAACCGCGGGGCGCCCACACCTCGAACGCCACCGCCTGGGGCTCGGAGGCGTCGTCGGTGGTGAACACGTGGACCACGTCGTCCCAGATGGCGTGCCCGGTGGTGATCCGGGTCTTGACCACGCCGTCGACGGGGTCGAACGCCGCGTAGACGGTCTCGTTGTCCTTGCGCTCGGTGGTGATCATCCAGTCGGCACTGATCGGCGTGACCGCGGCGGTGTACGGCCGGTTGGGGTCGGATCCGACCCCACCGAGTTCCTGGTCGTCGTCGCCCAGGGCGGCGTTCGACGGGGGTGCGGTGACCTCGGGGACGTTGGGGAACTCGTAGGTGGTGGCCACGCCGTTGGCCACGTCGAACTCGTCGACGGTCTCGGTGGTGTCGCTGCCCGAGGAACAGCCCACGAGCATCAGGGCCGTGGCGGTGGCGATCGACAACCCGGCCAGCCGGGTGGTGGTGAACATCGTCATCAGGTGTCCTTTCCGGCCGGTCAACGGGAGCCGGCGCCGACGCGGGGCCGGGTCGCGTTGTTGGTCTGGCAGTCCTCGCCGATGATCGGCGCGAGGGTGCAGGTGTAGGACTGGGACTCATCCGAGACGCACCAGATGATCTCCTGGTCGAAGCTGCCGGCGACGGGGTTGTACATGACCGCCTGGGCGTCGGGTTCACCGCAGAACGTGCTCGCGCAACCGGGCGCTCCACAGCAGTCGTAGTAGGCGATGAGGTAGGTCTTGCCGTTCTCGGGATGGGTGCAGCACCCGACCCAGTACTCGGCACCCGGCCTGGAGCCGGGGGCACAGGTGGAGACACCGCCGCCGGCGCAGGCCGGGCACGGGTAGCCGTCCATGTTGCACCAGCGCCAGTAGTTGCACGCCGTGGGATCCTTGCCGTCATAGGTGGGCAGGAGGTCGTCGCCCGCCCCGAAGGGGGTCACCCGGGCGCCGCCGGCGGCGGGGGCCGCCTGGGCCATCGCCTGCGGGTCCCGCGTCACCGGCAGCGCGCCGACGACCGCGATACCGGAGACGCCCATCGTCCACTTGGCCATCTGGGACAGGACGGATCGGCGGGAGGTCCGCTCGGACAGTCGCCGCGACACCCTGCTCAGGGGGGTTCCTCCCCCGCCTGCCAGCCACTGGGCGTGCTCGGAGAGTCGGCGTTGGTCGGAATCGTCGATGTGGTCCACGGTGTCTTCCTTTCGAATCGAGGGTGGTGATCTGATCGCGATGCGTCCCGCGGCTCGCGCCG
>DIAZ01000091.1 GCA_002415925.1 Dietzia sp. UBA5065 | reverse complement strand
TGGCGCGATTTCTTCACCAAGACCGGACGGACGCTCGACGCCGAACTGCGCAAGGCCGGGCTGGTGCTGGCTCCAGATCCGACGGCGATCACCGATCGTGGCGAGCAGTGGCGGACGATGGTCCAGGCCTACGGGGAAGCGGCAGCCGGCCAATGGCGCGACCTTCTGGATCACGAGGACGAGGTGTGGCAGGCGCTACGCCCCCTCGGACTGGAGGCCGAACTGACCGACGCCGCGGCGACGCGACAGCCCCTACTGCGCGGCACCCTCGAATCGGTGGCCGGGCGGCTCGCTAGTCCGGAGCTGGCGGCGCGCGTCCGAGCGCTCGCCTTGGACGTCGGCGATGATCCGCGGCGCACCCCCTCGTGGCTCGCCAGCCGCCTCGCTGTCGAGCGGACGTTCGGCCTGTGGCGTCTTTCGTCCGAGGCCGGGGTGGCCGTTCCCGGCGCCGCGCTGGCCGATCTCGTGGTCGAGCGAGCGCGCGCCCGCGGCGTCGTCCTGCGCACCGGTGTGACGGCGGTCTCCGCCACCGAGAAGTCCGTCACGACCGACTCCGAGACCTTCACCGCGGCGGCGGTCATCCTTGCCACCGCCCCTTTGGAGATCGACCGCCTCCTCGGACGCCGTCCGCTGCCCTGGCGTCGCCTCAGCCCAGGCCCGCGGGGGCCGTTGTGGCGGCGTCCGTCCGACTGGTTGCGGCGCCCAGCCGTGCGGGACGCGAGCGGCGTGTTCAACGCCTCGACAGGTGGGCGCGGCGGGGACGAGCCCTGGGCCCAGTTGCTGGGCGGGGCGCTGGCGGCCTACGCGGTGCACGAGGTGCTGACAGGGGAAGACATCCGTCCCACCAACAAGGCCCGGCGCCGGACGCCTAGGATCGTCCAATCCAGCGAGGCGGAAGCCAAGGAGACTCAATCCAAGGAGGATGGCCCATGAGCGACCCGGTCGAGCCAACCCCGCCCGTGGTGACCCTGTGGGAGGAATACGGCTGCGGCGCCGAGCAGATCGGACCCGCCCTCGCCGAAGCCCTGGGCGTCCGCTGGGTGGGGCAGTCCCTCAGCTCCCACGAGCTCGAAACCGCCGAACGTGAGGCCGACGAGCAGCCCTTCGAGAACCTGATCGACCTCTACGCCGTGGTCGGCGACAACCCGCTAGCCCCCATCGGCGGCGAGGCCGTCATCAACGAGCGCTACGCCAACATCGCCGACGTGACCGCGGAAGCCGCGGAGGGTGCCGTCATTCTGGGTCGCAACGCGACCGTGATCCTGGCCGGGCGTCCGAATACGGTGCACGTGAAGTTGGTCGGCCCGAAAGAGCAACGCATCGCGCGCGCCGCCGAGGCGGCGGGCATTTCGGTCGCGCGGGCCAAACATCGCCAGGTGCGCGAGGACCGCGTTCGCGCCGACTTCGCCCTGCGCATGCACTCGTGGGATCCGCACCGCTACACCGGCTACGACCTCACCTTGGACGTCACCGAGCACACCGCCGCCGACTGCGTCGACCGCATCATCGCCGCCCTGCGCGGCGGGGCTGCCACGGACAAAACGCGCTAGCGCCGGCCTTCATTCGCCGCCGCAGAAGCGCCTCGGAAGGGCCGCCGCGACCGGGTCGGGTCAAGGTTTTCCCGCGCGACAGGCTAAGATGAGCCAAGCGGCCCGCCCAGTCCTGCTTCGGGCCCCTTCTCTGACTGCGACTCCATGAGTCGTCCGACGGTGAAGTCCCCCATGTCATTGCGCTGTGGCCCTCGATGGTCGCGCCGGGCAGGACGACTACGTCCACCATCTTTCTGCACTGGAGTTTTCCCATGCCTTCCATCACGTTTGGCACGCTCGGCGTGCCCGCCGCCCTCGCCTCGGTCCTCGCTGATCGCGGCATCGACACCCCCACCCCGATTCAAGCCGCGACCCTGCCGGACTCCCTGGCCGGTCGCGACGTCTTGGGCCGCGGCCAAACCGGCTCCGGGAAGACTTATGCCTTCCTGCTGCCGCTGCTGGCGCGCCTGAGCAAGGGTGGCCAGCGTCGGACGCCGGGTCGTCCCCGCGCCCTGATCTTGGCCCCGACCCGCGAACTGGTGACCCAGATCGACGAAGCGATGGCGCCCCTCGCGGCTGCCCTTGGTCTCACCTCGCGCACCGTCTTCGGTGGCGTCGGCCAGGCCCCGCAGGTCGCGGCGATTCGTCGCGGTGTCGATGTGCTCGTCGCGTGCCCCGGCCGCCTTGAAGACCTCATGACCCAGGGCCACGTGAACCTCGACAAGATCGAGGTCACCATCCTTGATGAGGCCGACCACATGGCCGATCTCGGGTTCTTGCCGGGCGTCCGCCGCATCATGGACCGCACCCCGCAGGCCGGGCAGAGGATGCTCTTCTCCGCCACCTTGGACGCGGGCGTCAACGTCATCGTCAAGCGCTTCCTCACCAAGCCGGTCACACACGAGGTGGATTCCGAGCAGTCGCCGGTGGCGGACATGTCCCATCACGTGCTCCACGTGACCCAGGACGCGCACCTTCCCGTCCTGCTCAACCTCACCTCCGCGCCGGGACGGACCATCGTGTTCACCCGCACCAAGCACCGCGCCAAGAAGTTGGCCCGCCAGCTCAACGCCTCCGGGGTGCCCACCGTGGAGCTGCACGGCAACCTGTCGCAGAACGCGCGGACCCGCACCATGGACGCCTTCCACAGCGGCGCCGCCGAGACGCTGGTGGCCACCGACATCGCCGCCCGCGGCGTGCACGTCGACGATGTCGGCTTGGTGATTCACGCCGATCCGCCGGTGGAGCACAAGGCCTACCTGCACCGCTCAGGCCGCACCGCGCGCGCCGGCAACTCGGGCACGGTCATCACGCTGATGACCGACGAACAGGTCCGCGACGTCCGCGACCTGACCCGCAAGGCTGGCATTTCGGCGACCACCACGCGCGTCACCGCCGCGCACCCGCTGCTGGCCGAGCTGGC
>DIAZ01000105.1:17635-17939 GCA_002415925.1 Dietzia sp. UBA5065 | reverse complement strand
GCCCCAGCCCGCCCCGCAATCCGCTACCCTCCGTCGACATCCGCTGCCCGCATGCGGGTCGCGGATGGCGCATCGGCGTAGCGGATCCTGGCAGGGGGCGGGGTGCGGGGGGTGGGGCGGGGCTCAGCCGGCGCCGGCCGTGCGGACGGTCCACGCGTACTCGAAGGCCGTCTGGCGCCACCGCTCGTACCGCCCGGACACCCCGCCGTGGCCCGCGCTCATCTCGCAACGCAGCAGCACCGGGCGCTCGGCGGAGTTGGCCGAGGTGGAGACCTCCCGCAGCTTGGCCACCCACTTGGCCGGC
>DIAZ01000105.1:13767-17497 GCA_002415925.1 Dietzia sp. UBA5065 | reverse complement strand
ACCCACTTGGCCGGCTCCACGTAGAGCACCCTCGTGTCGTTGAGCGAGGTGATCGCGAGGATCGCGGGATAGTCCTTGGCCTCGACGTTCTCGTAGGGGGCGTAGGAGGCCATGTAGTCGTAGACCTCCGCCGAGTGCAGCGGGTCGCCCCACTCGTCCCACTCGATCACCGTGAGCGGGAGCTCCGGCATGAGGATCGAGGTGAGCGGGTCGACGAACGGCACCACCGCCTGGATCCCGGCGAACAGCTCGGGGGCGAGGTTGGCCACCGCGCCCATGAGCAGGCCACCGGCGCTGCCGCCCTCCGCCACCAGCCGGTCCGGCGCCGTGAGGCCGGAGTCCACCAGGTGCCGGGCGCAGGCGACGAAGTCGGTGAAGGTCGCCCGCTTGAACAGCTTCTTACCCTGCTCGTACCAGAGCCTGCCCATCTCGCCGCCGCCCCGGACGTGCGCCACGGCGTAGACCATGCCGCGGTCGAGGAGCGAGAGCCGGGCCACGGAGAAGCCCGGGTCGATGCTCGACTCGTAGGAACCGTAGCCGTAGAGCAGCGTCGGGACCCGCTCCCCCGCGTCCACGCGGGCGGCGGTGTCGGCCGACATCACCAGCGAGATCGGGACCCGCGTGCCGTCCTCCGCGGTGGCCCAGTCGCGGCGCTGCACGTAGCCGCCCGCGTCGTAGCCGCCGAGCACCTCCTGCTCCCGCAGCAGGGTCCGCTCCCCCGACTCGAGGTCGAGCGAGTACACGCGGCCGGGGGTGACGAAGGAGCCGAAGCCGAACCGCAGGACCGGCGCGTTCCACTCCGGGTTGGACCCCGGCCCGGACGTGAAGAGCTCCTCGTCGAAGTCCACCGGGGCGAACTCCCCGTACGCCGCGGCGCCCGCCGTGGACGCCGGGTCCAGGGGCATGAGCGCGAACCGCGGCAGCGCCTCCTCCCGGTAGCCCAGCACCAGCACCCGGGCGAACGCGTCGACGCCCTCCACCCGGACGTCGTCGCGGTGCGGCACCAGCGTGGTCAGCTCGCGGAAGTCGCGGTCGACCGGGCCGACCGGGGCCTCCACCACGGCGGAGTTCGGCGACCCCGCGTTGTGGGTGATGAGGAAGCGGTCCTCGCCGCCGACGACCGCGTGCTCGACGTCGTACTCGACGCCCTCCTCGCGCGGGCGGACGCACCAGAACTCGCCCTCCGGGTCCGCGGAGTCCAGGCACCAGACCTCGGTGGTGATCTTGGACCCCGCCGCTATCTGCAGGTACTTCTCGCTGCGCGTCTCGCCCACCCCGATCCAGTAGGACTCGTCGGGCTCGTGGAACACCGTCTCGTCGTGGTCACGGGTGGTCCCCAGGCGGTGCCGCCACACGGTGTCCGGCCGCCACGCGTCGTCGACCGTCACGTAGAAGATGAAGCGTCCGTCGCGGGACCACGTCACCCCGGCGGCGATGCCGGCGATCTCCTCGTCCGGCGCGGTGTAGCCGGGGTCCAGGGACCGGAAGCGCAGCGTGTAGCGCTCGTCGCCCTCGGTGTCGGTGGCCCAGGCCAGAGCGCGGCCGTCGTGGCTCACCGAGAACGCGCCGAGCGCAAAGTACTCGTGGCCCTCGGCCTCGGCGTTGCCGTCCAGCAGCAGCTGCTCCCCGGGCAGCTCGACCCCGGGCGAGACCTCCGGCGGCACCCAGCCGGCCGGGGCGTCGGCGTCCGCGACGTACTCGGGCGGCACCGGGACCCGGCAGTGCCGCGCGTAGGACTGCCCCTCGGAGGTGCGGGAGAAGTACCACCAGCCGCCGGCCCGGACCGGGACCGACATGTCGGTCTCCTTGACCCGCGACCGGATCTCCTCGTACACCTCGTCCTCGAGCGGCTTCAGCTCGGCCGTCATGGCGTCCGTGTAGGCGTTCTCCGCCTCGAGGTACGCGCGGGTCGCCGGGGCGTCCTTGTCGCGCAGCCACTCGTAGTGGTCCACCAGCACGCGGCCGTGGTGCTCGCGGCGGTGGGGGCGGCGCTCGGCCGACGGGGGGGCGGGGGCCGGTGTGACCGCGTCGCTCATGCGGACCCGCCGCCGATCCAGTCCGCGAACGACAGCCCGGAGATCCGCTCGTAGGCCTCGATGTACCGGGCCCGGGTCGCGTCCACCACCTCGGCGGGCAGCGGGGGCGGCGGCGAGTCCGAGGACCTGTCCCAGCCCGACTCGGGCCCGGTCAGCCAGTCGCGCACGAACTGCTTGTCGAAGCTCGGTTGGACGCGGCCGGCCTCGTAGGTGTCCGCCGGCCAGTAGCGCGAGGAGTCCGGCGTGAGCACCTCGTCGGCCAGGATGAGCTCCCCGCCGGCCAGCCCGAACTCGAACTTGGTGTCGGCCAGCAGCACGCCGCGCGCGGCCGCCATCGCCGCGGCGCGGGAGTACACGTCCAGCGTCGCGGCGCGCAGCCGCCCGGCGAGCCCGGCACCGACGAGCCCGACCAGCTGCTCGAAGGAGATGTTCTCGTCGTGGTCGCCCACCGCCGCCTTGGTGGCCGGGGTGAAGATCGGCTCGGGCAGCAGGCTGGCCTCGACCAGCCCCCCCGGCAGCTCGATCCCGCACACGGTCCCGGACGCGCGGTACTCCACCATCCCCGAGCCGGTGAGGTACCCGCGGGCCACGCACTCCGCCGGGACCATGTCGAGCCGGCGCACCACCATCGCCCGGCCCAGCACGTCGGCGGGGATCCGCTCGTCGTCGAGCGGACCGGCGAGGTGGTTGGGCACGTCGAGGGCGTCGAAGAAATACGCGCTCATCGCGGTGAGCACGCGGCCCTTGTCGGGGATGGGCGTGTCCAGCACGTGGTCGTAGGCGGAGATCCTGTCGGTGGCCACCATGAGCAGCGTGTCGCCGTCGATCTCGTACAGTTCGCGCACCTTCCCGGCGGCGAGATGGCGGAAGGAGGAGAGCTCAGGTCGCATGCGGCCAGCGTAGTCGGCCCCCGGTCGGCACCCGTCGGACGAGGTGGATCACCCCAACCGGGCGTCGAGCCACTCCCCGAGCGCCGCGTAGGCCTCGTCCGCGCACAGATCGTTGAACAGCTCGTGCTTCCCGCCCTCGATCTCCCGGTAGGTGACCTCCGGCCGCGGGTCGTGGTCCGACCCCGCCACCTGGGCGAACCGGCGGGCGCCCGTGGGCGAGGTGATGGAATCGGCCGACCCGTTGAGCACGAGGGTCGGCAACCGCAGGGTCCGGGACCGCTCGATCAGCCGCAGCCCGCCGGCGAGCATCGTGCCCGCGGCCAGGGCGGGGACGCCCGTGTGATGGACGAGGGGGTCCGAGGTGTAGTCCTCGACGTACTCGGGGACCCGGGAGATCTCGTTCGGGTCCAGCTTCTCCACCGGGAGGAACGGGAGGAGGCGGGCGATGATCGGGGCCGCCGCGCGGAGCGGCGCCGGGGTGCCCTCTCCGACGACGAGGCCCGGCGAGGACAGGATCAGGCCCGCCAGATCCCACGGGCGCCGGAGCGCGGACTCCCCGGCGATCAGGCCCCCCATCGAATGGCCCATCAGGAGCCGCGGGAGGGACTCGGCCCCGCCCCCCTCGGGGGACCTGCACCACTCCAGCACGGCGTCGCGGACCGCCAGGTTGTCGCGGATGTGCGTCTCGATCGCGACCCTGGCCCGCGGCCCGGGTGCCGTGCCGTGCCCGCGGAGGTCGTAGTTGACCACGCTGATGCCGCGGTCGGTCAGGAACCGGACGGTCCGCCCGTAGCGGCCGGAGTG
>DIAZ01000105.1:0-13602 GCA_002415925.1 Dietzia sp. UBA5065 | reverse complement strand
CGGGGACGGGGATGACGGTCTCGCGCATGGGCGCAAGACTAGCCCCCGGCCGCGGGGTCGGTCAGAGGATCGAGCCGGGCGAGTACGACGCCGCCGCCGGGTGGCGGGCCACCAGCGCGTCGACGCGCGCCACCACGGCGTCGACCTGGTCCCCGGCCGCCCCGATGAACGCGGCGCGGTCGGCCAGCGCCTCCTCGAGCGCGGCGCGGTCCAGCGGGAGTCGCTCGTCCGCGGCCAGGCGGTCGATGAGGTCGGGCTCGCGCCCCTCCTCCCGCATCGCCAGCGCCACCGCGACGGCGTTCTCCTTGATGGCGTCGTGGGCCACCTCGCGGCCGACCCCGGCGCGCACCGCGGCCATGAGGACCTTGGTGGTGGCGAGGAACGGCAGGTAGCGCTGCAGTTCCTTGTCGATCACCGCCGGGTAGGCGCCGAACTCGTCGAGCACGGTGAGGAAGGTCTCGAACATGCCGTCCAGGGCGAAGAACGCGTCCGGCAGCGCCACGCGGCGGACCACGGAGCAGAAGACGTCGCCCTCGTTCCACTGCGCGCCGGCGAGCTCGGCCGCCATGGAGCCGTAGCCGCGGAGCACGACCTGCAGGCCGTTGACGCGCTCGCAGGAGCGGGTGTTCATCTTGTGCGGCATGGCCGACGAGCCGACCTGTCCGGGCTGGAAGCCCTCGGTCACCAGCTCGTGCCCGGCCATGAGGCGGATGGTCTGGGCGAGCGAGGACGGGCCGGCGCCCAGCTGGACCAGCGCGGAGACCACCTCGTGGTCGAGCGAGCGCGGGTACACCTGCCCGACGGAGTCGAACGTGCGGGAGAAGCCGAGGTGCTCGGCGATCCGCCGCTCCAGCTCGGCCAGTCGCGCGGCGTCGCCGTCGAGCAGGTCCAGCATGTCCTGCGCGGTGCCCATGGGTCCCTTGATGCCGCGCAGCGGGTACCGCTCCAGCAGGGACTCCACCCGCTCGAGCGCCACCAGCAGCTCGTCGGCGGCGGAGGCGAAGCGCTTGCCCAGGGTGGTGGCCTGGGCCGCGACGTTGTGGCTGCGGCCGGCCATCACCTGGTCGCGCTGCGCCACCGCGTGCTCGGCCAACCGGCGGGCCGCCGCCACGCCCCGGTCGCGGACCAGCTCGAGGGAGCGGACGATCTGCAGCTGCTCCACGTTCTCGGTGAGGTCGCGGCTGGTCATGCCCTTGTGGATGTGCTCGTGGCCGGCGAGGTCGTTGAACTCCTCGATCCGCGCCTTGACGTCGTGCCGGGTGACGCGCTCGCGCTCGGCGATCGAGTCCGGGTCGACCCGGTCCAGGACCGCCTCGTAGGCCTCGATCACGCCGCCGGGGACGTCGATCCCCAGGTCGCGCTGCGCGCGGAGCACCGCGATCCACAGCTGCCGCTCGAGAACGATCTTGTGTTCGGCGGACCACAGCGTGGCCAGGTCGGCGCTCGCGTAGCGCGAGGCCAGGACGTTGGAGATGCGGGGCTTGGCGGTCCGGTTCTGGGCGTTCACGCCCCCCAGTATCGCAGCCCGGTCAGGAGATCATGGAGCCGCCGGTGGACCCGGCGAGGATCTCCCGCGCGTTGAGGTAGACCTGCTCCACCGTGAGCGGCGCCTGGAGCAGCAGCCACGGCCGGGTGATGTACACGCTGCCGGTGATGATCTCGACGGAATTCATGGGTCGACGTTAACCCCTGGGATCCGCCGAGGGGGACAACACCGCCTCCAGCCGGTCCATCGCCTCGGCGATCTCCCCGGTCCCCCCGGCGAAGCTCAGCCTCACGGTGTGGGACCCGTCGACGGTGTCGAAGTCGACGCCCGGCGTGAGCGCGACCCCGGTCCGCTCGAGGATCTCCGCGCACCAGCCCACCGAGTCGTCGGTCCAGCGGGAGACGTCGAAGTACGCGTAGAAGGCGCCGTCGGGCGGGGCGATCTCCCCCACCCCCAGCTCCCCGAGCCTGCGCAGGACGAGGTCCCGGTTGCGCGCGTACCGCTCCACGTGGCCGTCGAGCTCGGCGGCGGAGGCCTCGGTGAACGCCGCGACGGCCGCGAACTGCGCGTCGGCCGGCGGGCAGATGGTGAGGTTTCCGACCAGCCGGTCCACGGGGTCGCGCAGGTATTCGGGCAGCAGCATCCAGCCGATCCGCCAGCCGGTCATGGAGAAGTACTTGGAGACCGAGCCCATCACCACCGACTCGCGGCCGGTGCGCCACGCGCTCGCGCACTCCCGGCCGTAGGTGACGCCGTGGTAGATCTCGTCGCTGACCAGCAGGGTGCCGTTCTCCGCGCACCACCGCGCGAGGGCGGCCAGCTCGTCCGCGTCGATGATCGTGCCCGTCGGGTTGGCGGGGCTGGCCACGATGAGGCCCGCCGGGGCGTGCCCGAGCCGGGTGGTGACGGCCTCGAGGTGCGCGACGGTCGGCTGGTACCGGGACTCGGGCCCGCACGCGATCTCGTGCACGCGGCAGCCGAGCGCCTGGAGGGTGTTGCGGTAGGCGGGGTACCCGGGGCGCGCCATGACCACGGTGTCGCCGGGGTCGAACGCGGCCAGGAACAGGACCGTGAAGCCGCCCGAGGACCCGGTGGTGACCACCACGTCGTCGGCCGTCACCTCCACCCCGTCCCGGCGGCGGTGGTACCCGGCGATCGCCTCCCGCAGCGGCCGGATGCCCAGCGCCTCGGTGTACCCGAGGATCTCCGTGTCCAGCGCGTGGTGGGCGGCCGCCAGCACCGGGCCGGGGGCCGGCGTCGACGGCTGCCCGGCGCACAGCGAGATCACGTCGCCGTGGGTCTCCCGCCGCCGCGCGGCCGCGGCGAGGACGCTCATGACGTGGAACGGCTCGACGGCCGAGCGGCGGGACGGTTCGCGTGGGACGGTCATGCCCCCGACGGTATCGCCCCCGCGCGCGGGGACCCGCGCCCGCCCGGTCAGCCCCCGAGGGATCCGAGCGGTGCCGAGCCGAGCGCGCCCGACCCGAGCGTGAGCGACCCGTCCGCGGCCACCTCGAGACCGAACACCGCGAGCTCCCGCACGGGCCCGCCCGCCTCGCCGACGGAGACCACCAGCTCGTACCGGCCCGGCGCGAGCGGCGCCGCCGGACCGAGGGTGAGCGTGCGGGTGGCCGTCCCCCCGGCGGCGACGGCCACCGGAACCGAGGGGACCCGCGTGTCGTCGGTGATGATCGGCAGGTCGACGCGGCGCTTGTCCGCGCCGGTGACGGCCGCCCGGAGCTCGCCGGCGAACGCGCCGCCGGTGGAGGCGAGCCGTACCGGGGCGTCGAGCACCTCGCCGTCGTCGCCCGGCCGCAGCGCGGCCTCCCCCGCCGCGGTGAGGCGGACGGGCAGGACGACGGTGGGGTCGGCCGGCCGCGCGGACGACGGGGTGCCGTCGCCGACCACCGGCCAGGTGCCCTCGGTTCCCGGCACCGTCACCCAGTCCAGGCGGTCGAGCATCATGTAGCGGCGCTGCACGCCGTTCGGGAGCACGGCGGCCCCCCGCGGTGCGGCGTGGTAGAGCATCCAGTCCCGGCCGGCGTCGTCGGTGGCCACGTCGACGTGCCCCGGCCCCACCCAGTCCGCGTCGCCCCGCAGGATCACGTCTCCGGCGCCGGGCTCCACCAGCGCCCGGCCGGTCCGGTCCTCGTACGGGCCCATCAGGTCCTCCGCCCGGCCGCCCAGCACGCGGTACTGCGACGCCTCCCCGCTGCAGCACAGCCCGGCGCTGGTGAACAGGTGCGTGCGCCCCTCGCGGGTGACCACCGCCGGCGCCTCTACACCTGTACCGGCAACAAGGACGGGCTCGCCCTCGAGCGCAGTTCCGTCGGCGTTCATCGCCACGGCGTGGATGCCCTCGAAGTTGCCCATGAACATCACCGGGCCGTCCTCGGTGAACACGACCTCCGGGTCCATGGGGTCCAGATCCTGATACGGCTCGTCCGCGCCGAAGCACACGATCGGCGCGGCGTCGTGCTGCCACAACCCCGCACTGCCCGCCCCCTCGATACCCGGCGCGGTGGCGCGGCCGATGCACGGCCTCGCACCGCCGGTCGTGTAGTACATGACCGCGTCGCCGTCCGGCATCACGTGCACGTCCGGGGCCCACAGGAACGACCCCGCCGGCGCCCAGGCGGGCCGCGAGGGGAACGCGTCCCCCACGTACTCCCAGTCGACCAGGTCGTAGGACCGGAAGTGGGGGACGAGCCGGTAGCCGGCGCCGTCGGACCAGTCGTCCGAGGAGGCGTAGACGTGGAACGCGCCGTCGGCGCCGCGCTGCACCGAGGGGTCGGGGGCGACCGAGGAGATCACCGGGTTCGCCGCCGCGGGGACCGCCGCGGTGGTCGCCGAGGCGAGGGGGACGACGACGACGAGGGCCGCCGCCCCCAGAACACGGGCAGGGGTCACGGGGGTCATGCGCCGAGGGTAGGCCCCGCGGCGCACGCCGTGGGCGCCCTCGTCGCGGGCCCTCAGCTCTGTCCGGCGCGCTCCTTGCGGAGCAGGAAGCGCTGGATCTTGCCCGACGGGGTCTTGGGGAGCTCGCGCACGAAGTGGATCTTCCGGGGGAAGGCGTGGGCGGCGAACTCGGTCTTGACCCACTTCTGGAGCTCGGCCTCCTTGTCGTCGTCCCCCTCCAGGCCGTCCCGCAACACCACGTACGCCTCGAGCACCTCACCGGCGAGGTCGTCCGGGACGCCGATGATCGCCGACTCGAGCACGTCCGGGTGCTTGGCCAGGACGGACTCCACGTCGAACGGCCCGATGCGGTAGCCGGACATGATGATCACGTCGTCGTCGCGGCTGGAGAAGTAGAAGTGGCCGTCGGCGTCGACCTTGGCGGCGTCGCCGGTGTAGTACCAGCGGCCGTCCCGGCTGAACCTCTCGGCGGTCTTCTCCGGCGCCTCGTGGTAGCCCGCGAACCACATGAGCGGGCTGGCGGGGACGTCGATCGCCACCCGGCCCAGCTCGCCGACCGGCGCGGGAACGTCCTCGTCCGCGGCCAGCACGGTGCACGACCAGCCCGGCAGGGGCACCCCCATGGAGCCCGGGCGGACGTCCTCGCGCAGCGAGTCGTGCCACGGGTTGATGATGAACATCCCGTGCTCGGTCTGGCCGTACTGGTCGCGGACCTCCACGCCGAACTGCTCGATCGACCACTCGATCACCTCGGGGGTGAGCGGCTCGCCGGCGGCCGAGGCGCGGCGGAGCCTCACGCCCGCGGGGGCGATGTCCCGCTTGGCGCGCATCGTCCGGTACACGGTCGGGGCGGCGGCGAAGTTGGAGACGTGGAAGAACTGCAGGACCGCGAACGCCAGCTCGGGCGAGTACCGCGCGTGCAGCAGCAGGCTGCGGCGCCCGACGGCCAGCGGCCCGAGGATCCCGTAGTACAGGCCGTAGGCCCAGCCCGGGTCGGCGCCGTTCCAGAACACGTCGTCGGCGCGCACGTCCAGGCCGGTCTCGATGTACTGGTGGAACGCCGCCAGCGCGCGGACCGGGACCACGACGCCCTTGGGGGTGCCGGTCGTGCCGGAGGTGAACAGCATGACCAGGCCCGCGTCGGGCCCCGTCACCGCGGCCGGGCGGCCTGGCTCCTGCGCGGCCGTGATGGTGGCCAGGTCGAGGTCCCCCTCCCGGGCCTCGGGGCAGTCGGCCAGGCCGGCCACCACGACGGGCACCGAGGTGTTCTCGAGCTTTCCGCGCTGGTCGGCGTCGGAGACGATCACCTTGGCGTCACCGCCGGTGATCCGCATCTCGATGGCTGGCCACGCGAACGCGGTGAACAGCGGCATGTGCACGGCCCCCAGGCGCCAGATGCCCATGAGGGTGAAGACCAGGTCGGCCGACTTGGACATGAGGGTGGCGACGCGGTCCCCCTCCGTCACGCCCAGGGCGGCGAGCGCGGCGGCGACCTTCTCGCTCTCGGTGCGCAGCTCGCCGTAGGTGATGTCGCGGCCGGAGAGGTCGGCGTCGATCACGGTGAAGGCGACCGCAGCGGGGTCGTGCCCGTCGCAGAGGAACTCGGCCGCGCTCGCGCCGGGGACGTCGTAGATCGCCAGGAGCTGCTCCGGGGTCAGGGGCGTACCGGGGGCAGGGGTGTTCTCGGTCATATCTGACGATTGTGGTGCACGGGCCCTGCCCGCACCACCCACCGACGGGCACCCCCACTCGCGGGGCTGGCGGGCCGTGGAGGGGTGCGTGCACTCTAATGGGATATCCCGTTGTTTCCGCACGTACCCCGGAGGACCCCCATGGCCGTGGACCGACTGCTCCCCAGCGACGAGGCGTACGAGCTCCTCGACATGACCCGCTCGGTGGCGGACAAGCTGCTCGAGCCGATCGCCGCCGAGCACGAGCGGAACCACACCTACCCCGAGGGGCTCTTCGCCCAGCTCGGCGAGGTGGGCCTGCTGGGCCTGCCCTACCCCGAGGAGTTCGGCGGCGGAGACCAGCCGTACGAGGTGTACCTGCAGGTTCTCGAGGAGCTGGGCGCACGGTGGGCCGCGGTCGCCGTCGCCACCAGCGTCCACGGCCTGTCCTGCTTCCCGCTGGCGACCGCCGGCACGGACGAGCAGAAGGCCGAGTGGCTGCCCGGCATGCTCGCGGGCGAGCAGATCGGCGCGTACTCGCTCTCCGAGCCGCAGGCCGGCTCCGACGCGGCGGCGCTGCGCTGCCGCGCCGTCCGGGAGGGCGAGGGCCCGGGTGCCGCGTACGTGGTCACCGGGACCAAGTCGTGGATCACCCACGGCGGCGTCGCCGACGTCTACAACACCTTCGTCCGGACCGGCGAGGGGTCCCGCGGGATCTCGTGCCTGCTCATCCCCCGCGACACCGAGCACCTGCACTTCGGCAAGCCCGAGGAGAAGATGGGCCTCAACGGCGTCCCCACCACGACCGCCGCCTACGAGGGCGCGCGCGTCGACGCCACCCGGCTGCTGGGTGCCGAGGGCGACGGGCTGCGCATCGCGTTCTCCGCGCTGGATTCCGGCCGGCTGGGGATCGCGGCCGTGGCCACCGGGATCGCCCAGCGGGCGCTGGACGACGCGGTGGCCTACGCCAACACCCGGGAGGCGTTCGGCAAGAGCATCATCGGCCACCAGGGCCTGGGCTTCCTGCTCGCGGACATGGCGGCCGCGGTGGCCTCCGCCCGCGCCACCTACCTCGACGCCGCCCGCCGCAAGGACGCCGGCCGGCCCTACTCCCGGCAGGCGTCGATCGCCAAGCTCACCGCCACCGACGCGGCGATGAAGGTCACGACCGACGCGGTGCAGGTGCTGGGCGGCGTGGGCTACACGCGGGAGTTCCCGGTGGAGCGGTACATGCGCGAGGCCAAGATCACCCAGATCTTCGAGGGCACCAACCAGATCCAGCGCCTGGTGATCGCGCGCGACCTGACCGAGTGACCGCGGGGGCCGCCCCGGCGGGACGCCGCGCCGGCCCGGAATGCCTAGGCTGGGCGGCATGCCCTCCTCCGACGCCGCCCCCCACCCCGACCCCGCCGCCCGGCTCGCCCCCGCCACCGAGTCCGTCGTGCTCCTCGACGAGGACGGACGGCCGATCGGAACCGCGGACAAGGCGACCGTCCACACGACGGACACCCCGCTGCACCTGGCGTTCTCGTGTCACGTCGTCGACGACGAGGGCCGGGTCTTGCTGACCCGCCGCGCGCTGGACAAGCGCACCTGGGCCGGCGTGTGGACCAACTCCTTCTGCGGGCACCCCGGGCCGGGCGAGGACCCGGTCGAGGCGATCGTGCGGCGGGCCGAGCGTGAACTGGGGACCCGCGTCGACTCGATCGAGCCCGCGGTCCCGGACTTCCGCTACCGGGCGGTCGACGACTCCGGCATCGTCGAGAACGAGATCTGCCCCGTGTTCACCGCCCGGATCCGCGCCGACCTGGCGCCGCGGCCCGACGAGGTCTGCGCCTACCACTGGGCCAGGCCGGAGGACGTCCGCACGGCGGTCGACGCGACCCCGTTCGCGTTCAGCCCGTGGCTGGTCGCGCAGGTGCCGCGGATGGACCTCTACGCCCGTTGAGCCCCCCTCCGCCCCCCTCCGCCCCTCCGCTTACGCTGGGGCTTTGCCCGGATCCGGCCGTGTCGCGCGCCCTCTCTGGTCCATTCCGGCAGCATAAGCCGGGACGGGTGCGCGCCGCTCAGCCCTGCTCCCCTCAGCCCCGTGCCGGTCAGCCCGGGACGGCGATGCGCCCCTCTTCGGCGGCCTGGCCGATGTCTCGGCGGAAATGCCCACCGCCCAGCTCGATGCCGGACAGGATCCGGTACGCCTCCGCGCGTGCGGCCGCGAGATCCGCGCCCGTGCCGACCACGGAGAGGACGCGACCCCCGGCCGAGACCAGTCTCCCCTCGGCGTCCCTGGCGGTGCCCGCGTGGAACACCCCCGGCTGCTCGGCGCCCTCGATGAGGTCACCGCGGCGCGGGGACGAGGGGTAGTTCTCGGCGGCCAACACCACCGTCACGGCCGCCCCGTCGCGCCACACCAGCGGCGGGAGCTCGGCCAGGTGGCCGGTGGCCACCGCGTTGAGCGTCTCACCCAGCGGCGACTCGAGCAGCGCGAGGACGGCCTGGGTCTCCGGATCACCGAAACGGCAGTTGAACTCCACGACCTCGGGCCCCTCCGTGGTGATCGCCAACCCGGCGTACAGGAGACCGGAGAAGCCACACCCGCGCGCGACCATCTCGCGGGCGACCGGCTCACACACCTCGGCGACGATCCGCTCGACCATCCCCTCGGGAAGCCAGGGCAGCGGGGTGTAGGCGCCCATCCCGCCGGTGTTGGGGCCGCGGTCGCCCTCGCCGACCCGCTTGTGGTCCTGGGCGGGCAGGAGCGGGACCACGGTCTCGCCGTCGACCAGGCAGAACAGTGAGACCTCTGGCCCGTCGAGGAACGACTCGAGCAGGACCGGGTGCCCGTCGTCGAGACAGGCGAGGGCGTGGGCGCGCGCGGCCGCCCGGTCCGGGGTCACCACGACTCCCTTGCCCGCCGCCAGGCCGTCGTCCTTGACCACCCAGGTGGGCCCGAAGCGCTCCAGCGCGTCGTCGAGGTCGGCGGGCGAGTCCACGATCTCGGCGCGCGCCGTCCGCACCCCGGCCGCGGCCATGACGTCCTTGGCGAACGCCTTGGACCCCTCGATGCGGGCGGCCTCCGCGTTGGGGCCGAAGACCGGGATCCCGGCGGCGCGGACCGCATCGCCCACCCCCGCGACCAGCGGGACCTCGGGACCGATCACCACGAGGTCCACGGCGAGCTTGCGGGCCAGCTCGGTGACAGCCGCCGGGTCGGTGACGGCGGCGTCGTGACACCTGGCCTGGACCATGCCGGGGTTGCCCGGGGCGGCGTGGAGTTCCGTCACCGCGGGGTCCGCGGCGAGGGAGACGAGTAGGGCGTGCTCACGGGCACCGGAACCGATCACGAGAATGCGCACGGTGCCCAGACTAGTCGCGCCGCCCCGCCGGACCCACCAGGCCCGGCCGTGGCGCCCGGGCGACGGCTACGAGCTACGGGGCACCGCGGTGGCGACGCGGTTCGGCAGGGCCGCCGCGTCGCGGGCGCGCAGGCCCTCCTCCGTGAGCATGTCCGTCAGGCAGAGGTCGATCGTGCGCGCGGTGACGTCGTCCGCCTCCGGGGTGTCCATCGGAGCGATCCCGAACATCGCGTGGCAGGCGAGGCCGTCGATCCCCGCCCACAGGACGCGCTCATCCCTCACCTCCACGCCGGGCTTGAACGTCCCGGCGGCGATCCCCCGGTTGACGAGGCCCTGCATCACATCCTGGACCTGCTCGACGGCGGCCGCGACCGGACCCGGCTCACCCACCGTCTCCATCATCATGCGCGCCCACGCCGGCTCGTCGACCGCGAACCGCACCATCGCGATGGCCGCGTTCCGCATGTCCAGGTACGCGCCGAGGCGGGGGTCGGCGTCCGAACCGGATACCGCCGGCAGCGTCACGCGCTCGCGCATCTCGAGGTAACCGCGTGCGGAGACCTCCTCCACGAGCTTCTGCCGGCTGGCGAAGTGCCGGTAGGCGGCGGTGGCGGACACCCCTATCACCGGGGCGATCTCCCGCAGGACGATGGCCTTCTCACCCAGGGCGCGGGCCCTGGCCGTGGCCTCCTGGATGATCGCGTTCCGGAGGTCCCCGTGGTGATAGGCCTTCTTCTTCACCGCGCCCCCAGCCGTCGGCAGTGATACCTCGACCATGTTGCTACTCCTTCGCCTCCCGTGGGGGCCCAAGTGCCGCACGCCGTCGGGAGGCCCGTTCTTCATTACAACACGTCTCTGCGCGCAACCGTCGGAAGCCTCGGCCGCGACCCCGTAGTCTGCGGGCATGTCGACGGTATTCAGCAAGATCATCGCCGGGGAACTGCCGGGCCGGTTCGTGTGGGAAGACCCCGACGTGGTGGCGTTCCTCACGATCGCCCCCGTCGCCGCCGGGCACACCCTGGTCGTCCCGCGCAAGGAGGTCGACCGCTGGACGGACCTCGAACCGGCGTTGTTGGCCAGGATCAACGAGGTGGCGCAGGCGGTGGGCAAGGCCGTCCTCGAGGGATTCGGGGCGGCACGCGCCGGCTACCTCATCGCCGGCTTCGAGGTGCCCCACACCCACATCCACGTCTTCCCCGCCAACGACATGTCCGGCTTCGACCTGGCGCTGGCCGATCCCGACGTCCCCTCCGAGGCGTTCGACTCGGCTGCCGACACCCTCCGTCGGTCGCTCCGCGAACTCGGCTACGGGCAGTTCGTCCCCGAGGGGTGACCCCGGCGGGGCGGTCCCGTGACCGCGGGCTCAGTGCCCCAGGGCGCGCGTCACGGCGCGCATGTCCTGATAGTCGGTCCATTCGGCGACCAGCCCGTCGCGCATCGTGAAGAAGGCACCCACCTCGAGGGCCACGTGGGTCCCGCCGATGGTGAGGAAGGTCGTCCTGTTGAGCGCCGCGGTGTCGCCCGAGCCGAGCACGTGATGGATCGTCACGTGGACGTCGGTCGAGACCTCGGCGTTGAACTCCATGAGGTGGCGCAACCCCTCGTGCCCCCGGACCTCCTGGATCCCCTCGATCCGGAGGACGAGATCCGGGGTGCAGAACGAGACCGCCGCGGCGTGGTCGTCCCGGAACACCGCCTCCACCAGGGCCCTCGCCACCTCGCCGGGAGCACCGTCCGTCGCCTGTGCGTCACTCATCAGTGATCCCCTCTCCTAGCCGACGAGGTCATCGAGCACACCCATGCTCTTGTAGTCCGCCCACCGCGTGACCACCCCGTCCTCCACCTCGACGAAGGAGCAGCCCGTGATCTCGACACTGCCGGCCGGCAGGATGTACTGCTCGAACCGCCGGAGCGCCACGACGCCCGGCTTCTCGACGGTGTCCAGGACGGTGACCGTGAGGAAGCCGGACAGCCTCTCGAGGTCACTGACGATGTCGCGGATTCCATCGTGACCCTCGTACCGCCGGATG
This sequence comes from Dietzia sp. UBA5065, assembly GCA_002415925.1. GTDB lineage: Bacteria > Actinomycetota > Actinomycetes > Mycobacteriales > Mycobacteriaceae > Dietzia. The sequence goes on along the minus strand of DIAZ01000105.1, from coordinate 2,144 downwards.
TCCCCTGTGGTGTAGACGATCGTGGGCGAGGACAGCGCGATGGCGGCCTCCACATCGCCCGCGACCACCGCCGCCTGCCACGCCGTGGCGATGTCCACGTCGGATCTCTCCGTTTCCACAGGGCCTCCTTGACATCGCCGATCGGTGAGAACACCTTACTCATACAAAACAACCGGTAACTCCACGGCCCTGACATGTCCTGCCGACAAGGAGGCCCCATGGAACCGATCCGACCCCAGGACGCCTATCCCAGGGTCGGCCGACTGACGGGAACGGTCCGGTCTCTCGCCGACGAGCTCGCCGTCCTCCGCGTGGCCTGCGAGACCTGGGACGGCGATGCGCTGAGGGTGGATGCCGGAAGCCCGTGGTCGGTCTCCGAGTCGCTCGCGGCCACCGTCGGGGACCTCGAGGCCGCGGAGGACGCGCTGCGGACGGCGGTCGGCCGCCTCGAGGCGGCATGGTCGGCGCTCGGTCGGCTCTCCTCGGACTGAGCCGCGCCGGTCCCATCCCCCGGTCGGCCCACGTGAGCTGGAGAAGGGACTTGAACCCTCAACCGCCCGATTACAAGTCGGGTGCGCTACCAATTGCGCCACTCCAGCACGGCCCCGGCGCGGCCGGGGTCCGGCTCACATCCTAACCGGGCCTCCCGCCGCGCTCGTGACTACGGTGTGCACCGTGGAGAACCGCGACGTGCCGACACCGCTCACCCGCCCCCTGGCGTGGCTGGGCGTACGCAAGTCCACGATGGATCTGGCGGTCGAGCCGCCGCTGTCCCCCATGGCCCCGGTCGACCTCGACGACGACGCCGCCGTCACCGACGTCCTCAACCTGGCGTTGGAGATCGCCGGCATCCTGCTCTCCTCGGGCGAGGGCGCCGCGGACACCGTCGCCCAGGCGGAGTCCGTCGCGGCCGCGTTCGGCCTGCCGGGCGCCACGGTCGAGGTCACGTTCACCTCGCTGACCATCGGGGTGAACCGCCGGCGCGGCCGACCCCCCATCTCCGTCATCCGGGTCGTGGACTACCGCACGGTCGACATGACCCGGATGACCCGGGTGGCCCGGCTGATCGACCTCATCGTGCGCCGTCGGCTGACCGTCGAGCAGGCCACCGTCGAGGTGGAGAAGATCATCGCCTCGCCCCACCCGCACTCGTTCCGGGTCGCGGTCCTGGGGTGGGCGATGCTCGGCTGCGCGGTGGTCATCCAGCTGGGCGGCAGCCCCCTGGCGGGGTTGCTCTCCATGGTGTCGACCTTCGCGCTGATGTACACCAACCGTTACCTCGACCTGCATCGTCTGCCGACGTTCTTCCAGCAGGTGGCCGGCGGGTTCATCGCCGCCGGGTGGGCGCTGGCCGCGTACGTCGCGTTGACCGACCGGTTCACCGAGATCCAACCGTCCCAGCTCGTCGCGGCGGGGATCATCGTGCTGCTCGCCGGACTCACCCTCGTCGGCGCGATCGAGGACGCCATCACCGGCTTCCCGGTGACCTCCGCCGGCCGCGGCGTGGAGACGATGATCCTCACCGGCGGGATCCTCGGCGGCATCACGATCGCCCTCGCGGTGTTCGAGCGACTGGGCCTGTCCACCCCGCCGATCGATCCGTCCATCTCCGGCAACGCGCCCGTCTACCTGACCGTCCTCGCGGCGGGGGTGGGGGCGGCCGGCTTCGCGGTGGCGAGCTACGCGACGGTTCGCGCCACGTGGCTCGCCGCGACCGTCGGCGCCGTGGGGATGCTCATCTTCCAGGCCGTCACGGCGACGGGGCTCGGCGTGGTGGTGGGATCCGCGCTGGCGGCCTGCGCGATGGGCCTCGTCGGTGGCATCCTGGCCCGGATCGCGACCGTTCCGCCGCTCGTGGTGACCATCGCCGGGATCACCCCGCTGCTGCCGGGACTCTCCGTCTACCGGGGCCTGTCGGCGCTCACCAGCGACCAGACCGGCATCGGCCTGGGGCTGATGTTCCAGGCGGTGGCGATCGCGGTCGCGCTGGCCGCCGGCATCGTCTTTGGCGAGTGGATCACCCGAAATCTCCGCAGGTCCGCCGCCGCCGACCAGTGACGTAGGATGGATCAGGATGTCCGCGGCCCACCCGGGCGCGACGCCCGATACCGATCCGGTCCGAAGCCGATCTCTTATACACATCT
>DIAZ01000033.1:6216-7692 GCA_002415925.1 Dietzia sp. UBA5065 | reverse complement strand
GACGTACTCCAGCGAGGCGTACCACATGCTGCCCAGCTGGAAGCCCTGGTAGGGCACCCCGGCGACGGGCACGGAGATGATCATGGCCTGGTCCGGCTCGAGCTCGAACACCCCGGCCGAGGAGAACTGCGTGGTGAGCCCTCCGGGCGTCCGCCGCGGCTCGCCGAGGGTGTTGCGCGGCTGGTCGCCGAAGAACCATCCCGGGAACGCCAACCACGTCTGCAGCCTGCCCGTCAGGGCCTCGGCGAGCTTGGCGTAGAACCTCTCCTGACCGGCGAGCGTCACCGGCTCCGGGGCGGTGCCCACCGCGTCGACCCTGCGCAGGATCGCCGACCCGGCCTCCTCCGCGGACCAGTCCGAGAACACCTCGCGGACGGCGATCATCGAGGTACCGGGACGGAGCACGACGTAACCGGGGTCGCCCTCGTCGTCGTCGTACCGCGGCGGTCCCAGCCGGAACGAGTACCGACCGTCGGCGCCGATCTCCAGCGCGCGGTCATCGAAGGCCGCGTGCGAGGCGGCGCGCTCGTCGGCCGAGTACGTCCCGGCCATGACCTGGAAGGACAGGTCCGCGGTGGTGCCGCGCCGGCCCTCGACCACGTATTCCGCGCCGTCGGTGAGGTTGGCGTAGAAGTACAGCGTGTCCGGGTTGTCCAGGCCCATCTTGGTGTACGGCCCGGTGGCCTGGAACAGCTGCGGGTGGCTCCGGCCGCGGTGCTGGCCGCTCTCGATGACGCCGCGGACGGTCCCGAGCAGGTACTCGAGCCCCTCCGCGACGTCGGCCTCGGTGCGCACGTGCGGCGCGGACCTGATGATCTCCTCCGCCCGGGCCAGCGCCTCGGCCAGCGGCGCGGTCACAGCCATGTGTACGAGTCGGCGGAGGTGATGAAGTTCTCCAGCTCCAGCTGCTCGGGCGTCGGGTCCACCACGTCCTCCTCGATGCTGAGGTAGGCGCCCCGGTAGAACAGCAGCGGCCGGATGTCCCGCTCGGTGGGGCCGAGGTTGTGGACGCGGCCGAGGACGATCCAGTGGTCACCGCCGTCGAGCACCTGCTCGATCTGGCAGTCCAGCCACGCCATCACGCCGGCGATCACCGGCGAGCCCAGCGGGCTCGGCGACCAGTCGATCGACGCGAACTTGTCGTCGCCGCGGCGCCCGAACGTCGACGAGACGTCCTCCTGCTCCTCCGAGAGGATGTTCACGGCGAACCTCCCCGCCGCCTCGATGCCCTTCCACGACCCCGAGGTCTTCATCGGGCAGAAGAGCACCAGCGGCGGTTCGAGGGAGAGCGCGGAGAACGACTGGCACGCGAAGCCCACCGGCTCGTCGTCCTTCACCGCCGTGATGACGGTGATCCCCGTGCAGAACTGGCCGAGCGCGTCGCGCAGTTCCCGGCTGGAGAAGCTCTGGCCCTCCGGGCGTTGATCGGTGCTGCTCATGTGCCGTCAGTCCTCCCTGGACTTGGGATCGGGATGC
>DIAZ01000033.1:0-6082 GCA_002415925.1 Dietzia sp. UBA5065 | reverse complement strand
GCCGTGTGTGCGCCCAGCCTAGGCGTCTACTTGAATCCCACGGAGAAGTCGTGACCCCACAGGCTCACGGCCGTCGACTCGCGCGCAACCCAGTCGGAGTCGTCGACCTGCACGCCCTCGCAGCCGTACTCGCAGTCGAAGCCGCCGGGCGTCTTCATGTAGAAGCTCAGCATCTTGTCGTTGACGTGCCGGCCCAGCGAGGCCGACATCCGGACCTTCTTGCGCAGCGCGCGGTCCAGCGCCAGGCCCACGTCGTCCGCCGAGGCGACCTCCACCATGAGGTGGATGATCCCGGTCGGGTTGGGGAACGGCGTGAACGCCAGCGAGTGGTGCCGGGGGTTGCAACCGAGGAAGCGGAGCCACGCCGGATCGCCGTCGGCCGGGCGGCCCACGATCTCCGGCGGCAGGCTCATCGAGTCCCGCAGGGAGAAGCCCAGGACGTCGCGGTAGAACTCCAGCGCCGCGACCTCGTCCGGGGTGGAGAGCACGATGTGCCCCGCGCCCTGGTCGCCGGTGACGAACTGGTGACCGTAGGGGGTCGGGATGCGGCGGTGCTGGAGCGCGATGGTGTGGTAGATCTCCAGCGTGAACCCGGCCGGGTCCTGGCAGGTGATCAGGCCGCGGACCTTGCGGTCCCGCCTGACCTCCTCCGGCGCCTCCTGCCAGGGGACCCCCGCGGCGTCGAGCCGGCGCCGGACGTCCTCGAGCTCCGCCTCGTTCGCGCACTCCCAGCCCACCGCGGCGAGCTTGTCCTGGGGCCCGGGGACGATGATCCACCGGTGCGGGTTCTCGTCCATACGGAAGTAGAGTGCCGTCGGGTCGTCGCCCTTGCCCTCGACAAACCCGAGGACCTTGGTGCCGTACTCGCGCCACGCGTCCATGTCCGTGGCATAGAGCCGGACGTAGCCGAAGTTGCTGATGGCCATAACAGTTCAGTCCTTTCGATCCGGATGACGGATCAGACCATGGAATCCGTGATCTTCTCGCCGAACTCGTTCTGTCCGAACATGATGTACGCCTTGGTCGCCTCGTTGGCGGCGTGGACGCGGCCGGCGTTGGCGTCACGCCAGAACCGCTGGATCGGCGAGGTGGCCTCGAGCGCGCGGGCGCCGGAGTTCTGGAAGAGCAGGCCGATCGCGTCGATCGAGCGCTGGGTGGCGCGGACCTGGTCGCGGCGGGCGCGGGTGCGGATGTCCATCCCGGGGTAGTCGCCCGCCTTGATGAGGTCCATCTCCTCGCGGACGTTGCGCATGAGCTGCAGCCACCCCGCGTCGATGTCCCCGGCGGCCTCGGCCAGGCGGACCTTGGCGAACGGGTCGTCCTTGACCTTGGTGCCGAAGGCGGCCCGGACGCGGTCCCGCTGGTGCTCGCGGTGCACCTCGTAGCAGCCGAACGCCATGCCGACGATGGGGGCCGAGATGGTGGTGGGGTGGATGGTGCCCCACGGCATGCGGTAGATCGGGTTGGTGTTGACCTCGAGGCCGGGGCTCTTGGTGGCGGCCATGAGGCCGAAGGACAGCACGCGGTGCTCGGGGATGAGCGCGTCCTTGACCAGGATGTCGTTGGACCCGGTGCCCTTGAGCCCGGCGACGTGCCACACGTCCAGGATCTCGTACTGCGACTTCTCCACCAGGAAGGTGCAGAAGTCGACCATCTTGCCGGCGTCGTCCAGCACGGGGCCGCCCACGAACACCCAGTCGGCGTGGTCGCATCCCGAGGACCAGGACCACTTGCCGTTGAGGACCAGGCCCTCCTCGGTCCGCTTCGCCGCACCCATCGGCGCGTACGACGAGGAGATCCGGACGGTGCTGTCCGAGCCCCACACATCCTCCTGCGCCTGCTGCGGGAACAGGGCCAGGTGCCAGTTGTGGATGCCGAGGATGCTGGCGCACCAGCCGGTGGAGGGGCACGCCGTCGCGATGGTCATCGCCGCGGTGTAGAAGGTCTCCATGTCCGCCTCGTACCCACCCCACTGGGCCGGCTGGCAGAGCTTGAAGAACCCGGCCTCGTCGAGCTCGGCGATGTTCTGCGGGTGGACCCTGCGCAGGTCCTCGGTCTCCTGGGCGCGCTCCGCGAAGCCGGGCAGGAGGGCCTTGATCCGGTCGATGACCTCGTGGTTGGCGTACTCGCTCATGTTGTCTCTTCCTGACGTGTGTGGGGGCGCTTCGTTGTAGAGTAGAACACGTTACAGTTTTGCACCAGGTTGGGAACCCGGGACACCAGGCTATGGCACCCCGTGCCAGCATTTACAAGCATTGGTTGTGGCCCGCATCCCGATTCTATAACCTGTTCTCATCAGGCTCACGCCATCAGGAGGATCATCATGACCGCACCCGGCTCGTCCCCCGGCGGCATCCGCGAGATCGACACCGGAAAAGCCCGGGAGCGGTACGCCCGCGGCTGGCACTGCATCGGCACCGTCAAGGAGTTCAGCGACGGCAAGCCGCACTCGATCCAGGCGTTCGGCACCAAGCTGGTCGTGTGGGCCAATGGCGAGGGCCAGATCAACGTCCTCGACGCCTACTGCCGCCACCTCGGCGGGGACCTCTCCGACGGCTCCATCAAGGACGGCAACATCGCCTGCCCGTTCCACGACTGGCGCTGGGGCGGAGACGGCAAGTGCAAGGGCATCCCCTACGCCAAGCGCGTCCCCCTGCGCGCCAAGACCCGCGCCTGGATCACCAACGTCCAGTCCGGCCAGGTCTTCGTGTGGCACGACCACGAGGGCAACCCGCCCCGGGACGAGGACGCGATCCCGGCCATCGCCGAGTACGAGACCGGCGAGTGGACCGACTGGGAGTGGAACCGCCTGGTGATCGAGGGCTCCAACTGCATGGAGATCGTCGACAACGTTGTGGACATGGCGCATTTCTACTACATCCACTTCGCGTTCCCGACGTACTTCAAGAACGTCTTCGAGGGGCAGAAGGCCACCCAGTACCTCAACACCAAGGGCCGCCCGGACCACGACCCGTCCGGCGGGAAGTACGGCGACACGCTCCTGGAGTCCGAGGCCTCGTACTTCGGCCCGGCGTACATGATCAACCCGCTCAAGCAGATGTACGGCGCCTTCGAGACCGAGGCGATCCTCATCAACTGCCATTACCCGATCGACCAGAACTCGTTCGTCCTGATGTACGGCCTGTCGGTGAAGAAGCCCGAGGGCTTCGACGACGCGACGTCGGCCAAGATGGCCGCGAAGATCGCCACGTTCTTCGGCGAGGGGTTCCTCCAGGACGTCCGCATCTGGCAGCGCAAGTCCTCGATCGCCAACCCGCTCCTGTGCGAGGAGGACGGGCCCGTGTACCAGCTCCGCCGCTGGTACGAGCAGTTCTACGTGGACCGGGACAAGGTCGAGCCCGAGATGCAGGAGCGATTCGAGTTCGAGGTGGACACCACCGCGGCCAACCAGTACTGGGAGAACGAGGTGGCCGAGAACATGCGCAGGCAGGCCGCCGGCGAGGCCGAGATCTCGGACGAGCAGACCCAGTACACCGGGATGGCCGAGGTCGCCGACGAGGCCGACGCGTCCCGCTCGACGTGATGTTCAAGCAGCACGACGCGCGGCGCGCGCCGACCTGGGACGAGACCGATCCCGAACGCGCCGCGCGTCTGCACGCCTACACCGACCTGGACCGCGAGACGTACACCCGGTCCGGCTTCCAGCCCGTCGAGTGTCGCACCTGCGGCACCTGCGCCTCGGTGCGCAAGAACAGCGTGAAGCACACCTCCATCCAGTGGACCGAGGGCGCCGACCGCGCCTGCCCCGTCCTCACCGAGTGGCGAGGGGGCGGCGAGCGGCCGAAGGGCGAGGACACCTGCCCCCGGATGCTCGCGAGCATCCGCTACGCCTACGCCGAGGGGCTGATCACCCTCGCCGAGGGCGTCGACCCCGCCGACGTCGACCACATGGTCAACCCCCTGTACGTCCCCGAGTGAGACGTCACCCGTGACCCCCTGCCCCGCCGCATCCAAGCGATAGGCTCACCACCCATGACAGACACCCCCCAGCTGGGCTCCTTCGTGCGCGAACTCATGATCGCCGAGGTGATCCAGGAGACCGCCGACGCCAAGTCGATCGTCTTCGAGATCCCCGCCGGATGCGAGGACGACTTCCGGTACACGCCCGGCCAGTTCCTCACGCTGCGCATCCCCAGCGAGCGGACCGGGTCGGTGGCGCGCTGCTACTCCCTGTCGAGCTCGCCCAGCGAGGACGCCCGGCTCAAGGTGACCGTCAAGCGCACGGTGGACGGGTACGGGTCCAACTGGCTGTGCGACCACGCCGAGGCCGGGATGCGGATGCACGTCCTGGCGCCGTCGGGCATCTTCACCCCCAAGATCATCGACCAGGACTTCATCCTCCTGGCCGCCGGCTCGGGCGTCACCCCGATCATGTCGATCCTCAAGTCGGCACTGGCCCAGGGGACCGGGCACGTCGTGATGGTGTACGCCAACCGCGACGAGAACTCCGTGATCTTCAAGGACGAACTGCAGCGGCTCCAGCGGGAGAACCCCGACCGGCTCACCGTGCTCCACTGGCTCGAGTCGGTCTCCGGGATCCCCACCGCCGAGATGATCGGCAACCTCCTGCTGCCGGTCGCGGCCAAGCGTCACTCCTACATCTGCGGGCCCGCCCCGTTCATGGAGACCGTCAAGGACGGCCTGCGCCGCTCGGGCGCCGACATGCGCCTCATCCACACCGAGGTGTTCTCCTCGATCGAGGGCGACCCGTTTGCCGAGATCGTGATCGACGACACCCCCGGGGACGACGCCGCCGGGCCCGCGACCGCGATCGTCGAGCTGGACGGCGAGACCCACGAGATCTCGTGGCCCCGGCAGACCCCGCTCCTGGACGTGCTGCTGTCCAAGGGCATCAAGGCGCCCTTCTCGTGCCGCAAGGGCGAGTGCTCGGCGTGCGCCTGCATCCTCAAGTCCGGCGAGGTCGAGATGATCCACAACGGCATCCTCGACCCGGAGGAGGTCGACGAGGGCTACGTGCTGAGCTGCCAGCTCCTGCCGAAGACCGATCGCGTCGAGGTGTCCTACTCCGACTGAGGGCGCTCCTGACAGACTGGGGGCGTGAGCTCCCCGGTCATCGCCTTCACCTCCAAGTACGGTTCCACCCGGCGGTACGCCACCGCCCTCGGGCGGCGGCTCGGCACACCCGCCGTGGACCTGGCCGAGTTGGACACGGCGTCCGGCGCCGACCCGCTGATCGTCCTGGCTCCCGTCTACGCCACCCGGATCCTCGGGCGCCGACGTGTCATCCGCGCGATCCGCTCGGCGCCCGGTCGGGTGGCCCTCGTCGTCGTGGCCATGTCCCCCGCCGACGACCCCGGGCGCGGCGACCTCGCCGACAGGCTCGTCACGGCCACCCGCCGGGCGGTCACCACGTTCCACCTGCGCGGGGACTTCGACCCCGCCCGCCTGACGTGGCCCGACCGCGCGCTCATGTCCGCGCTGCGACGGGAACTGCGCAGGACCCCGGAGGCGCCCGCGGCGAAGATGCTGCTGTCCGGCGAGCGGCTGGAGTTCGTCGACGAGGGCACCCTCGATCCGGTGGTGGCCTGGGCGGTCGACGACACTAGGGTCGAGCCATGAGCGAGTCCACGTTGCCCCCCTGCCCCGAGTGCGCCTCGGAGTACACCTACGAGATGCCGCCCCTGCTCGTCTGCCCGGAGTGCGCGCACGAGTGGACGGCCGACGCACCCGACGGCGGGCCCGCGGACGACCCCGATGCGGGCGGATCCCGTGAGATCCGGGACGCCGTCGGCAACGTCCTGGCCGACGGCGACACCGTGGTGGTGGTCAAGGACCTCAAGGTCAAGGGCGGCTCCGGCCCGATCAAGGTCGGGACTAAGGTCCGGAACATCCGGCTGGTCGACGGGCCGGGCGACCACGACATCGACTGCCGTGTCGACGGCTTCGGCCCGATGCACCTCAAGTCGAGCGTGGTCAAGAAGGCCTGAGCGGCCGCCCCGCCTAGCCCAAGGCGAGGCCGACCCCCACCGCCGCCGCGACGGGCACCAGCAACGCGCCGAGCGTCGCGGCGAAGCGCGCGCCGCCCATGGTGCCCGCGAGG
>DIAZ01000150.1 GCA_002415925.1 Dietzia sp. UBA5065 | reverse complement strand
CAGGGCGAGGTGTGCACCTGCCCGTCGCGTGCGCTGGTGCAGAAGTCGATCTTCGACGACTTCACCGAACTCGCGATCGAGCGGACCGAGAAGATCACGCAGGGAAACCCGCTGGACACCGACACCATGCTGGGGGCCCAGGCCTCGAACGACCAGCTCGAGAAGATCCTGTCCTACATCGACATCGGCAAGCAGGAGGGCGCGGACGTCCTCACCGGCGGCGGGCGGGCCGAGCTGGACGGCGACCTCGCGGGCGGGTACTACGTGCAGCCCACCGTGTTCCGCGGCCACAACAAGATGCGGCTGTTCCAGGAGGAGATCTTCGGTCCCGTCCTCTCGCTGACCTCGTTCACCGACTTCGACGACGCCATGACCATCGCCAACGACACGCTGTACGGCCTCGGCGCCGGGGTGTGGTCGCGCAACGGCACCACCGCCTACCGCGCCGGTCGCACCATCCAGGCGGGCCGCGTGTGGACCAACACCTATCACCAGTACCCGGCCCACGCGGCGTTCGGCGGCTACAAGCAGTCCGGCATCGGCCGGGAGAACCACCGCATGATGCTCGACCACTACCAGCAGACCAAGTGCCTGCTCGTGAGCTACTCGGGCAAGCCGCAGGGCTTCTTCTGATGGAGGCCCCGCCGCGCGTCGTGGCCACCGGGCCGGCCGTCGAGCTCATCCGCGAGCTCATCGGCCGGCACGGCCCGGTGATGTTCCACCAGTCGGGTGGCTGCTGCGACGGGTCGGCACCCATGTGTTACCCCGACGGGGAGTTCCGCGTGGGCCAGCGGGACGTCCTGGTGGGGGAGGTGGACGTGGACGCCGACGACCGGACCGGGGTCCGCGTGTGGATCTCGGGCCCGCAGTTCGAGGCGTGGCGACACATGCAGATGGTGATCGACGCCGTCCCGGGCAGGGGCTCGGGGTTCAGCCTCGAGAACCCCACCGGGAGGCGGTTCCTGGCGCGGGCGAGGATGTTCACCCCGGAGGAGCTGGAGCTGCTCGAGGCGCACCCCCCGCTCCTCGGGGCGGACCTCGACGAGTAGCCCGATCCGCCCTGATCACGGGCGTCGCGGCGGTAAGGTTCGACCATGGATACCGACCGCGGGACCGCCATCGACCCCCTCGACGCCCAGGTCGAGTTCCTCACCCCCGCTTTGCGGGCCGACCTGCTGGAACGCTGGAACGAGCCGCAGCGCCGCTATCACAACGAGACGCACCTGCGGGCCGTCCTCAGGGCGGTCGACGCGCTGGAGGCGGACGGGGAGGCGTTCGACGGCACCGCGGTCCGGCTCGCGGCGTGGCTGCACACCGCGGTGTTCGACCCCACCGAGTCGGAGAACAACGACAAGTCGGCGGTCTTCACCGAGCGGGTGCTCGACCCGGCCGCCCCGGTCGAGGAGGTGTCGCGGCTGGTCCGGCTCATGGGCGGGCACCGCGTCGAGGGCGGGGACCTCAACGGAGCGGTCCTCTCGGACGCCGACCTCGCGGTGCTGGGGTCTGATCCCGACACCTATGACACCTACTCGCAGGACGTGCGCCACGAGTTCGCGCACGTGCCGGGCGAGCGCTTCGTGGCCGGGCGGATCGCGGCGCTGGAGGGGTTGCTCGAGCGGGGGTCGGTCTTCCGGACCCGGGCCGGGCGGGATCTGTGGGAGAAGCAGGCGCACGCCAACCTCAACCGCGAACTCGGACTGCTGAGGGCCGGCGCCGAGGGGTAGGTGCCGGTCAGAAACCGGGTGGGGTGTAGGCGGCGGTGTGCTCGGCGGCCCCGCTGGTGATCATGATCTCGGTGATCTCACCGCGCAGGGCCTCGCCGGGCAGGCCCCAGCCGCTCCGGTAGCCGTAGATCTCGGCGAGCGTGGCGGACGTCCGGGTGCCGTTGGCCAACTCCACGTCCTCGGGACCGATCAGCGAGGGGTGCGGGACCCCGACCGCGCCGGAGAGCTTGATCAGTTCGCGGCGCAACGAGCGCAGGTAGGAGGCGCAGCGCACGGCCTTGTCCGTGGGGTCCACACCGCGCGTGAGCCAGGGGTGCTGCGTGGCGATCCCCGTGGGACACCGGTCGGTGTGGCACTTCTGGGCCTGGATGCAGCCGATCGAGAGCATGGCCTCGCGACCCACGTTGATCATGTCCACGCCGAGCGCGAACGCCACCGCCGCGTTCTCCGGGATGCCGAGTTTGCCGGAGCCGATGAACACCACGTCGTCGGAGAGCCCCGCCTCGGCAAAGATCCGGTAGACCCGCGGGAAGCCCAGCCGGAACGGCAGGGAGACGGCGTCCGTGAAGACCAGCGGCGCGGCGCCGGTCCCGCCCTCGCCGCCGTCGATGGTGATGAAGTCGACGCCGCGGTCCCGCGGCACCATCGCGGCGGCCAACTCCTCCCAGAAGACCAGGTCGCCGACCGCCGACTTGATGCCGACGGGAAGTCCGGTGCGCTCGGCGATCTCCTCGACCAGGTCCAGCATGGAATCGACGTCTCCGAACGCGGTGTGCCGGGAGGGGCTCGCGCAGTCCCGGTCCTTGGGGATGCCTCGGATCCCGGAGATCTCGTCGGTGATCTTGGCCGCCGGCAGCAGGCCCCCGAGCCCGGGTTTGGCGCCCTGGCTGAGCTTGATCTCGATCGCCCGCACGGGGTGAGTCCGGGTGAGCGCGACCAGCTTGTCGATGTCGAAACGGCCGTCGTCGTCCCGGACCCCGAAGTAGGCGGTGCCGATCTGGAAGATCAGGTCGGCGCCGTTCTGGTGGTACGGGCTCAGGCCGCCCTCGCCGGTGTTGTGCAGGGCTCCCGCGAGGGCCGCGCCGCGGTTGAGCGACTCGATGGCGGGGGCGGAGAGGGCCCCGAAACTCATCCCGGAGATCGAGACCAGCGATTCCGGCCGGAAGGCCCGGGCCCGACCCCGGGCGGCCCCGAGGACCTTGGCGGCCGGGAGCGTGAGGTGTTCGCCCGAGTGGCTGTGCGCGGACACGGTGACCCCGGTGAAGGTGCGCTGCTTGAGTATCGGGTACCCCTCGAGGAACTCGATGTTGTTGTCCGTCCCGAAGCCGAACGTGGTGGCCCGGCCCTCGGCCGACTCGTAGACCCAGCTGCGCTGGTCCCGGGTGAACGGCCGCTCCTCGTCGTTGCCGGCCACGATGTACTGCCGCAGTTCCGGCCCGAGCGAGGTCAGGGCCATGCGCGCGTGGCCGAGGACGGGGTAGGTCCGCAGGATGGGGTATCTGGTCTGCCGCAGGTCCGCGGCAGCGAGGGCGGCCAGGGCGGCGACGGGGGCACCGAGGAGCCACTTGCGCATATCGACCTCCGGGGTCTGTTCGGGGCCTTCATCATGTCCCACATCGGGCCCCGGGCCCGGTGGATCGGCGAGGACGCCCCGCGCGGCGGTCCGGTCCACGTGTCGTACGGTGGGTCCATGCCGGTCCGGGTGACTGTGGTCAACGACTACCTCGTGGTGGTGGCCGGCGTGTACGCGTTCCTGGCGCCCTACGGCGACCGCATCGAGATCGTGGAGACGGACACCGTCCACAGCGGTCCCGCCGTGGTCGATGTGGCCCTGTACGACACCTTTGCCGCGCCCGTCGGCAAGCACGCCCGCCTGGCCGCGTTGCTCCGGGATCCCACCGTCGGGGCGGTGGCCGTCTACTCGTTCGCCACCGATCATCAGGCGGTGAGCGACAGCCTCGCGATGGGCGCCCACGGGTTCCTCGCCAAGTCCCTGCCCGCACGGGAGTTGGTCCACGGCATCGAGCAGATCGCAGCCGGGAGCCGGGTGACGATGCTGGGTCCTGGGCGGTCGGTGATGGGCGCCGACCGGTGGCCGGCCAAGGAGGCGGGCCTGTCCGCACGGGAGGCCGAGGTGGTCGGCCTGATCGTCCAGGGGCACTCGAACGAGGAGATCGCGTCGAGCTGCTATCTCTCGCTCAACACCGTCAAGACCTACATCCGGACGGCCTACCGGAAGATGGGGGTCACCACGCGGGCGCAGGCGGTGGCGTGGGGCATCGCCCACGGACTCAAACCGGACCGGACGCTGTGACTCTGGGATAGGGCTCTCGGGAGGGGGAGGTCCGATGAGAGACGCCGTGCACGACCCTGAACCGACACCACTGCCCCGGCCGCCCTCGCCGGGATCGGGCTACTCCTCCACGCGCAAGGTGCGGACCGGCGACGTCGATCCCCAGCGGAGGTTGCGGTTGGACAGCATCGCCCGGTACCTCCAGGACATCGCGACCGATGACCTGGAGGCCGCCGGCCACGCGGAGACCGACCCGTACTGGATCGTGCGCAGGACCGTGATCGACGTGATCGAGCCGATCACCTGGCCCGCCACGGTGCACCAGCAGCGCTGGTGCTCGGGACTGTCCTCGCGCTGGGCCAACGTCCGTGTGCGGATGACCGCCACGCACGAGACCACACCCTTCAGCCCCCGGACGCAGCCTGACGGGCTGGTGGAGACGGAGGCCTTCTGGATCAACGTCAACGCCCAGGGGGTGCCCACCCGGATCAGTGAAAACGGAGTCGCCACCCTGGCCGCGACGACGGACGTCCACCGCCTGCGGTGGACCGCGATGACCGCGGCCCGGCCAGCCCGGGTTCCCGGGGAGGATGAGCCGGAGGACCGGGTCCACGTCCTGCGCAGTACGGATTTCGACCCGCTGCAACACCTCAACAACGCCGCCTACCTCGCAGCCGTGGAGGACGAGCTCCTGCTCCATCCGACCTGCTGCGACACCGTCATCGCGCGGTGATCGAGTACTACCGCCCCGTGGTGGCGGGCGCGACCGTGACGGTCAGGCGGAGGCGGAGCGGGGACACCCTGCAGCTGTGGATGTCCGTCGACGACCAGGTGGCGGCCGCCGCCACCGTCACGGGCTCAGGGGAGCACGCGTGAGATGACCTCCGCGGCCACCACCTCGAGCAGCGCGCCCGCGTTGGCCATCGACCTGGCCAGGTCCGGCTCCACCTCGGTCAGCGCGGCGGCGGCGACGAACCCGGCCTCGGCCACGCGGTCGGCCTCCAGGTCCAACCGGCCGCACACCGCCACCACGGGCACGGCGTGGGAGCGGCACAGCGCGGCCACCCCCATGGGCGTCTTGCCGTGCATGGTCTGGTCGTCGAGGCGGCCCTCGCCGGTCACCACCAAGTCGGCGGCGGACACCACGTCCTCCAGCCCGGTGAGGGTGCCGAGCACCTCGAAGCCGGGGTCGAGGCTCGCGCCGAGCACCTCGCGCGCGGCAAAGCCGACACCGCCGGCGGCACCGGAACCCGGCGCGTCGGGGTCCGTGTCGAGCCCCTGGGCGCGCAGGACCTCGACCAGGCGGGACAGTCCCGCCTCGAGGTCGTCGACCTCCCGCGGCAGTGCGCCCTTCTGGGGCCCGTAGACCCGGGCCGCGCCCAGTGGGCCGAGCAGCGGGTTGTCGACATCGCACGCCACGCGGATGCGGGAGGCGCGGACGGCGGGGTCCAGTCCGCCCAGCTCCACGCGGTCGAGGTGGACCAGTGCGCCACCGCCGTCGGGGAGGTCGACGCCGGAGGAGTCGAGGAAGCGGGCGCCCAGCGCGGAGAGCATCCCGGTGCCGCCGTCGGTCGACGCGCTTCCGCCGATGCCCAGGTGGATGTTGCCGCGGCCCGAGCGCAGGGCGGCCAGGATGACCTCGCCGACCCCGCGGCTGGAGGCCTCGAGTGGGCGCATCCGCCCACCCGGCAGCCGCAGGAGGCCGCAGGCGTCCGCCATCTCGACGAAGGCGGTGTCCGGATCGATGGCGGCGAAGGAGGTCTCGACGGGCCGACCGGTGGGGCCGGAGACGGTGACGGGGATCCGCCGTGCGCCGCCGGCGACCATCACCTCGAGGCTGCCGCCCCCGCCGTCCGCCACAGGGCGCTCGACCACGTCGGTGTCCGGATGGGCCCGGCGCGCACCCTCGGCGGCGTGGTGGCACGCCTCGATAGCGGTGAGGGAGCCCTTGAAGGCCCCGCAGGCCACGACGATGGTCACGACTGCATCATCCCCCATGGTGTCCGCGGACACACGACGGCCCGGGGGTCGCGGCGGGACCCGCCTGCCTAGGCTGGGGTCATGCACACCCGCGGAGGCTCCGAACCCCCGGCCGGCGGACGGCCGGCCATCGTCGAGACGCACAGCTCTCTCATCGTGCTCTGGGCCGACCAGGCCCACAAGATCCGGAAGCCGATCGACCTCGGGTTCCTGGACAACCGCACCGTCGCGGCACGAGGCGAGCAGAGCCGTCGGGAGGTCGAGCTCAACAGCCGCCTGGCCCCCGACGTGTACGGGGGGGTGCTGGAGGTCCGGGGTCCCGACGGCGAGGTGATCGATCACGTGGTCCGGATGCGCCGGCTGCCCTCGCACCGGAGCCTGGACTCGCTCGTCCGGTCGCGGTCGGCGGGCACCGCCCCGGAGGGCCGTCCGGACCTGGTGGACGGCGTCCGCGAGGTGGCCCGGCAGTTGGACCACCTCCACGCGGCGAGCCCCCACACGGAGGACATCGACGCCGCGGGCGGCCGGGACGCGGTGGCCGGACTGTGGCGGGACTCGGTAGACCACCTGCGGCGCCTGAGCGTGGGCGAGGACGCGCCGGAGATCGTCGACGACATCGAGCGACTGGCGGGGGAGTACCTCCGCGGCCGCGGTCGGCTGCTGGAGGCCCGCATCGCCGCGGGCCGGATCGTCGACGGGCACGGGGACCTGCTCGCCGCCGACGTCTACCTCGAGGACGACGGCCCGCGGGTGATCGACTGCCTCGAGTTCGACGACCGGCTCCGGTTTGGCGACGCGATGCTCGACGCCGGGTTCCTGGCGATGGACCTGGACAGGGAGGGGGCCCGGGACCTCGCCGTGGAGTTCCTCCGGGCCTACCGGGACTTCTCCGGAGACGACGCGCCGCCGTCGCTGGTCCACCACTACATCGGGTACCGCGCGCTGGTCCGGGCCAAGGTCACCGCGATCCGGGCGGGACAGGCGGGCGACGGCGGCGGCGCCGACGCCCGGCACGCCCTCGAACTCGCGGACGCCGCCGTCGACGCGCTGCTGCGCGCCCGCGTGCGACTCGTCCTGGTGGGGGGCGTGTCCGGGTCGGGCAAGTCCACGCTGGCCGCGCCGCTGGCCGAGTCGCTGGGCGCCGAGCTGCTGCGGTCGGACGTCCTGCGCCCCGGGGTCCCCGCCGGCGGCGACCGCTACTCGGAGGAGTCCGTCTCGGCCGTTTACGCCGGGATGCTCGGGCGAGCCGCGGAGCTGCTCGCGCTCGGCCGCAGCGTCGTCCTGGACGCCACCTGGCTCGATCCGCGGCGCCGCGCCCGCGCCGAGACCGTGGCCGCGGACGCCCACGCGGAACTGGTCGAGGTCTCCTGCACCGCGCCCCGGGAGGAGCTGGTGCGGAGGATCCTCGACCGCGCCGACGCCGGCGCCGACCCGTCCGAGGCCACGGTGGAGGTGCTCGACGCGCAACTGGCCGACCTGCCGCCGTGGCCCGACGCGATCGAGGTCGACACCACGGAGCTGGACGTGCGCGACGCCGGCGCCGTGCGGGCGTGGGCCGGGCGGGTGCTGGGCCCCCTGCCCTGGGCCTGAGGCGTCAGCGGCCCGGCGGCCGCGGGATCGACCCCGTGAACTGCATGGACCGGTACGGCCAGCCGGCCGGGCCGGCCGCCGAGTCGTGGGTGTTCCACTGGCTCACCACGATGTGCCACTCCTCCGGCGTGGACCCGGGGACGGGGCAGCCGCAGTAGAGCTGGGCCACGCGGGCGGGCCCGGTGGCGGGGTCGGTGCCGTCGGACTCGTCGCCCCACGCGCAGCCGGGCACGAGCGTGGTGTGGGCGGTCACGGTCCGGTCCATGAGGTCGGCCCCGATGTGCGGAAAGGTGAGGCAGTCGATCCGGTAGTGCTCGGCGTCGAAGTAGGTCAGGGTCCAGAAGTCCTCGCACCGCCGCAGGTACATCTCGCCGATCCGGCCGGGCAGGACGATGGTCGTGGGGTTGCCCCAGCCCCAGGCGCCCCTGCGGTAGCCCCAGGTCTGCCAGCCACCGACGTCCGGGTCGCCGAGATGCTCCTCCCGGACCCGCATGAGGATCACGCCCTTGTCGCGCTGGAACCCGGTGGACAGCACGTAGACGTGGCCGTCGCCGCCCGTCTCCCAGGTCCACAACTGGCGGTGGCCGCCCTCGAGCCGCGGGGAGAACACGGCCCCGGTGGGCTCCCACGTGCGGCCGTCGTCGGTCGAGCGGTGGATCTCGGTGCGGGTGACGGTGCCGAGCCCCTCGTTGACCATGACGTGCAGGTACATGGTGTCGCCGACGGTCAGGACGTCGCTGGGCAGGACCGTCGAGCAGCCCCGGCCGTGGACGTAGTCGACCAGCTGGGCGGCGTAGTCGCGCGGTCCCGGTCCGGCCGCCTCGGACCAGATCACGCCGCTCGTCGGGTCGGTGGTGTCGGAGAACAGGGCCACGGGGGACCGCCAGTCGGGGTTGCCGGGCCCGGGTCGCTCGTCGGTGGTGGGCGCGCACTCGGCGATCCCCGGGTGGGGGCGACCCACGTGGGGGGCCCCCATCCCGGCGCCGGCGAAGGTGTCCCCGAACACCGCGAGCAGGCGCCCGGAGGGCGTCCGGGCGAAGATCCCCAGGTCCGTTCCCTCCATGCCGAACCCGGTCGTGATCCCCGGCCCGGTGAGGTCGCGGACCTTGCGGGTGCCCGGGCGAGCGGTCGTGGTCTCAGGCGACGAGTCCGTCATGTCGTCGACGCTACCGCGTGACGATCCGGTGACGGTCCGGGCGCGGCGGCATCGGGTCCGCGTATCGTCGTCCGGGTGACCCACCCCTTCCCGCGGGCCGGGCGAGAGCTCGTGCCCGGCCACTGGACCGCCCCCGCGGCGGTCGTGGCGCTCGGGTGCGCGCTCGCCTGGATCATCGTGGGATTCGGCCACGGCCTCCCGCTCGCGGCGCTCGCCCTGGCGGTGGCCGGCGTCGTGGCCCTGCGGAGTTCCCCCCTCCGGGTGAGCGGACACGAACCGTTGCAGGCGGTCCGGGGTGCGGCCGGCCGGGGCAACACCGTGGTGGTGCTGTGGCGTCCCGGCTGCCCGTACTCCGCGGCGCTGCGCCGGCGAGCCGCACGCGAGGGGTTGGACGTCCACTGGGTCAACATCTGGCGGGACGAGGACGCCTTCGAGCTGTGCCGCAGCATCAACGACGGCGCGGAGGAGACCCCCACGGCCGTGCTGCTGGATCCGACGGCCGCCGGGCCCGTCGTGATCCCGGCCTCGGTTCCGGGGATCCGTGAGGCCATCACCGGTGCGCTGACCACGGGACGGACCGGCGAACCTCGTCGTCGTCGGTCATCCTCTCACCCGTAGCGCAGTGACCCCCGCACGTCCCCACACTCCGCACCGAGCGCCATCTCGGCGATCCGACCCTCCGCCCGCAGTCCGGACAGCCGAGACGCCACGCGCTCCCGGAGGGCCCAGGGGTCGATCGTGTTGATGTAGATCCCGGTCGAGCCCTCGAAGCCGGCCGGGTTGGAGATCCGCCACTTGAGCACGATCCGCCAGGGCATGGCCACGCCGACGCCCGGCGGCCGGGTGTGCCACTCCTCGTTGCACGGGACCAGCGGACCGGTCGCGGCGTGGCACGCGTGCACCAGGTCCGAGACCCCGCGCAGCTCCTCCGGCGTGTGCTCCCACGGTTCGCTCGCCGCGGATCGCGAGTAGATCACCAGCGCGGGGTAACGGTGCCCCACCCCGACCACGGCCACCGCGTGCTCGTTGGCCGCCAACACCAGGCCCTCGGCGGCCGCGTGGTCCACCCCGAGGGCGTTGTACAGGTCCGGTTCCCGCGTGAGGGCGACCAGCTCGCGCCCGGTCTTCACCGGGATCTCGTCGATCGCCACCAGCTGCTTGTGCAGGTGCGCGAACGACGCCCCCGCGGGCTTGAGCCAGTTCTGGAACACCGACACGTACCGGGCGTGGGGATTGTCGCGGTACAGGCCCCGCATGGCGCGGACGCTGAAGTCGATGAACCTCTCGTGCTCGGCCGGGGTGAGCGAGCCCGAGGACGCGTGCCGGTCGGTCCTGGTGGCGCCGTCGGTGAGGTGGCGCCGGGCCACCACCACGTCGTGGCAGCCGCCGAAGAAGCTCTCGGAGTGTCGGGCCAGCGTGGCGGCGTCCATCGAGTCGACGGCCGCCGGATCGCCCTGGGCGGCGGCGATGCGGGCGCGGACCAGCGCGCGGACGTGCTCGGCCCCGGCCGCCGAGGCCAGGTAGGCGACCTGGTGGGCGGCCGCGCGCTCGGAGATCCGGTAGCCGTGGACCGCCTTCCAGTAGTCCAGCGAGACGATCTCGAAGAGGTTGCCGAAGAGCCGGAACTCGGGGGTGGTGGCGTCGAGGTCGTCCGCGGGGACCTCGTCGAGGACCGTCCACCCGTCCCCGTCCCCGTCCCGCACCAGCCGCGACTTCTCCGGCGTTGTCTCGCGCAGGCGGGTCACGCAGAACGCGCAGTGCGCCTCCGGAGCGCCGGGATCCACCGCGGCGACGCGGTCGGGGGCGAGGTCGATCGGCCGGTTGCCGCGCCCGGGCACCGTCCAGACCTCCGTGCCGGTGAAGGGATTGATCTGTTTGACGGTGCCGTCCGCCATCCGGCGCAGCGGTGGGACCGGGGGCGAGGCGGCAGCGGGTGTGGTGGTCACCCCGGCGAGCCTAGGTGGTCGTGGTGACGGGATGACGACGACGAGGTGACGCCCCCGCCCGGCCGTCGACACCGTCTCGGTAAGCCCACCGGCGCTTGCGTTCTCGGCGGCGCGGCCGCGCGGACCGGTGGCACTGTGACCCGGGCAACAATAACCTGTGGGCCGGCGATGACAGTGCCACGAGGCGTACCCGCACCGTGGCGCACGCCCTACCGACGCACGAAGGGGAACGAACATGACATCGAACCGCCCACTCCACCTACGCCTCGCGGCCGTCAGTGGAACCGCACTTCTCGCGATCGCAGGTTCCACCGGTGCCTCCCATGCCCAGGGCGCTGGACTCGACCTCGGTCTCGGCGCTGCGGTAGAAGGGTCACTCGGGGCCCTCGGACTCAACGTTGAACTCGCCGCGGCGCTTGGTTCGTCTGGCGGTGGCGGCAGTCCGCTCCCCCCGGCTTCGCTGGATCAGTTGTCGTCGGGGTCCGGTGA
>DIAZ01000060.1:15113-15237 GCA_002415925.1 Dietzia sp. UBA5065 | reverse complement strand
CGTGACCGGGTACAGGCTCACCCCAGCTGCACAGTGCGCTGCGCGGCACCTCTGAATCGGCCCACCCCGCCCGGTCCGCGCCCTGAACGGGCCGGTGATTGACGATGATCGGTCCACTCACGCC
>DIAZ01000060.1:13297-14777 GCA_002415925.1 Dietzia sp. UBA5065 | reverse complement strand
GGCCCGGGCAACTCGTCGTTCTCCACGTCGAGGGCGGCGAACTCGACGTTCTGGGCGTCGCTGTCCTGGCCCTCGCGCGCGTCGGTCAACCGGGCCCGGGCGAAGTCGATCATCGGGCGGGACACGTCGACGCCGAGCACCGACCCGCCGGGGAGCACCCGCCGACCGATCTCCAGGGTCGTGCTCCCCGTCCCGCAGCCCACGTCCAGAACGCGCTCCCCGGGCCCCGGATCGAGGCGGTCGAGCGCCGCCCGCCCCAGCGGCTCCAGGATCCGGTCGTAGGCCACCGCGTTGCGCACCCACGAGTCCCCGACGGGGCCACTCCAGAGGTCGGCCTGTGATGCGCTCATGACGAACTCCCTGGTCCACGGGGCGAGAGCCGCTGCTCTGTGGGCTCCAGCGTAGACCTGCTGAGACAATGAGCACAGCCCGAAAAACGGGCCACCGCAATCCGCGTCCTCACGCCGCCCCGGTCGGGTCGAGTGCGCGCCTGGCAGAAGGATCCCCGTGCTCCTCCCCGTACCCCGCCGGCCCGCGCCATGACCACCGTCAGCTGGAGCGAGAACGGCGCGCCCCGCACCGCCCGGTGGCGGTCCGAGAACGGGGCGCCGGCGCCGCGCGACCTCGTGGTGATCACCGACGACATCTCCGCGGACAAGGCTCTCCGCCTGATCCGCTCGGGCACCGGCCTGCTGTGGCGCGGCGACTTCCACAACGCCCGGCAGCTCCTGCGCGCGATCGACCGGCGGCTGCAGAAGCGGGCGTCCCGCACCCCACCGGGCGCCGATCCCGGGGAGGTGTTCCTCGCCAACCGTAGAGCCCGCGCGCACCGCGCGGCGATCCTGGGCAAGATCCTCATCCCGCTGGAGCCGGACCACTCGATCCGGCTGCGCCGCGCGCCCGACGCGCGCGACGCGTGTGCTCACGCCTACGGTCCGGAGGGTGTGGGGGGCGACGACGACGTCGGCGGGGAGACGCTGGTGTCGTTGCCCGAGCTCCTCGGCGTGATCAGCGCCTACGAGTGGCACCGCATGGGCATCGAGGTGGCCGCCCTGGGGGCTCGGATCCATCCCGCCCACGGCGTCTTTGCCCCCACCCGCGACGAGTACATCGACCTGGTCGCCGACGCCCCCTGGCCGCGGGGAGTGGACCAGCCCGTGGTCTGGGACATCGGCACCGGGACCGGGGTGCTCGCGGCGGTGCTGGCCCGGCGCGGGGCGCGGGAGGTGGTGGCGACCGACATCAACCCCCGCGCGGTGCGGTGCGCGGCGGAGAACCTGGACCGGCTCGGGCTCGCCGACCGGGTCCGGGTGGCCGAGGCCGACCTGTGGCCCGCCGACGGCGGGCGGGCCGACGTGGTGGTGTGCAACCCGCCCTGGATCCCCGGGCGCCCGACCTCGGCGCTGGAGCGCGGGATCTACGACCCGGGCTCCGGCGTGCTCAACCGCTTCCTCGGCGAGCTCGCCGAGCACCTCACGCC
>DIAZ01000060.1:862-13166 GCA_002415925.1 Dietzia sp. UBA5065 | reverse complement strand
AGCCCGGGAGGCGGGGCAGGGGCCGCCGCGACCCGGCGGCCGACTCGTCCCGCGACCCGGTGAACAGGCCCGTCACGTCGGAGGTGTGGGCGGACACGTGGAAGCTCTCGGGTCGGGGAGACCGCGCGGTGGTATCCATGTCCGGGGTTCGGCGCGGCGGGCGTGCCGGATGGGTGCCGGGTCCGGCTACCTCGGGTCCGGGTATCGCGGGTCGCGCTGGTCGAAGAACGCGGCGGCGCCCTCCTGCAGGTCACCCCCGGGGATGAGCTCGATCCACAGCTCCCGCTCGAGCTCGAGCCCATCGGCCAGGCCCATGTCCAGGCCGCGGTCCACGCACTGCTTGACGGCGCGGATCGCGCGGGGGCTGTTGGCGGCCATCTTCTGGGCCAGCTCCAGCGCGAGGGGCAGCGGGTCGTCGTCGTCGGAGACCTCCTCCACCAGCCCGATGCGCAGGGCCGTGACCGCGTCGACCGGCTCGGCGGTGTACATCATCCGCTTGGCCATGCCCGGCCCCACCAGCCGGGACAGGCGCTGGGTGCCACCCGCGCCGGCGAGGACGCCCCACCGCACCTCGGGCAGGCCCATCCGCGCGCGCGGGCCGGCCACCCGGACGTCGCAGGCCATCGCCAGCTCGCAGCCGCCGCCCAGCGCGGTGCCGTTGACGGCGGCGATCACCGGCATCGGCAGCGCCGCCACGCGGTCCATGAACCCCTGCACCCGCTCGACGAACTCGCGGGCGGTGGCGGCGTCGGTGATGGTCTGGAACCGGTGGAAGTCGCCGCCGGCACTGAAGTGGCGCCCCGCCCCGGTGATCACCACCGCGCGGGCCGTCGAGGCCTCCAGCCGGACCAGCGCCTCCTCCATGGCCTCGACGAACTCGTCGGTCCACGCATTGACCGGCGGGTTCTGCATCCGCAGCACCACGATCTGCCCCGTGTGCCGCGAGATCTCCACCAACTGCTGCCCGGCCATGTCAGTTCCCCTTCCGCGGCACGCGCTGCGACTCGTCCGTCGACCGTGCGCTGAGCTCGTTCTTGAGGATCTTGCCCGGCCCCGGAACCGCACCTCGATCGGGCTCCGTAATCGTCGCGACTGACGGGCTACTCCGTCGGAAGCAGCCCGTCCCGCACCGCTTTGGTCAGCCGCACGTACTCGCCCGTGCCGGGGTCGCGGATCCAGGCTCGCGGGCCGGCCTTCGGTAGGCCCCGCGACGCGAACCCGGTGGCGTCCGGGCGGTACCAGTTGGTCACCGGGATGTGGTCGACAACGTGGACGATGTCGGGTCGTCCGGCGGACGGGACCGAGGCCAGTGCGCCACCGATGTCGGCCGCGGTGATCGCCTGGGAGCCCCACCTGCTCACCGCGGCGACGGCGACCCGACCCGCCCCACCGGGCACGCCGTACACCACGGCCAGGTCCACCTGCGTCAGATCCCCGAGCGCGTCGGCGACCTGGATCGGGTACACCGGACCGTGCGCCGTGCGGACCACGGCGCCGGCCGAGCCGAGCAGCCAGAAGTCGCCGTCCCGGTCACGCTCGAAGACGTCATTGGTCGACACCCATGCGTCGCCCGGACGGAACAGCCCGCGGAGCCGGCGCACGGAGGCGTCGATCCTGAGGCGTGGCCGGGTGACGAGCATCCCGGGTTCGCCGACCTCACTCGGTATGGCGTAACCGTCGGGACCGGTGAGGATCGCGCCGGAGTCGGGATCGACCGTGACGAGCCTGACCTCGGCCGTCCCGGGCAGCGGGCGGCCGCGCGCGCCCGGCTTTGTCGTCGAGAGGTTGGCCAGGACGACGTCCGCCTCGGTCCCGGCGTAGAACTCGAGGACCCGCGTCCCCGGGTAGCGGTCCGTGACGCGTCGCCACACCCCGCGGGGCATGCCGGATCCCATGAAGAGCGAGATCGTCGGGAGCGTCTCCCGCGGATTCGCCGGCCGGCTCACCAACTCGCGCATCATCGCCCAGGTGTAGGAGACGACGGTCACCCCGTAGCGGCGGATCTCCTCGTCGAAGGTCGCCGGATCGAAACCGTGTGACAGGGCGATCCTGGCCCCACCGGCCACGGCCCCGCCGACGGCGGTGAGCAGACCCGACGGGTGGTGGAGCGGACTGAGGCAGTACACGGTCGACGCGGAGGTCAGGCGTGCGGCGCTGGCGGTGCCGAACGCGGAGAGCGCCCACCGATGATTGGTCACGAGCTTGGACTGCCACGTGCCCGAGGAGCGGGTGAAGACGACAAAGGCGAGGTCGCCGGCGCGGCCGGGGTCCGGCCGGTACCAGCGGGGCAGCTCGACGTCCTCGGGGTCGATGCGTTCGAGGTCCACGACGCCCGGGCCGAGGTCGGCGTGGAGGTCGCGATCGGCGCCGCCGCCGCCGAGGACGAGCGCCCGCGCCCCGGCATCGGTGACCCTGGACGCGTGCTCCGGGTCGGCCACGACGTCCGTCACCGCGCCGAGCCGGAGTAGTTCGGGCAGCGAATGCGACGGGGGGAGCAGCACGGCCACGGCGCCGAGGCGCGACAGCGCGGCGATGGCGACCAACGCCGAGGGCCGCGTCTCCATGAGTACGCCGATGTGGTCGCCCTGGCGCACCCCGACCGCGATGAGTCCCCTGACCACGTTGGTGATCCGGGTATCGACGGCCGAATACGTGTGGACGCGGTCGGAGAACAGGAAGCACGCGTCACCCGGCTGGGTGCGGGCCCGCTCGGTCATGATCTTGGCAAAGGAGATGCGGGTTCTCGGCTGGATCTGTTCCAACCGGATGAGGCGCGGCGCCGCGTGCAGCGCCTCGTATCCGAGGGCCCGCGTGGTCTGCAGCGCGCTGACGGCGAGGTGACCGGCACCGCGCACGACGCCGACCCCGAGTCCGGCGACCTGAATCGCCCCGTCCGCGGCGAGCATCACCGCCGAGGTGGGGGACGAGTCGACGACGGCGTCGGGTGCGACTTCGGCGATGCCGTCGGGTCGCTGACCGGTGTTCTCGATCCACCCGATCCACCCGGCGACGGTGGGCCACGTCAGCGAGGCGGCGGTCGAGCCCACGACGAGCCCGAAATGCCCGGCGCGGACCGGGAACTCGTAGACCTCGGCCGCGGGGGCGACGGAGGCGATCTTGCGGACGCCGGCCGGGACGCCGATCTCGTCGACCTCGCCGAGCACGGCGAGGACGGGGCAGGTGATGTCGGCCAGGGAGACGACGTGGTCGCCGATCACGAATCCGCCGACCATCATCCGGTTTTGGATGATCACCTGCTGCATCATGTCGACGATCGCCGGGCCGGACCAGGCGACAAATCCCTCGCCACCGATGAAGCGGCGCTGCCGTTCGTGTCCGAGGAGCGCCTCGCGGTCATGGAGTTGGCGCAGGAAGTCCACCTGCGCACGGGCGGTCTTGATCGGATCGAGTAGGCGGAACCCCGTCGACGCCAACCACCCGGGCAGCGAGTGGTCGCTGAAGACGTAGTCGGCGACGAAGCGCGCGACGTTCACGATCACATCCTCGGGGACGCCGAGCGGGGCACTGCCGCGCCAGTCCACCGGGGAGCCGAACGTCACGATGCTCTCGAGGTCGCGCGAGCGCCGGAAGGCCGCGGCCTGGTAACAGAACATGCCGCCCTGGCTGTATCCACCGAGATGGACCGAGCGGCCGGTGGCGGCCGTGACGAGGTCGATCACGTCGTTCACCGCCACCACGTGGTCCGTGAGAGTGCGTTCGAGGCCGCCCGCCTCGAGATCCGGGGATCCGAAGTCGATCACCCACGGGTCCATGCCCGCCTCGTACAGTGCGGCCACCGCGCTCGTATCGGGGGACACGTCCCAGACGTCGGCGGAGATCATCATCGGCGGCACGAGCACGATCGGCGGGCGCGGCGGCTCGTCCTCATCGAGGCCGACATCCGCGAGACCGTCGGCCCCCGCGGTCGGCGCGTAGTAGCGGCGCAGCCGGAACATCGGGCGCCGTGCGACGATCTCGAACGGGGAGGGTTCTTCGTCCGTCTGGAGGCCGCCGAATCGCAGGACTTCGACCGCGTTGACGACGAACGACGTCGCCGCCTTGAGCGCGACTGAAACGGTGTCAGGGGTGGGAGGCATGGTGGTACTGAGACTAGAGGGTGCGTTCTGGGCATCGCGACGATCCAGCGAATAGACCCGCCTGGGGCTCCGCGAGGGGCTCCGCGAGGGGCGGCGACGCTGCGACCATCCCGACGGCCGTCAGTCGTGGTCCGGTCGTCTGCGGTTCGTCTTGACTTCGGAGCGTTGCCGTTTGGCCTCGAGCCGACGCCGGCGCGAACCGCGAGTGGGCCGGGTGGGTCTCCTGGGGACCGGTGGGGCCACCGCCTCGCGCAGGAGTTCCGCCAGACGCCGCCTTGCGGCCTCCCGGTTCCGCCGCTGCGACCGGTGCTCCTCGGCGCTGACGGTGAGGACGGTTCCGGAGAGCCTCGGTGCGAGGTTCCGCAGCACGCGCGCCCGCTGGTCGTCGTCCAGGGCGGAGGTGGTGCCCAGGTCGAGGCTGAGCTGGACCCGCGAATCCGCGGTGTTGACGTGCTGGCCTCCAGGGCCGGATGACCGGGAGAACTTCTCCACGAATTCGGCCGCCGGCACCGTCAGCCCACGGGGCGCGCCCGGTCCGGGGGCCACGCGCAGATCATCCACGGGGTTAGTGTCCCGCACCTACCGCCGATTGACCGTTTCCGTGTCTCCCGGTCACGGGTTCGTCGGCTCCTGCACGAGACGCGGCTCCACTCGCTTCTCGGGATGGAACCCCGCCTTGTCCGCGTAGAAGGACCGGATCCGGTCCATGTCGTGGGCCACGTCGCCCGTCAACTCGATGGTCGGTCCCAGTCCCGATGTCATGGTCGTGCGGTCGACATAGCCGAGGGTCACGGGCATTCCGGCCTCGCGGGCGATCCGATAGAAGCCGGACTTCCAGTACTCGTGCGCTCCGCGGGTGCCGTCGGGCGTGACGACGAGCCCGAACATCTCGCCCGCGTGAACGCGTCGGATCATGTCCTCGACGACCCCGGCAGGATTGGCACGATCAACGGCGATCCCGCCGAGGGCTCGCATCAGCGGTCCACGCCATCCCGCGAACAGGCTGGCCTTGCCGAGCCAGCGCACGTCGATGCCCAGCCGCCAGACGATGCCGATCATCAGGACGAAATCCCAGTTGGAGGTGTGCGGCGCACCGAGGAGTACCGCCGGGCGATCGGGGCCCGGCTGGGTCGCGAGTGTCCACCGGCTGAAGAACCAGAAGATGCGGGCAGCTAGGCGTCGGAGCACTCCGCAACCCTAGTTCACGCCCGGCCGCCGGATCAGGGTCCGCAGGATTATCCGCAGGGGCCGCAAGGGGTAGCCGGTCCGGGATGGCAGGTTCGAGTTCGTCGTCGGCGTCAAGGACGCCTTTCCGCGCGAAACGCCTGCGTATCTGCCTATGGTGCTGGCATGACACCGGGGAGCACGTCAGTGGGGAGACGGTCCGTCATCGGCAGGATCACGGCGGCGCTGGCGGTGGTGGCGCTCGTCGCGGTGCTGCCGCAGACGCCGCGCGCAACGGCGGAAGCCCCGCCCGCCGGCGCCGGCGCACCGGTCGCCCACGACTTCCACTGGGGCGTCGCCACGTCAGGCTTCCAGATCGAGGGCAGCAACCCGGACTCCAACTGGAAGCGCTACGTCGACGCCACCGCGCCGAGCGGCCGGGTGGATCCGGTGAACGACGCGGTGGACTTCTGGAACCGGTACCCCGAGGACATCGCGAACGCCGCGGCGATGGGCGTCAACACCTTCCGGTTGAGCGTGGAGTGGGCGCGGATCGAACCGGCGCCGGGAGAGTACGACGACGAGGCGCTCGCCCACTACGACCGGATCATCGACACTGTTCGCGGCCACGGCATGGTCCCGATGATCACCATGGTCCACTTCACCTATCCCGGCTGGCTGGCGGACCGGGGCGGCATGCTCTCGGGCGGCGCCGTGGAGGCCTTCGGTCGATTCTCCGAGTTGATCACGCAACGCTGGGCCGGCGACGGGACGCTGTGGGTGACCTTCAACGAACCGCTGGTGTTCTTCAAGCACGAGATGACCATCGGGCGCGTCGGGCCCCGGGACTTCTCGGTGTTCCTCGATCAGCTCGAGGCGGGGCACCGACTGGCCTACGCGGCCGCCCACCGCGCCGACCCGGACGCGATGGTCACCATGAACGAGGCGTACCTGCCGCTGGCCACCGAGTTCACCGACACGCTGATCGGGGACCGCGTGGCCGACGTGGTGGACTACGTGGGGATCGACTACTACTACGGCGTCGCCCTGATCAACCTCACCGCGATCAACGCGGCCTGGGACGATTTCGCCGCCGTGCGCCCGCAGCCGGAGGGGATCTACGAGGCGATCGCGCACTACGCGCGCTCGTACCCGGGCAAGCCGATCTACCTCGTCGAGAACGGCATGCCCACCCGCGACGGCGGACGGGCGGACGGTGTGAACCGCGGCGACTTCCTGCGCGACACCGCGTTCTGGCTGCAACGCGCCGTGGCCGACGGCTACCCGGTGATCGGCTACAACCACTGGTCGCTGGTGGACAACTATGAATGGGGTAGTTACTCGCCGCGCTTCGGGCTCTACCGGGTCGACGTGCTCACCGACCCCACGCTGGAGCGGCGGCCCACCTCGGGCGTGGACGCCTACCGCGAGATCATCGCCGCCGGCGGCGTCGGGCCGGACTACCGACCGGTGCTTCCGGCCGCTTGGTGCTCGCTGGCCACCATCCCCGACACCTGCCTGGACCCGGTGCTGGTGGACGGCCCGCGGGCCACACTCGTGGGCTGAGGGGCTCGGTGCTCACGTAACGTAAGCGTCCGCTGCCGGCGATAGGACTGGTAGAATAGGTTTTCCGAAGTAACGAGGAGTGATGTTGATGTTCGGTTCGACCCTGAACTTGCTGCGATTCCTGCTGGGGCCCAGCGGAAGCGAGGCCGCCTGCTTGGCGCTGACCCCCGAGTGCATGGGCTGGATCCCGTACCTGGCCCATCGGTTCGGGATGGCGTCCTGACCGACGGCGCACGCGCCGAGCACAGCAATCCCCCGGAACGAGAAGGTCTCTCGTCCCGGGGGATATCTGTGTCAGTAGTTAGCGTCAGGCCGGTAGCACCTCCTGCATCACCCGCAGCGTGTTACCGCCCATGATCGCGGTGATGTCCTCGTCGGAGTAGCCGCGGTCCAGCAGACCCTGGGTGATTGCGGCGAGCTCACTGGTGTCCCAGCCGACGGTGACGGAGCCGTCGTAGTCACTGCCGAGAGCGGCGGTCTGGATCCCACCGACCTCCACCACGTGATCGATCGCGTCGAGCACCGAGTCCAGTCCCAGCCCGCACACCGCGGTCTCGAAGTACCCGATCCCGATCACGCCGCCCGTCGCGGCGACCCCGCGGATCTCGTCGTCCGTGACGTTGCGGTTGGTCTCGCACGTGCCCTGGACCCCGCCGTGGCTCAGAACCACGGGATTGGTCGCGATGTCCAGCATCGTCGCCGACGGGCTCCACCTTGTTCCGAGAGCTCTCGATGTAGGCCTACCCGTCCGCCGACGGCGTGTATGGCAACCGCCTCGCGATCACGGAGATCGCCTGTGACGCAGGCCGGGTGAGGTCGCTGGCGCAGGAGTTGGCCGCGTGGCCGACGGTGGTGACCGCCGAGATCGCGGCCCGCGAGTACGGAGTCGTGGTGACCATCGCCGCGCTCACCCAGAGCGATCTCGCCGAGATCCTGCTCGATCGCCTGCCCCGGCTGGACGGCGTGACGGGGATGCGTTCCCATCTGGTGGGGCAGTTTCACCTCGGCGGCAACCAGTGGCGGATCGGCGGTCTCGACCCGCACTCCGTCGCCCGGATCGCCGAGATGCCGCTGCCCGCCGATCGTCCGGGGCGCTCGACCGCCGTCAACCCGTGGGCGGACCCGTACCGGGAGCTGGTCGACGCGCTTACCGAGGACGGTCGTCGCAGCGCGGCGGATCTGGCGCGGATCACCGGCCGCCCCCTCTCGACCACCCGGCGGCAACTCGCGCACCTTCTCGGTTCGGGTGCCCTGACGTTCCGTTGTGATGTGGCCCAGGGCGCCACCGGGTTCCCGGTGATCGTGCAGTGGTGGTGCAAGGTCCCGGTCATGCAGATGGCCGCGAGTGTGGCTCGGCTCCGGGCCGAGTCGTCGGTACGCCAGGTGGTGAGCATGCCGGGATCGCCCAACCTGCTCGTCAGCACGTGGAACCGGTCGGTCGCCGAGGCGATGCGGATCCAGGAAACCCTCGAGCGTGAGCTCGCCCCTCTGGTCGTGGTGGATTCCGCCGTGATCCTGCACCAGGTCAAACGGCTCGGATGGCTGCTCGAGTCCGACGGCCGCAACACCGGGACGTTCGTCCGATACGAGACCTGACCCACTACCAGGGGGCAACTTCGGCGTGTTCATCGGACGGGCCCGAGACCACGTAAGTTGGCTCTTATGACGACTACGCTCCTGCACAACGCCCGGCTCATCGACGGAACCGGCGCAGCCCCGGTCGCCGACGCGGTCGTGGTGATCGAGGGCGGCAAGATCACCTACGCCGGCGCTGCCGCCGGTGCGCCGCAGGTCGATGACTCGGCCACCAAGGTTGATGTCGGCGGTAACACCGTCACCCCCGGATTCTTCGACTGCCACGTCCACCTCTCCCTGCCCGGCACCAAGGGCTCGCCGATCATGGCCGCCATGGTTCCGCCGTCCTACCGCTACTTCGAGTTGATCGAACGTCTCAAGGTCACGATCGAGTCCGGTGTCACCACGGTGCGTGACCTGATGGGTATCGACGTGGGCGTGCGCGAGGCCGTCGCCAACGGTCTGGTGGAGGGCCCGCGTCTGCTGGTGGCGGACAAGATGTTCTCCCAGACCGGTGGTCACGCAGACTTCCACATCCCCTCCGGTATCGACGGCTCCGGCCTGGTGGGTGGTCTGCTCGTGGACTCGGTCGACGAGGCCCGCAAGCAGGTCCGCGGCCTGCTTCGCGACGGGATCGACGTGGTCAAGGTCGCGTCCTCCGGCGGCGTCACCTCGCCGAGCGATGACCCGGACTGGCTCGGCGCGCGCGTCGACATCGTCTCCGCGCTGGTGGAGGAGGCGCACAACTACGGTGGCCGCAAGGTCGCCGCCCACGCCATCGGCTTCGCGGGCATCCAGGCCGCCGTGCAGGGCGGCGTACACAGCGTCGAGCACGGGTACGCCCTCAACGACGAGCTGCGGCAGGAGATGGTCGAGCGCGGCCAGTTCCTGGTCCCCACCCTCATCGAGACCCTCAAGCCGGACACCGCCACCCCGCAGGCCAAGGCCAAGAGCGACAAGTGGCACGCGCTGGCGCACGAGTCGCTGCAGGCCTCCGTCGAGGCGGGCATCAAGGTCGCCGTGGGTACCGACGCGGGCCTGGTCCCCGATCACGGTGCGACGCTCGGTGAGCTCAGCGCCCTGGTCAAGTTCGGTGGCATGACCCCGATGCAGGCCATCGTGGCCGGAACGCAGACCTCCGCGGAGCTGTGCGACCTGGGCGACAAGCTGGGCACGCTGGAAGCCGGGAAGCTGGCCGACGTCGTCGTCGTCAAGGGCGATCCCCTCGCGGACATCGACTCGCTGGCCGACCACAGCAACATCCTCCTCGTCCTCAAGGAGGGCCGCGCCGCCAGCAACCGCGGCCAGTACGCCCTCTGACCCGGGTCGGTCCGGCTCCCCGCCGGCACGGCCAGGCGCGCCGGACCCTGCCCGGCGCACCCGGGACGGTCAGGGGGGGTCTAGGACTCGGTCCTCTCGTTCACGGACTTTGCGCCCTCGGGCTCCTTCTGCCACGGCCAGCGGCCGGAGATCTCCAGCTCCAGCGACCAGCTGAGGAACGTACGGATGGCCACGATCGCGGCGAGCACCGCCACGTCGACGAGCGTCGGGGTGACGGCGACGGTCTTGATGATGTCCGCGGCGACCAGCAGTTCCAGGCCGAGCAGAATCGAGCGGCCGAGGAAACGCCGGAACTGGCGGTAGACGTCGGGTTCGCGGCGCGCCATCCGCCAGCCGGCCATCACCGTGGCGGCCACCGTGCCGATCACGATCGCCGCCACGCCCACGGCATCGATCGCCTCGCCGACCAGTTCCACTGATTCCTGGAAGTTCATTCCTGCGAGTATTCCGGCGTGACCAGCGGGAGACGCGCGATTGGCGGGAGATGTGCGATCGGCGCGAGTCGGGCGCGGCTCCGGCGGGCAGTTGGCGGAACCATCCCCGGCAAACAGGAACCCGTTCTACGCTGCCGGTATGAGTTTTGAGGGCAAATCCATCCTGGTCACGGGCGGGGGCAGCGGGATCGGCGCGGGAACGGCCGAGGAGCTGGTCCGACGGGGCGCCACGGTGACGATCATCGGCCGCGGCGCGGAACGGCTGGCCGAGACCGCCCGGCGGATCGCGCAGGCCACCGGCCGGGAGGGCGCCGTGCGCGCGCATGCCGCGGACGTGACCGACGAGGACCAGGTGTCGTCGGCGGTCGCGGCGGCGGTCGAGCACGGGGGAGGGCTCGACGGCGTGGTGGCCTGCGCCGGCGGGAGCGAGACCATCGGCCCGCTCACCCAGATGGACACCGAGGCGTGGAAGCGCACCGTCGACCTCAACGTCAACGGCATGATGTTCACGCTCAAGCACGCCGCACGCGAGTTGGTCGCCCGGGGCGGCGGATCGTTCGTCGCCATCTCGTCCATCGCCGCGAGCAACACGCATCGCTGGTTCGGTGCGTACGGCGTGACCAAATCGGCCGTCGACCACATGGTGGGACTGGCGGCGGACGAGCTCGGCGCGAGCCGGGTGCGCGTCAACGGCATCCGCCCGGGCCTGATCGAGACCGACCTGGTGGCGCCGATCCTGTCCGACCCCGTGATCGCCGAGGACTACCGCGCGAGCACCCCTATCCCGCGCATCGGCCAGGTCGGCGACATCGCCGAGGCCGCCGCGTTCCTGCTCAGCGACGCCTCGACCTGGATCACCGGGCAGGTCATCAACGTGGACGGCGGGCAGATGCTGCGCCGCGGCCCCGACTTCAGCTCCATGCTCGAGCCGCTGTTCGGCGCCGACGGGCTGCGCGGCGTCGTGACGGCCGAGGGGTAGAGAAATGGCGAACATGTATCCGTGTGAACCGGTGGACGTCGCGTTCATCGACTCCGCCCGCTTCCGGTTCTCCAACACCGTCGACATCCCCGCGTCGCCGGAGCAGTTGTTCGAACTCTTCGAGGAGGCGGACGCCTGGCCCCGCTGGGCGAAGGTGATCACCAAGGTCGTGTGGACCAGCGAACCGCCGTACGGCCTCGGCACCACGCGCACCGTCCACATGCTGGGCGGGCTGCGCGGCGACGAGGTGTTCCTCGCCTGGGAGCCCGGCCGGCACATGGCGTTCCGGTTCACCGCCTGCTCGACGCCGTTCGTCACCGCGTTCGCCGAGTCCTACGACGTCGTGCGCACCACCGGCGGATGCCGGCTCACGTGGACCGTCGCGCTGAGGGGCAAGGGGCCGACCACCGTCTCGCTCGCGGTGCTGCGGTCGGTGCTGAACGTCGGGTTCCGGCGGTTCCTGCGCGATCTGAGCGCTCTCGCCTCGGAGCGGTACGCGGTGTAGGTACGTTGCAGGTCAGGTCCTCCGCGTTGTTCGCGGCGGGCGACGCGTGAGGCTCGGAAAGGTCGACTATGGCGAACATCAGGGAACTGGCCGAATCACACCTGGCCACCGCGCTCACCGAGAAGAACGGCCGCAGCTCCGCTCTCGTCGCGCACGACGGGCCCTTGCGCCAGGCGGTGATCGCGCTGCGGGACGGGGTGCGGATGGAGGCGCACAATTCGCCGCCGGCCGCGAGTCTGCAGGTGCTCAAGGGCAAGGTCCGCGTGGATCTCGAGGACGATGTCCAGGGCGAGTTCAGCGCGGACGAACTGTGGATCCTCACCCACGAGCGTCACTCGGTGCTCGCGCTGGAGGACAGCGTGTTCCTGCTGACCACCGTCACCGGTCAGCCGGGTCAGGATTCGCGGTCCTGACCCGGATGACGGTCCCGGAGTGGCTGGTCCCGTGGGTCATCCGTGCGACGGGCAGGAACCGGATCTTCCTCAGTGAGGAGGCTGCGCGTCGGCATGTCGAGCGGTCCGCGCGCAGCCCGAAGCCGTTCGGTCCTCCCCAGCGGCTCGCGCACGAGGTCGACATCTCGATGGTCGTGCGTGACGGGTGGCCCGTCTACACGGTCTCGCCGTCCGGGGGCTTCCGATCCCCA
>DIAZ01000060.1:0-733 GCA_002415925.1 Dietzia sp. UBA5065 | reverse complement strand
GCGCCAGCACTGGCAGTTGATCGCCCAGATAGCGGTCGAGTCGGGCACGACGGTCGTGGTCCCGATCTACCCGCTGATTCCGGCCGGAACCGCGGGCCGGGTCGTCGCGGGGATCGTCGACATCATCCGGGGGTGCCGCGACGAGTACGGCGACCCCCGCCTGGTCGGCGATTCGGCGGGTGGGCAGATCGCACTCTCGGCCGCGCAGGTGCTGCGCGATGAGCACGGCATCACGCTCGGCCGCACCGTGCTCATCTCACCGGCGGTAGATCTGACCTGGTCCAACCCCGGGATCCCCGAGGTTCAGCCCGACGACCCGTGGCTCGCCGTCCCCGGCGGGCAGCACCTGTCCGAGGTGTGGCGGGGAGACCTGGAGGTCACCGACCCGCGGGTGAGCCCGATATTCGGTGACCTGGCCGGGCTCGGGCCCGTCACGATCTTCAGTGGCACCCACGACATCCTCTGCCCCGACGCCCGGCTCCTCGCCGCGAAGCTCGAGAATTCGGGCGTGGACGTGGAGTACCACGAGGTGCCCGCGCGCCTGCACGTCTACCCGATTCTGCCGACGGCCTCCGGCCGGCACGCCCGCACACTCATCACTGCGCAGTTGGCCGACCCGGGCTCCTGAGTTCAGACCAGGCGGGCAGGTCCGAGCCGGGACCACGAGCGACGACGAGCCAGCTCACCGATGAGCGGACCCGCTTGCGCTGGACCTTCGGCTTGCGCTGCCCCT
>DIAZ01000047.1 GCA_002415925.1 Dietzia sp. UBA5065 | reverse complement strand
AGATACCTGATTTTCCACTGAACGGCACACTCGCTTGTCGGGCCGGGCGCGTGCGGGCGACACTGCTGGCATGACGGAGAAGAAGAAGCTCACCGCCGCGATCGTGGGGTCCGGCAACATCGGCACCGACCTCATGTACAAGCTCGAGCGGAGCGAGTACATCGAACCGAAGTGGATGATCGGCATCGACGCGGAGTCCGAGGGGATGAAGCGCGCCGCCGACCACGGCCTGACCTGCATGTCCGGGGGCGCCGACGAGCTGCTCGCCTCGATCGAGGCCGGCGGCGAGAAGCCCGACCTGCTGTTCGAGGCCACCAGCGCCTACGTCCACAAGGCCTACGCTCCCAAGTACGAGGAGGCCGGCATCATCGCCATCGACCTCACCCCGGCCGCGGTCGGCCCCATGGTCATCCCGCCGGCGAACCTGCACGAGCACGCAGACGCGCCCAACCACAACATGGTCACCTGCGGCGGCCAGGCCACCATCCCGATGGTCCACGCCGTGTCGCAGGTGGTGCCGGTCGAGTACGCGGAGATCGTCGCGTCGGTCTCCTCGGAGTCGGCCGGCCCGGGCACCCGCGCCAACATCGACGAGTTCACGGAGACCACCAGGCTCGCGATCGAGAAGGTCGGCGGCGCCAAGCGCGGCAAGGCGATCATCATCCTCAACCCGGCCGAGCCGCCCATGATCATGCGCGACACCATCTTCTGCGCGATCCCCTCCGACGCCGACCACGACCTCATCACCACCGCCATCCGCAAGCGGGAGAAGGAGATCCAGGAGTACGTGCCGGGGTACCGGCTGCTCCAGGAGCCGCAGTTCGATCCGCCGACCGAGATCACCGGCGGGATGGCGCGCGTCGCCATCTTCGTCGAGGTCGAGGGCGCCGGGGACTTCCTCCCGCCGTACGCCGGCAACCTCGACATCATGACCGCCGCCGCCACCAAGGTCGGCGAGGACATCGCCAAGACCAAGCTCGGAGTGTGAGAACAATGGACAAGACCAACCCGTACAACGCCGACGCCCGGGCGTACAGCTCCGAGCTCGACATCCGGATCACCGACTCGTCGCTGCGTGACGGCTCCCACCACAAGCGCCACCAGTTCTCGATCGACGACGTCCGCAACGTCGTCGCCGCCCTCGACGGCGCGGGCGTCCCCGTCATCGAGGTCACCCACGGCGACGGCCTCGGCGGCGCGTCCTTCAACTACGGCTTCGCCAAGTCCTACGACCAGGACCTCATCAGGGCCGCGGCCGAGACCGCCAAGCAGGCCAAGATCGCCTTTCTCACGCTGCCCGGCCTGGGCATCAAGGACGACATCCTCGCCGCCCGCGACAACGGCGGCTCGATCTGCCGCGTCGCCACGCACTGCACGGAGGCCGACGTCTCCATCCAGCACTTCGGCTACGCCCGCGAGCTCGGCCTCGAGACGGTCGGCTTCCTCATGATGAGCCACACCCAGCCGCCGGAGGTCCTGGCCAAGCAGGCCAGGATCATGGCCGACGCCGGGTGCCAGTGCGTCTACATCGTCGACTCGGCGGGCGCGCTGGTCATGGATCAGGTCTCCGACCGCGTGGCCGCGGTGGTCGCCGAGCTCGGCAGCGACGCCCAGGTGGGCTTCCACGGCCACGAGAACCTGGACGTGGGCGTCGGCAACTCGATCATGGCGATCCGCGCCGGCGCCCAGCAGATCGACGGCTCCACCCGTCGCTTCGGCGCCGGCGCCGGCAACACGCCCGTCGAGGCCCTGGTGGGGGTGTGCGACAAGCTCGGCATCACCACCGGAGTGGACTTCTTCAAGATCGCCGACGCCGCCGAGGACGTGGTGCGGCCGCTCATGCCCACCGAGTGCGTGGTCGACCGCTCGGCGCTGATGCTCGGCTACGCCGGCTGCTACTCCTCGTTCCTCAAGCACGCCGAGGGGCACGCCAACCGTTACGGCGTGCCGTCGTCGGAGATCCTCATCCGCGCGGGCGAGCGGCGACTCGTCGGCGGCCAGGAGGATCAGCTCATCGACATCGCGCTGGAGATCCAGAAGGAGCAGGCGAACGCCTGATCCCGAGCGCAGAGGAGGGCCGGTCCGGAGATGACCATGACGGAGTTCGTGCCGCTGCTCGCCGCCGTCGCCTTCGGCCTGGCCATCGGCATCGAGCGCGAACGCAGCCCCGCGCACCGGGGTCGCCGGATCGGCGCTCGGACCTTCCCCCTCCTCGCGCTGGTCGGCGCGGTCGGTGCCCTGCTGGGTGCGGCCGCGCTGGCCGTCGCCCTGGGCGCCTCGGCCGTGGTGATCATCGCCTGGTACTGGAGGGTCACCGGCGTGGACGCCGACGGGGACTCGACGGGGGACGTGGGCATCACCACCGTCGCGGCCGCGGTCGTCACCGTCCTGCTGGGCGCGCTGGCGGTCGTCAACGCACAGTTGGCGGTGGCGCTCGCGGTGATCGTGGTGGTGCTGCTCGCCGCCAAACACCGTCTCCACGACTTCGCCCGGAACGCGCTGGACGACCGCGACGTCAAGGATGCGGTGACGCTGCTCGTCGTGGCGTTCCTGGTCCTGCCGCTCATGCCGGACCGCGCCTTCGGTCCCTACGGTTCGCTCAACCCCCGCACGATCTGGCTTCTCGTGGTGTTCCTCACCGCGATCGGTTGGGCGGGGTATGTGGCCGCGCGGCTCCTCGGGCGCAGGTGGGGGCTCTTCGTCACCACGCTGGCGGGCGGGTTCGTCTCCGGTTCCGCGTCGACGGCGGTCGCCGCGCGCGCGGCCCGGGGCGGGGCGGGGGGCCGCCGGGACCCCCTCGCGGCCGCGGTGGCCGTGAACATCTCCACGCTCGTGCAGGCCGTCGTCGTCACGTGGGTGATCGACCGCGACGTCGCCCGGGCCGTTCTCGTGGGCGCCGCCGCGGGCATCGCCGTCCTGCTGGTGGAGGTGGCCGTCCTGCTGCGCGGTCGCGGGTCGGCCGCGGTCGCCGACGAGCAGGGGCGCGACCGCGACTTCGGGCGGCCCATGTCCGTGAAGGCGGCGATCGTCCTCGCGTCGATCCTGGCGCTGCTGCTCATGGCCACCCGTGCCGCCGCCCACGAGTTCGGCGGCGCGGGCGCGCTGGTCGTCTCGGCGATCGGTGGGCTCGCCGACGCGCACGCCGCCGCGATCGCCGCGGCCTCCGCAGCCTCGGCCGGCACCATCACGACGGGCACCGCCGCGACGGCCATCGGCCTGGGGCTGCTCACCAACCTGGGCGTCAAGCTCACCCTCGCGGGCACCATTGGCGGCGCGCGCTTCGCAGCGACGCTCGGCGCGTTGCTGGTGCCCGTCGCGGCGGCGGTGGGGGTCGGCCTCGCCTTGGGCTAGGCGGGGCGGCCGCTCAGGC
>DIAZ01000027.1 GCA_002415925.1 Dietzia sp. UBA5065 | reverse complement strand
GCCATCGCCGCCCTGGTCATGGGGCTGCGGGGGCTCGGCGCGGTCGAGACCTACAACCTCGTGCAGATCGGCAGCGTGGCCCTGGTGTTCCCGCTGGGCGTGGCCGCGCTCGCCTGGCTGATCACCCACCGACGCTTCTCCCGGCCGGCCGCGGCCACCTCGGCCGCCGTCGCCGCGCTGGCCACCCCGCTCTTCCCCGGACTGCCGTTCGTCGAGGTCATGGTGGCCGCGACCCCGTCCGCGGTGGGCAACGGGCTCGCGGGGCTCGTCGCCGCGGTGGTGGTGGCCGCCCTGGCCGACCGCCGGCTGGTGCCCGCCGCCGCGCTGGGGCTCGTCGGCATCGGTGGCGTCCACCCCTCCGCCATGGTCACCGCCGGCGTGTTCGTCCTGTTCTGGTGGCTGTTCGAGGGGCTGTGGCGGCCGGTGCGGGGTCGGCTCAGGGACGTGGTGGTCCTGGCCGGGATCGGGGTGGCGGGCGTGCTCACGCTGCTGCCCCAGGTGCTCACCGTCTCCGAGGAGGCCGACGACATCTCTGCCTTCGAGTTCCAGATCGACGCCGACCGCGCCGCCACCTGGGGCAAGGCCGTGACCCTGCAGGTCCGCCACGTGCAGGAGTGGGGCATCCGCTGGGTGCTGCTCTCGCTGGCGGTGCTGGGCGTGATCGTCATGCTCCGTCGCCTGGTGCTGTGGCCGATCCTGCTCTGGGGTGGGCTGCTGGTGGTGTGCGTCAACGCCATGGGCGTCTTCGGCAACTGGACCGGCGGCGTGCTCCGGGCGATCGGCAGCGTGTACTACAACGACCCGCGTCGGATCGGTGTGGTCCTGGCGATCGTCGTGGCGGCCGCGGTGGGTGTGGGCGTCGGGGTGACGGTCCAGGCGCTGGCGGGGTGGCTGACCCGCCTCATCGACCCGATCACCGACCCGGACGGTCGGGGCGCGGACATGGCCCGGGTGGCCGTGGCCCTGGCCGCGCTGGTCGGCGTCGGCTCGTGGGTCGTCCAGGCCTCCCCCGAGTACGCGGTGGCGGCCGGCCAGAACCAACGGTGGGGTCGCATGGTCGACGACCACGACCTGCGCGCGTTCCGGTGGCTGGCCGACCAGCCGCGGGCGTACTCCGGCGTGATCTACACCAATCAGGACGAGGGCTCGGGCTGGATGTACGCCACCGACGGGTTGCCGTCCACGGCGCGGCACTACCTGCCGCCCGGCGAGACCGCCCCGCTCACCACGTTCCTGTTCCACGCGATGGACCGGGCAGGCGTGGACCCGGACGTCGACGCCGCGCTCGCCGAGCTGGGCGTGACCTACGTCTACATCAGCCCGCCCAACTACTGGGGATTCCAGAAGCCCAACGAGCACCTGCTGCGGCTGGAGGACACCCCGGGTCTGGTCGAGGTGTACTCGGAATCGCAGGTCCGCATCTTTGCCGTCCGCGCGGCGTTCACCGAGGAGGAACTCGCTCAGGTCACGGCGGACTCGCCGTTCCCGCCCGACCGGCGCACCCCGCTCACCCGCGCGTCCGCGCTGTACGGGCCCGAGTGACGGGCCCCGACCGGGCGCGGTGGGCCGCCCCGCCCCGGGACGGGTCGTATCCTTGGGGCGGTCGTCCGACGAGGCGCCGCGGCGGGACCGCCGCACACCGGGAGGGGAACACATGCGGGCGCTCGTGACGGGTGGGGCCGGGTTCATCGGATCGACGTTGGTGGACCGGCTGCTGGCCGAGGGGCACGAGGTGACCGTCGTGGACGACCTGTCCCGGGGGCGTCTGGAGAACCTCGACGGCGCCCGCGCGGCGGGGGACCGGTTCGCCTTCCACGAGATGGACCTCACCGACCCGGCGATCGGGGACCTGGTGGCGCAGGCGGCACCCGAGGTGGTATTCCACCTGGCGGCGCAGATCGACGTCCGCCTGTCGGTGGAGGACCCCGTCCACGACGCCGAGGTCAACGTGGTGGGCACCGTGCGACTGGCCGAGGCCGCGCGCCGGGCCGGGGTGCGGCGGATCGTCTTCACCTCCTCCGGCGGGTCGATCTACGGCCCCGTCACCGAGCTCCCGGTGGCGGAGACCCGCCCGGTCGACCCGCTGAGCCCGTACGCCGCGGGCAAGGTGGCCGGGG
This sequence comes from Dietzia sp. UBA5065, assembly GCA_002415925.1. Taxonomy (GTDB): domain Bacteria; phylum Actinomycetota; class Actinomycetes; order Mycobacteriales; family Mycobacteriaceae; genus Dietzia. Next base: position 1,733 of record DIAZ01000027.1, on the reverse strand, counting down.
AGATCTACCTCGAGATGTTCGCCCGCCTCTACGGGATCGAGTGGGCGGGGGTGGCGCCGGCCAACGTGTACGGGCCGCGCCAGGACCCGCACGGCGAGGCCGGGGTGGTGGCGATCTTCTCCCAGCGGCTGCTCGCGGGGCAGCCCACCCGCGTGTTCGGCGACGGCGGCAACACCCGGGACTACGTGTACGTCGACGACGTGGTGGACGCGTTCATGCGCGCCGCGACCGTCCCCGGCGCGGCGGGGCTGCGCTTCAACGTGGGCACCGGCCTCGAGACCAGCGACCGCGGCCTGCACACCCTGGTCGCCGAGGCGGCGGGGGCGGCCGACGCCCCGGAGTACGCCCCCGCCCGACTCGGCGACGTCGCCCGCTCGGCGCTGGACGCCGGCCGGGCCGCCGAGGTGCTGGGCTGGACGCCGCGGGTGCCGATCCGCGAGGGGGTCGCGCGGACGGTGGACTACTTCCGCGACTGAGGCACCCTCGGCGGGGCTACCCCTCGGCCCCGGCGGCCGGAGCTCGGACCGCCGCGTTCGGCTGCGGGGGGTTCGGCTGCGGGAGGTCCGGCTGGGGGAGGAACGGCTGGAGGAACCCGGCCAGCCCCGGCACGGGCGCGAAGCCGACCCCGGGATCCACCGGACCGGTGACCTCCGGCTCGGGGGACCGCGCGTCGGCGGGGTCCCGGCCGGCGGCCGGCGGTTCGGGCTGGGCGGCGGCGGCCGGTGGCTCGGGAACGACGGGCGCCTGGCGGGCAGGCTGGGGCGACACGGCCGCCGGCGCCGCCGCGGAGGTGGGAACAACGGTCACCGCCGGCGCCGCGGCGACCTCGTCGGTGCCCCCGCCGGGCTGCTCCACAGCGACCGGGGAGGAGGTCCCGGGGGACGTCGGGGCCGGCGCCTCGGAGGGTGTCGAGGCGATCGGTTGCGGGGTCACCGGAGCCGCCCGGGCTGCGGTGAACTGCTCCCGCGCGCGGTCGACGGCCTGGGTGCTGCGGTGCGCGTCGTACCAGAGCCCGCCCGTGATCAACCCCACCGACAGCACCCCCAGCGCCCCCACGCCGAGGACGCCGGTCGTGGGGCGGGAGAACCGTGAGCCGGGCGAAGCCATGGGATCCAGTATCAGGCAGGTCCGGAGTGTACGCCAACCGCATCCCCGCCCGCGCGGGTCGGAGGGGGGACGACGACGAGCCGCTCGGGCGCCTCCCAGAGCACCACCGGGTCCCCGTACGGGTCCTGTCCCCGGAGCAGCCACAGCCCCACGGCGTGGCGCCACACCGTCGGCGATACCCGGCCGTCGGTGCCCCGCCGGGTGCCGGTGCGGTGGGCCCGGATCGCGCGGTCGCGCCACAGCGGGACCCGCCCGCCGAGCATCACCGAGAGCATGGCCTCGAACGCGCCGCACCCCCGGTCGAAGACCCCGCCGTGACCGCGGGTGCCGTAGACGGGCGAGCCGTCGGGGAAGTACCCGGTGTCGAGGCGGACCGTGGCGTCGCCGAGATCGGACGTGGACCAGGGCCGGCGCAACCCGAACCTGAGCTGCAGCAACTCCACGGGATCGCCGGGGGCGGTGAACGAGTACCTCAGGACCGGGCCGGGGGCGCGCCAGTCGGCCGGCCCGCGCACGCCCACCCCGAGGTCCGGGGACTCGGCGTAGACCACGCGGTCGGCGCGCAGGCCCAGGCGCTCGGCCGTGCCGACGATCCGGCCGCCGTAGGAGTGGCCCACCACGGTGAG
>DIAZ01000093.1:13666-16421 GCA_002415925.1 Dietzia sp. UBA5065 | reverse complement strand
GGCGGAGCCGAGGACAGCCTTCTTCAGGGAGCGCGATTTGGCGTCGAAGATCGGGAAGTCCACGCAGGCGTCCACGCAGTCGATGGACACGCCGCCGGGGGTGGGTGCTAGTGGGCTCATGGGTCGTCTCTCCTACACCCAGTACGGGACTCGGGCGCGGAACCGGCGCAGGGCGGCGAACGCCAGGAGGAGGCCGACCGCGGTGCAGCCCAGGACGATCCACCAGTGGTAGGCGGCAACCGGCTCGCCGAGCATGGGCGCGCGGACGATCTCCAGGTAGTGGTACAGCGGGTTGAGCTCGGCGATCCGGGCCCGGTCCGCGATCTGCCCGCCCTGCTCGTACAGCGTCTGGGTGGTCCACACGATGGGGGTCATGTAGAACAGCAGCTGCACCATCGAGTCGAGCAGCGGCGCGATGTCGCGGAAGCGGGTGGCGAGGATGCCGAACAGCATGGCCACCCACACGCCGTTGAGCAGCAGCACCGCCAGCCCCAGGACGGCCAGCAGCAGGTCCCAGCCCAGTGGCCGCGGGTAGATCACCATGAGCACCACCCAGATCACGAGGTTGTGGCACAGGAACAGGAACTGGCGCCACACGAGCCGGTACACGTGCACGCTCAGCGCGCTGGGCAGCTGCTTGATCAGGCCCTCGTTGGAGATGAAGACCTCCGAGCCCTCCTTGATGCAGCCGGAGATGAAGCCCCAGAGGATCAGGCCCACGGTGACGTGGGGGAGGAACTCGGCCAGCGGGATCTGGAAGAGGATCGAGTAGAGCAGCCCCAGGGCCGTGGCCATGACGCCGGTGGCGATGGTGATCCACAGGGGTCCCAGCGTGGAGCGCCGGTAGCGCTGCTTGATGTCCTGCCAGCCCAGGGAGAGCCACAACTCGCGCTGGCTCAGGCCCCGGCGGAGGTCGGCCACGGCCCGGCGGAAGGTGTGGGAGTCGTTGACGATCTCGCCGCGCACGCGCTCGTCGGGGAGCGTCGCCGCGGCGGGATCGGGAAATGGCTGGTCCTGCACGATCGCGAAGCCTACTAGAGGATCGGCCGGTGGCAGCCCCGCCGCGAGGACGCGTAGACAGTAGGGATGACCTCCAGCACCCAGATCCAGCTCGTCAACCGACCCCGCGGGTGGCCCACCCATGACGACTTCCGCACGGTCCACGTGGACCTTCCCAACCTCGCGGAGGGCGAGGTCCGCGTGGCCAACGAGTTCCTCTCCGTGGACCCGTACATGCGCGGTCGGATGAACGAGGGCCGGTCCTACATCCCGCCGTTCGAGTTGGGCGAGACGATGACCGGCGGGGCGGTGGGCCGGGTCGTGGAGTCGCGGTCGGACGCCCACCCGGTCGGCGCGGTGGTGATGCACGACCTCGGGTGGCGGGACGTCGCCCAGGGCGCAGGCCGGCAGTTCCGGGTGGTGCACCAGATCGAGGGCGTGCCGATCTCCGCGTACCTGGGGATCCTCGGGACCACCGGGCTCACCGCCTACGTGGGGCTCCTCCACATCGCGCGCTTCACGCCGGGGGAGTCCGTGTTCGTCTCCGGCGCCGCCGGCTCGGTCGGGTCCGCCGTCGGGCAGATCGCCAGGCTGATGGGCGCCTCCAAGGTCATCGGGTCGGCCGGCAGCGCCGAGAAGGTCGGGAAGGTCATCGGTGACTACGGCTTCGATGCGGCGCTCAACTACAAGGACGGTCCGGTCCGCACGCTCCTGCGCGAGCACTTCGGCAAGCAGGACGGTCAGGGCATCGACGTCTACTTCGACAACGTGGGCGGCGACCACCTCGAGGCCGCGCTGGACCTGATGAACGACGGCGGTCGCCTGGCCCTGTGCGGGGCGATCAGCTCGTACAACGCCACCGAGCGCGCGCCCGGCCCGGACAACCTGTGGCACGCCATCACCCGCGGGCTCACCCTGCAGGGCTTCACGATCAACAAGTACATGCACCTGTTCCCCGAGTTCGCCGGGAAGGTCGGGCCGTGGGTGGCCTCGGGCGAGATCGTCTTCGACGAGACGGTGGTCGAGGGCATCGACAACTCCGTCGACGCGTTCCTCGACCTCATGCGTGGCGCCAACGTGGGCAAGATGCTCGTCAGGATCTGACCCCCGGGGCGTCGAGATCGGCCGACCGCCGACTTTGTGCAACTTGTTGCATGAACGTCGCGACGGACGTACGGTCGGGGCATCCGTCGAAAGGAACGCCGATGTCCCTCCCCCCCGTTCTCGCAGGCCCCCTGACCGTGCCCGTCGTGGCCTCGCCGATGTTCATCTACTCCGGGCCCGAGCTCGTGGCCGCGCAGTGCCAGGCCGGGGTGATCGGGTCGTTCCCCTCCCTCAACGCGCGGCCGCAGTCGGCCCTGGCGGAGTGGATCGACCAGATCAACCGGAGCAACGAGGCGTTCGCCGCGGCGAACCCCGAGGCCTACGTGGCGCCCTTCGCCGTCAACCTCATCGTCCACCGCTCCAACGACCGGCTCGAGCAGGACCTGGCGACCGTCGTCGAACACCGGGTGCCGATCGTCATCACCTCCCTCGGCGCGCGGGAGGAGGTCAACCAGGCGGTCCACTCCTACGGGGGCATCGTCCTGCACGACGTGATCAATAACAGGTTCGCCCGTAAGGCCGTCGAGAAGGGCGCGGACGGGCTGGTGGCGGTGGCCGCCGGTGCCGGCGGCCACGCCGGAACCCAGTCGCCGTTCGCGCTGATCCAGGAGATCCGCGAATGGTTCGACGGACCGCTGCTGCTGTCCGGGGC
>DIAZ01000093.1:0-13464 GCA_002415925.1 Dietzia sp. UBA5065 | reverse complement strand
ACCGACGAGTCCCGCGCCCCCGGGTCCTACAAGCAGATGATCGTGGAGAGCGGCGCGTCGGACATCGTCTACAGCAACCTCTTCACGGGGGTCCACGGCAACTACCTGCGGGGCAGCATCGAGGCGGCCGGCCTCGACCCGGACGACCTCCCGACCTCGGACCCGTCCGCGATGGACTTCGGCACCGGCGGGACCGCCGAGTCCAAGGCGTGGCGCGACATCTGGGGTGCCGGTCAGGGCGTCGGGGCGGTGACCTCGACGGGCACGGTCCGCGAGCTCGTCGACCGCCTCCGCACCGAGTACGAGCTGGCGTCGGGGGCGCTCTCCGCCACCGCGGCGGCCGTCTCCTCCACCCGCTGACCGGGTGTCACTGAAGTTCGCGATCCTCACCTCCCTCACCGAACGGGCGGGCAGCGGGATCGAGCTGGCCCGGCGGTTCGACCGGTCGATCGGATACTTCTGGCCGGCGACCCACCAGCAGATCTACCGCGAACTCGACCGACTGGCCTCGGCCGGACTCATCCGGGAACTGCCGCAGGAGGGCCCACCCCGCCGGGGGCAACCCAGGAGGTTCGAGGTGACCCCCGGCGGGTCGGAGCTGCTCGTGGGGTGGATCGGGGAGGGGGACGAGCCCGACCCCATGCGGTCGACCCTCGCCGTCCGCGTCCGCGCGGCCGCGGCCACCGGCAGGACACGGGAACTCCGCCACGCGCTGGAACACCACCGGCGGCGTCGACAGGACGACCTCGACCGATACCGCCAGATCGAGCAGCGGGACTTCCGCTCGGTCGACCCCTCCGACCCGCGCGGCACGCTCCAGCACAGGGTCCTCAGGCTGGGGATCGAGGGGGAGCGGGCCTGGCTCGCCTGGTGCGACGACACCCTCGCCGCCCTGGAGGGACTGCCGGGGGACTGAGCGTTCAGGCGACCGTGAGCAGGATCTTCCCGTGCGACTCCCCGGAGTCGAGCAGGGCCAGGGCCTCCGCGGCGTTCTCCAGGGGGATCTCGCGGGAGACGCGGGTGGTCACGTCCCCGGCGGCGACCAGCGGCCAGACGTTGTCGACGACCTCCCGGCAGACGCCGGTCTTGCCCCCGGGTCCGTCCACCGGGCGGGCCCGGAGGTTGGTGGCGATCACCCCGGCCCGGCGGGCGAGCAGCGCACCCAGGTTCAGCTCACCCTTCACCCCACCCTGCATGCCGATCACGATGAGGCGGCCGTCCGGGGCGAGGGCGGCGATGTTCCGCTCGAGGTACTTCGCGCCCATCACGTCGAGGATCAGGTCGACGCCGCGGCCCCTCTCGTCGTCGTGGGTCCATTCCCCTATCCGGTCGACAAAGTCCTCATCCCGGTAGTCGATCGCGAGGTCGGCCCCGAGGTCACGGCACGTCCGCACCTTCCCCGGACCGCCGGCGGTGGTGGCCACGCGGGCCCCGAGGGCGCGGCAGACCTGGAGGGCGTGGGAGCCGATGCCGCCGGCCCCGCCGTGGAGCAGCACGCGCGGGGCGCCGAGTCCGACCTCGCCCCAGCGGGCTCCCGCGGCCAGGACGCCCCGGCCGAGCCCACCCGTCATGACGAGGTTCGACCACACGGTGCACGCCACCTCGGGCAGCGACGCCGCCTCGTGCAGCGACACCCCGGCCGGGATCGGCATCACCTGACCCGCCGGAACGGCGACCTGCTCGGCATACCCGCCGCCGGCGAGCAGCGCGCACACCTCGTCGCCCACGGCCAGGCCCTCCACGCCCTCGCCGACGTCGCGGATCCGGCCGGAACACTCGAGGCCGAGGATCCCGGACGCGCCGGGCGGCGGGGGGTAGTGGCCCCTGGACTGGAGGAGGTCCGCGCGGTTGACGGCCGTCGCGGCCACGTCGATGAGGACCTCACCGGGGCCGGCGGTCGGGTCGCGGACCTCGACCAGGTGCAGGGACTCGGGACCGTTCTCGTACGCGATGGCCTTCATGCCCTCCGACGGTAGCCGGGACGGCGGGCCTGGGCGGGCGGGCTGGGTGGTGGGGCGCCGGGTCCACTACGATGAGCGGCGTCGTCGACGCGGGTTTCACGTGGAACCCCGCGGTCGCGCGTGTCGCGGCGGACGGCGGGGAAGTGTGGCAGAGCGGCCGAATGCACTCGCCTTGAAAGCGAGCGTGCCTCAACAGCACCGGGGGTTCAAATCCCTCCACTTCCGCCCACCGGGTCAGGCGGTCGCCTCGTCCAGGTCGGCCGACGACACGTGGCGGATGATCTCGAGCACGCGGGGGTACGCGCTGGAGCCTCCGGACACGAGTGAGACATGGTCCTGGTCCTCGAACAGGACCAACTTGGCCCGCCCCCCGGCGCGGGTGACCGCGTCCACGTAGCGCCGGGAGTTCTCGGGTGCCACCGTGGTGTCGCGCCCACCGTGCAGCGCGATCACCGGGGTGTCCGGGTCGATGTTCTGGATGGGGTCCACCATCGCGTAGCGGCTCGCCACCTCGGCGGGGGTGCCGCCGATCGCGGTGATGATCCTGTCGTCCCCGTGGGTCGCGGCGTACGCCAGGTCCAGGGGGCCTGCGATGGACACCACACGGGTCGGACGGAACGCCGGCTTCGCCCCCACCTCGTCGTCCTCGAGGAGATGCCGCGTGCCGCCCCAGACCGCGAGCTGGGCCCCGGCGCTGTGGCCGATCACCACCTCGTCATCGGTGGTGATCTGGGGGAACCTCTTGTCCACCTCGACCACGTGGTCCAGCGCGTTCGCGATGTCGAGGAACGTGGTGGGCCACCCCCCGCCCGATCCCACGCGCCGGTACTCGACGTTGTAGACGGCCATGCCGCGGTGGGCGAGCTCCCGGGCGAGCGGGTCGAACGTGTACGCGCCGACCTGGCTCTGCCAGGACCCGCCGTGGATGAGGACCGCCAGGGGGATCGAATCGACCCGCTGGGCCCCGGCGGGCAGGTAGAGGTCCGCCCAGTTCTGGGACGGATCGGCCTCGTCGTTCGTGGGGTACTGGAAGCGCTGGACGGTGACCTCGTCGAGCCGCGCGGGAAGGGCGATCGCGGACTCCACGGCCGGAGCCCCGTCGGAGATCGTGCACCCGGCCGCGAGCGCGAGGATGATCGCCAGGCCGGAGCCGATGCTCGAGACCCTCGCGGGACGGGGAGTGCGCCGTCGCTGCAGAATGCTCACCCTTTTCTCAGGAATCCATCAGATTGATCGACGGTCCGACAGGAGCTTCATCCGTCGACTTCTGCCGAGACCACCGAGGCGCCCGAGGCCCGGTCATGAAATCAATCTTAGATTACCGGAGCGGGATCGGGCCCACGGTCCCCCGATGTGGAGGTGGCCCCGGCAGCCCCGGCCGGCCGATCAGGCCACGGTTCGGACCCGCCCGAGCGCGGGGGCCCGCAGCGGGCCCTCCTCGCTGACATACCGGATGAGGGCGTCGATATCGGTGAACCCGGCCTCGCGGCGTTCGCCGCGGTCGGCGAGGGGGGAGCCGGTGAACTCCGGGGAGGAGAGGAACTCGTTGACCACGACGGTGTAGTCCCTGCCGGGATCGACGGGCTCGCCGTCGACCAGCAACTCCGTCACGCGGTCGCCCTCGGGGCGCCGCAAGTCCACGGTGTAGCGCACGTTGGAGGAGACCGCCGGGCCGTTGTCGCCGATGTCGTCGACGAAGTGGGATAACGCGGTCCGGAGCTCCGCGCCCGTGACGGTGACCAGATAGAGCCGGTCGCCGTAGGGCTGGACGGTGTGCAGGGTCGCGTAGTCCAGGGGGCCTCGCGGGAGGTCCGTGCGGAGGGAGTCCGGGTTGGAGAGGGCCAGCTGCGCACCACGGCCCCGGGCGGCGTGGAGCTGGCAGTCGGCGATGAGGTCGGCCAGCGGGGACTCGCCGTTGGTGTCCATGGCCCGGGCGATGGTCCCGGTGGCGGAGCCGAGGGGCTTGCGGGCCTCGGGAGCCGCGGCGGCGGACGCCTGCCGGAGGAGTTCCTCCGTGCCGGCGTCCGGTGCGATGTCGAGGTTGACGGTCTGGTTGAAGGCCGAGGTCCGGGGGCGGACGACGTCACCGGTGGAGGGGTCGACGGCGAGGTCGACGACCGAGACCGAGCGCCCGTGCGAGGCCGGCGCCATCACCACCCTCTCGTCGCTCTCCGCGTCCAGGACCCGGCAGGTGGCCGGTCCGCCGGAGGCGCCGACGATCAGTGCGTCCACCGCGGGGTCGAGCCGCTTGACCAGGTCGAGCGCCGTGAGTTCCGACGGGCAGGCACCGGGATCGAGGTTGCCGTGCACGGTGGTGGACTGCACGAGCCCCACGATCGCCTCGACGCCCAGGAACCGCAGCGACTCCACGGCCTCGTTGACCGCCCGCACCGGGTCCGACAGGCGGGTGGTGGTCTCGGGGGCGGTCTCCGACGGGAGGGTGACCGCCACGACCCCCACGCGGATGCCACCGATCCGATGGATGGCGAACGGGAAGGTCGGTGCGGCGTCGGGGGAGGGGATGGCGTTGGAGGCGAGGAACGGGAACGCCGCACCGCGGAACGGTGGCAGCGGGGGGTCGACGCGGCAGGCCCGCTCCGTGCGGCAGTTCGGCCGGACCAGGCCGCGGATGTGGTCGGCGCCCTTCTCGAGCTCGCGCCGTCCCACACCGACCGCGTCCACGCCGATGCTGTTGAAGTACTCGATGGTCGGACGGTCGTCGAGCAGCGCGGTCTCCGGGGCGGTTCCGCCGATCGAGTCGCCGGTGGCCAGCAGGAGCGCGTCGCCGGACTGGGCGCGGAGCTTGCTCACCGTGGCGGCGAGGTGCGCGCCTCCGCCGGCCGGCCGGATGTTCCCGGACCCGTCGCGGAGCTCACCCTGGAACCCGACAGGGCGCGCGAGCGCCCCGGAGAACTCGCCGATGCCGAGGATGCGGACGGACCGCGTCTCGACGGCGGGGCCCGGGGGCCGACTCGACTCGCTGGGCCGTGCGCCCGCGGACGGGACCGTCAGCGTCAGCGCCAGGATCCCGATCGCGAGGATCGCCAGTGTGACGAGGGCGGTCCGGCGAAGAGAGGGGGTGGCGGGGCGCCGACCCGATCCGGACGTCCGGGGTGGATCCGACCCCACCTCGTGCCACGAACGCTGCTGCTCCATCCGGCTCCTTTGGTGACGTGCCACTGCGGGCCCGCCGTCATGTGGTGCGGGACGATGCCTCTGTTCTTCCAAACTTCGCCAATCGTGCCGTCGTCAGGTCACGGGACCCCGCCGGAACGGTCACGTTCCGGTTACGAATCCCCGTGCTGCGGTGAGGAAGCGGTCGTTCTCGCCGGGATCGCCGACCGTCACGCGCACGCCGTCGCCCGCAAAGCACCGGGCCACCACGAGGTGCTCGCGGCAGTGCGCGTCGAAATCGGAGGCCGCCTCGCCGAGCGGGAGCCACACGAAGTTGGCCTGGCTGTCCGGCACCGCGTGCCCCAGGTCGATCAGCGCGTCGCGCACCCTCGTGCGCTCGGCCACCACGGCGTCGGTGCGGGCGCGGAGTTCCTGCCCGGCGTCGAGGCAGGCGATTCCCGCGGCCTGCGCGAGGGAGCTGACCGAGAACGGGACGACCATCTTGGCCACGGGCACCACCAGGTCGACGGGCCCGACCAGGTAACCCACGCGCAGCCCCGCGAGCCCGTACGCCTTGGAGAAGGTGCGGAGCGCCACGACGTTCGTCCGGGCCATGGACTCGGCGACGCCGTCCACCGGGTCATCGCCCCGGACATACTCGACGTAGGCCTCGTCCAACGCGACGGTCACCCGTTCGGGGATCCGGTCGAGGAAGGCGGAGAGGTCGGTGCGGGTGATCGCCGGGCCGGTCGGGTTGTTGGGGGTGCACACGAAGATCAACCGGGTGCGATCGGTGACGGCCCCGGCGATCGCGTCGAGGTCCAGCGTCCCGTCCGCGCGGTTGGGGACGGGCACCGGGACGGCATGGGCGATGCGGGAGATGATCGGGTACGCCTCGAAGGAGCGCCAGCCGTAGACCACCTCGTCGCCGGGCGCGCACACCGCCTGGACCAGCTGCTGGCACAGCGCGACCGAACCGCACCCCGCGGTGACGTTCTGCGGCGGCACGCCCAGGAACTCGGACAGCCGACCGACCAGGGCGCGGGCGGTGATGTCGGGGTAGCGGTTGGCGCCGGCGGCGGCCTCCGCGATCGCCTCGGCCACGCTCGGGAGCGGGCCCGCCGTGGTCTCGTTGGAGGCGAGCTTGATCGCGCCCGGGATGGTCGCGCCGGGCACGTACGAGGGGATGGCGTCGAGGTCGCTGCGCACGTCGGGGGACATGGGTACAGAGTAGGACCCCCGTCCGGCCGCCGGGCGGCCGGCCGTTTTGCGCACCGCCCCGGCCACTGTGTACTGTTATCCCTCGTTGGCTCAGCAGAGCCTCCAGGAGGCGTGCCAGAGCGGCCGAATGGGACTCACTGCTAATGAGTTGTCCCCCTTAAAGGGGACCGGAGGTTCAAATCCTCTCGCCTCCGCCATGCCGGAGCACCGGGAAACCGGATGAACTGGCACGACAGATGAATATGCGCCCGTAGCTCAACGGATAGAGCACTTGACTACGGATCAAGAGGTTAGGGGTTCGAATCCCTTCGGGCGCACAACCGCAGACGCCCCCGCCCCTCCGGGCGGGGGCGTCTCGCTCGTCTCGGCAGCCCATATCGCCCGCGTCGCGCCCGGGATGTGGCACTTTTGCATCGTGAGCACAGCAACCGTTGAGCCGTCCGGGGAGACGTCCACCGCGCCCCCGCGTGGGAACGTGGCCGTCCTCGTGGTGGTCGCGCTCCTGGTCGTGGCACCGATCGTCGCCCTGGACCTGTCTCCGTGGAGTGCGAACGGCTCCCTGTGGTACCTGGGGATGCTCCCGGCGCTCATGGGGCTGTTCACCAGTCGGCGGCTGGCGTTGGGGGCGGCGGCGCTCACCCCGGCGATCGTCGGGGTGTCCCTGCTGCTGCGCGACATGCCCGCGGTCGTGGGGGCCGGCTACATGATGGTGCTCGGTGCGGTCACCGGGCTGGTGGCGGTGCGCGGCTGGCACGTCATGTTCGCGTTCGCGGCGCCGCTGGCCGCGCTCGCCCTGATCGGCGACCTCCACGTGGCCATGCCATCGGGACGGGTGGACGCGGATTCCTCCCCGGCGGCGATGCTGGTGACCCTGGCGGTCCTCCTGCTGGGCGGGGTGTGGACGGCATGCCTCGGGCCGTTCGCGCTGCGGCGGATGCACGTCACCGCGCCGGAACCGGTCTCCGCGCGGGCCGCCGGGTTCTTCGCCGTGTCGCTGGGGGGGATGGTGGCGGTGGGGTCGTTCATCGCGCTGACCTGGCTTCCCCCGACCTCGTGGTGGATGATCCTCACGTTCTACGTCGTGGTCCAGCCGCACTTCGCCGAGATGGTCACGCGGGTCGGCCACCGGGTGGTGGGCACCCTCGTCGGATCGACCCTCGCGGCGGTCGTCGTGTACTACTTCCGCCACCTGCCCGGGCTCATCGGCGCGCTCGCCGCGGCGCTGACGCTGCTCGCGGCGTGGGCCAATCTCCGGTTGCCCTACTGGGTGTTCGTCACGTTCCTCACCCCCGCCGTCGTGCTCCAGACGTCAGGCGGCACCCGCGACCTGGCCAAGGCCATCGCCGACCGCGCCGGCTACACGCTCATCGGCGCGGCGGCCGCGCTCATCCTCATGACCTGCGGCCACCAGTACCTGGTCTGGCACGCGGCCAGGGCCGCCCGGGACCGGACCGGACCGTGACCCGCCCGGCCGCCGGTCCGGCGGCCGGGCGGCCCGGGATGGTGGATCAGGCCGCGGCGGGCCGCCGCTTGACCCGCACCCGCTGGTACGGCGCGGCCACGGACTCGCCGATCGCCTGCGCGATGAGGTCCTCGGCGGTCCGGTTCTTCCGCGCGAGGGTGGCGACGAGCTTGGTGAACCGGGCGCCGCGGGCGAATTCCTTGGCGCTGCGGTCCTCGACGGCGAAGAACAGCTTGGCCTGATCGGGGAGCAGCGACAGCACGCCGTTGAGGATCTGCCGGGTGACCCACTTGGCCACCGGGCCCTTCACGTCCGGATGGCGCAGCGAGTGCCCGGCCATCGCCGCGAAGATGGTCAACGCCTTGGTGTTGAGGCCGTCGCTGACGTACTGGTCGACTTCCTCGAAGGTCTCGAAGTACGGGCCGGGGACATGCAGCTGCTTCGCGCCGCGGTGCGATTCCACCACCACGCGGTTCGAGTCCTCGGTCGACAGGCCCGGGCCGAACTCCTGGTAGCCGCGCACCGCGGACCAGATGTAGGTCCACCACGTCCACCGCATCCACTCGGGCTGCTTGGCGCTGACCACCTCGCCGGTCTCCGGGTTGGTCCAGCTCGCCCGCTCGTGGAGGTGATCGACGCGCGTGGCCGCCGCATCCGCGTGGGCGGTGTCGGCGAAGATCGAGTCCCGCAGGTACGCGGCCGTGCGGTCGAATCGCGCGGCCATCTCGTCGGCGCCCTCGCTGGTCAGGGACACCCGCTCGAAGTGGGTCATCATTCCCGGCTCGAGCATCTGGAGGAAGAGGGCGTTCTTCGCGCCGAGTCCCGAGGACGGGTCCGAGAACACCCGCCACGAGACGCTGTCGGGGCCGTAGTGGCCGTCGTCGGCGCGGGGTGCGTCGGAGAGCCTCAGGGGCACGGGTGTCTCGGTCATGGCGCGGCTCTTTCGGGGAGGGGGAGAGGACGCCGGGCGTCCAGGGGGGAAGCGGTCACCGCGATAATAAGTCCTTCACCCCGGCGGTCGAGCGCTTTCGTCGTGATGAGCTCCGCGGTGCGGAGGGAGGCCGCCCCCGCGGCGTCGCCGGGGGTGGGGCGTCCGGTACCACGACGACGAGGTCGGCCCCTTCGTAGGCTGTGCCGATGACCGAGTCCGCCCGAGATGCGTTCCGCCGCAACGCCGGCCATCTTGCGTCGGTGGCGCTCGTCGTGATGTGGAGTTCCGGGTTCGTCGGCGCCGAGCTCGGCATCCGCGCCGGCGGGACCCCGCTACAGCTGTTGGGGTGGCGTTTCTCGATCCTCGGGGCCCTGCTGGTATCGGCCTGCCTCGTCCTGGGCGTGCGTCTGACCGACCGGCGGGCGTGGGCGCGCCAGGGCGTGGTGGGGCTGTTCAGCCAGGCCGTGTTCCTGTTCATGATCTTCCAGGGCGTCGCCCTCGGCGTCGACGGCGGGACGGCGGCCCTCATCGCGGCGCTGCAGCCGCTGCTCGTGGCGACCGTCGCGGGCCGGGTCCTGGGCGAGCGGACCACCACGGGCATGTGGATCGGCATGCTCCTGGGGATGGCCGGCGTCGTGGTGGTGGTCTCCGGTGGGCTGGGCGCGGGGATCGCGCCGTGGTGGGCGTATCTGTTCCCGGTGGTCGGGATGCTCAGCCTCGCCTCGGGGACGGTCCTCACCCAGCGGCTGCGCCCCACGGAGTCGCTCCTGCAGTCCATCACCATGCAGTCGGTCGTCGCGGCGGTCGTGCTGGTCGCGGCGATGCTGCTGACGGGGCAGGGCAGGGTTCCGGCCGACCCCGGGTTCTGGTCGGCGGTGGCCTGGCTGGTGCTGCTGTCCACCCTCTGCGGGTACGTCCTCTACGTCTTTGTCACCCGCACCCGCGGGGCCACGGTCGCCAGCGTGCTGCTGTACCTCACCCCGCCCACCACCATGCTGTGGGTGTGGCTCATGTTCGGGGTCCCGGTCACCCTCGTGGCGGTCGCGGGCATGGCGATCAGCGCGGTCGGCGTGGTCCTGGTGCTGCGGTCCCGGCCGGCCGCGGCGGGTCAGCGCGCACGCCGGTAGAGCGCGGCCGGGCGACCGCGGAGCGCCGTGGCCAGGGCGGGCTCGCCGTCGTCGCCCCTCACCGGTTCCAGGTGCGGCTTCATCCGCCGCGCGAAGTTGTCCTTGTGCAGCTCGGCGCCGATCACGGCCTCGTGCACGCGGCGCAGCTGGTGCAGGGTGAACGGCTCGGGCAGGAAGCCGTCGGGGTCGGGGCCCACGTCCACGTAGCGCAGCCGGATCTCGTAGCGCTCGCGCACGTCCCGGATCGCGGCGTCGACTATGGCGTCGTGGTCGAACAGCAGCGGCCCCACCCCGTCGAGCCCGCCGCCGGCGGTGACCCCCGCGAGTCTGCCGCGCGCTCCGCGCAGCGCGGACTCGGGCAGGGGGAGCGCGTGCGCGACCGACACCGCCCACGTGCGGTCGTCGCGGTCGGGGTCGTCGAAGAGCCGGAGCAGGCGCGGCCGGATGGTCGCGTGCGGCGTGATCCCCACCTTCTCGCGCAGCACGTGATCGGCGGTCCGGGCCACCGTGGTGCGCTCCCGGAGGAACGCCCCGGGGAGCGCCCAGCCGTCCGGGTCGCTGCGGCGGAGGACCAGCACCCGCAGCTGGGGGTCGGGGCCGCCGGCGTCGGTGACGGTGAGGATCGCCAGGTCCACGGCCACGGCGGGACGGGGGAATCGGTCGAGATCGGACACGCCCTTCACATTAGCGCGAGTCGCGTGTTAATGTTTAGCGCGTTGAGAGTGCTAAAGGATGGATCCGAGCGGAAGGGGCGATGACATGCGGGAGGCCACCGAGTGCGCGTGGGGGATGTTCCTCGACACGCTTATCTGCCGACTGGGCGACGTGCAGGACGGCGAGGCGCTGGCACTGGTAGCGCCGTCGGGTAGGGACGGCTGGAGCACTCAGCTCGTCATCCGCGCGGACCGCGACCGGGGATGGATGTGGGTGACGCGCGGGATCTCCGGCAGCACCGCCGCGGAGGAGGTCGTGGCCCGCGTCGGGGAGAGCGGGGCGTTCGAGTTGGCCCAGGCGATCGTCCGGGCCGCGCGCGAGGATCTGCGGTTGCCGCACCCCCAACTGTTCACCGCCCGGGCGGACGGGCCCGGCGCCGCGCGGCTGGCCGAGAGCCTGGGGCTCGCGGTCGCGGGCACGGTGGGCGAGCCGACAAGCGGCGGGGGCGAGCCGGCCCGCGGCGGTCCGGAGACCCTGCGCCCGATGGTGGAGAGGGTGATCAGGGAGGTCTTCGGACAGGAACCGGGCGTCGACGACGACGGCGACCTGACCTTCGACCTCGCCGGCACGACGGCCTTTGTCCTGTTCCGGGCGGACGGGGGCATGATCGAGGCCTGGTCGATGGTCGTCCGGGGCGTCTACAGCCGCCGCAACACCGCCGTCGAGCTGGACCTGCTCAACCGCAGGGGGGCGTGGAGTACCTGGTACATGCGCGATCGCAACGTGTTCCAGAAGATCATGCTCCCGGCGCGGCCGCTCTCCGCGGAGAACCTCGAGGGGATGCTCCGCGCTTTCGCGCAGGACTTCCGGCAGAACCGGGACGAACTGGCCTACCGGCTGGGAGGAATGGCGGCGTGAGCAGCGAGGGCGAGATGACGACGACGAGGTATGACCGCGCCAGGGGGGTCCTGCTCGGCGCGGCGGTGGGTGACGCGTTGGGCGCCGGCTACGAATTCGGCAGCGCGCACCCGGGCCCGGACGGGCCGGGGATGATCGGCGGCGGGATCGGGGACTTCGCGCCGGGGGAGTGGACGGACGATACCGCGATGACGTGGAGCGTGGCCGAGGTGGCAGCGCGCGGACTCGAGCTCGCGAGCGCCCGGGCGTTGACCGCGGTGGCCAAGAATTTCCGTACCTGGCTGGATTCCGGACCGCCGGACGTCGGAATCCAGACGCGACAGGTGGTGCGGGCCGCGGGGCACGGACCGACGGGCGAGCAGCTCGCCGGCGCGGCCCGCCACTACGCCGCCCAGCATGCCCATTCCGCCGGGAACGGCTCGCTCATGCGCACCGCCCCGGTTGCGCTCGCGCACCTCGGCGACCCGGTGGCCTGTGCTTCGGCGGCCCGGGCGGTGAGCGAGCTGACGCACGCGGACCCGCTCGCCGGCGACGCCTGTGTGCTCTGGAGCCTGGCGATCCGGCACGCGGTCGTCCACGAGGAGTTCGACGTCCGTACCGGGCTCGACGCGCTCGATGAGTCCTCTCGTGAACGGTGGGAAGACCTGATCGACCAGGCCGAACAGCGCCTTCCGGACACGTTCACGCCCAACGGCTTCGTGGTGACCGCCTTTCAGGCGGCGTGGTCGGCGATCAACCATACGGTCGACGGGCGTGACGGGGAGGCCCACGTACGAGCCGCACTCGCCGAGGTGATCGCGGTGGGGGACGACACCGACACGACCGCGTCCATCGCAGGGGCGCTACTCGGAGCTCGGTGGGGAGCCGCGCAGTTCCCCACTCAATGGCGCGAGGTCTGCCACGGCTACCCCGGTATCGACTCGCGCGACCTGGAAAAGATGGCGACCGACATAATTGACCTGCAGAGAGACCCGACCTCATGAAAAAGACCCCGACCTGCCCGATGTGCCACTCCGGCGACTCGCTCGCCCCTATCTCCGTGGACGGCGGGGCGGACGAGGCCTACTTCTGCGAGGAGTGCTCGAACCTGGTGCACACCCGGGCCCCGGTCGTGACGGCCCCGCGCCGGATCCCGCGTCCTGCGGCAACCGTGCGCGGCGAACTGCCCGGGCCGTCGGACGCGGACGCCGGTCGCGTGGCGGAGGTCGAGGCCGTCAAGATCCAGTTCCTCGCACGTCCCCGCGACTCCGGCAGCAAGGTGGCCGGATACCTGGAGGGCTACCAGCAGGTGTTCTCCTCCGTCGGCCTCGCCGCATGCGCGCCGGGGGTCCTCAAGGACTTCGCGAACTCCAACATCGGCTGCAACCCGGGAAACATGTCCGTGTTCAACAGCGCATGGAACGAGCTGGGCGAGCGGGAGGCGGCGGAGAGAGTCCGGGAAGTGATCGACTACCTCCTCCGTGGGGAGGGTCTCGATCTGGAGGACCGCTTCAGCGCACTGGTGAACGGTTCCGCGAGCGTGGAGATGAAGGGGTTCAAGGAGGCCCTGCTGACGAGGGTCCTCTGGGTGGACGACCCCGGCCGGTTCGTTCCGCTTCTCACCTACACGGGCAACGCCGGGAAGAAGGAGATCGCACGGTCGATCTGGGGTCTCCGACTGCCGGATCCGGACTCCGTCGACTGGTCGCTCGGGCGACTGTCGGTGTGAAGCAACGACCTCCTCCGTGAGCTCGCCGGCGAGGGGTTCGAGCACACGCAGCACATCGGCGAGTTCCTGTGGTGGGCAAAGGATCAGCTCTGAGGGCCACCGCGAGGGTTCCCGGGGGAGCCGGGAAAAAGGGAGTCGTGGACGCCGCTCGGCGGTGCGGGGGAGGATCCAGGGGTGAACCCCCAGCAGCCCGACCACGTCCTGCGCACGCTCGCGGACCTCGACGCCCGGCTCGGACGCATCACCGCGGAGGTGGCGGAGGTCCGGGCCGGGCTCTCGGCGGTCGCCCGGCAGATGCGCTCGCCCGAGGGGGCCCCGGTCTGGCGCGCGGGGGCGCCGCAGGTCGGCGTCCCCGGCCCGCCCCCGGG
>DIAZ01000158.1:1646-2666 GCA_002415925.1 Dietzia sp. UBA5065 | reverse complement strand
GACGACGCAGACTTCATGGGCGAGGATCCCGAGATCCTCGAGCTGTTCAAGGATCACCTGTGACCGTTCTCCTCGACACCCATCTGGTCCTGTGGTGGATGTCGGGATCCCCCGGGGTGGGGCCACGATCGAGGGCGCTCCTCAGTTCGTCGTCGAGCAGGTACTGCTCGGCGGTGTCCATCTGGGAGATCGCCCTCAAGAAGTCACGGGGCAAGCTGGACGTGGTGGACGGGTTCGAAGACCAGCTCCCCTCGATGGGCATGACCCACCTGCCGATCGACGCCACACACGCCGCCGCGGTCAGCGCGGTGTCACTTCCCCACCGAGACCCCTTCGACCAGCTGCTCGTGGCGCAAGCGCAGGTGGACGGACTGCGATTACTCACGGCCGATGCGGCGATCCTCTCGGCGGGGCTCGAGTTCGTACTGGATGCGCGAGAGTAGCCCGACGCCGAGTGGCACGAAGCGGGCCCGGCCACCACGCGGGTGACCGGGCCCCCTTCTGCATCGGGTGAATCAGCCCAGGCTGAGCGACTCGCCGTCCTCCGCGAGCGAGACCGTCACGGTGTCGCCGTCGCGGATGTCGCCGCCGAGCAGGGCCCGGGCGAGCTTGTCGCCGATCGCCTGCTGCACCAGCCGGCGCAGCGGGCGGGCGCCGTACGCCGGGTCGTAGCCCCGGCGGGCGAGCCAGCCCTTGGCCGGGTCCTCGACGTTCAGGACCAGCCGGCGACCCTTGAGGCGCCGCGCGAGCTCGTCGATCTGGATGTCGACGATGTGCTCGAGCTGCTCCTCGCTGAGCGCGTCGAACATCACCACGTCGTCGAGCCGGTTGATGAACTCCGGCTTGAACGCGCGCTTGACGGCGTCCATCATCTGCTCCCGCGTGCCGCCCGCGCCCAGGTTGGAGGTGAGCACGAGGATGGTGTTGCGGAAGTCCACGGTGCGGCCCTGGCCGTCGGTGAGGCGGCCGTCGTCGAGCACCTGCAGGAGGATGTCAAAGACGTCCGGGTGCGCCTTCTCG
>DIAZ01000158.1:417-1487 GCA_002415925.1 Dietzia sp. UBA5065 | reverse complement strand
GGGTGCGCCTTCTCGACCTCGTCCAGCAGGACGATCGTGTACGGCCTGCGCCGCACGGCCTCGGTGAGCTGCCCGCCGGCCTCGTAGCCCACGTAGCCGGGAGGCGCTCCCACCAGGCGCGAGACGCTGTGCTTCTCGGAGTACTCGCTCATGTCGATCCGGACCATGGCCCGCTCGTCGTCGAACAGGAACTCCGCGAGCGCCTTGGCCAGCTCCGTCTTGCCCACGCCCGTCGGGCCCAGGAAGAGGAAGGAGCCGGTGGGCCGGTTGGGGTCGGCGACCCCGGCGCGCGCGCGGCGCACGGCGTCGGACACCGCCCGGACCGCCTCGCCCTGACCCACGACCCGCCTGCCGATCTCGTCCTCCATGCGCAGCAGCTTCTCGGTCTCGCCCTGGAGCATCTTGCCCACGGGGATCCCGGTCCACGCGGAGACGACCTCGGCCACGTCCTCCGGCCCGACCTCCTCCTTGAGCATGGCGTTCGAGGCGGCGTCGCTCTCCTCGGCGTCGGCGAGCTGCTTCTCCAGCTCCGGCAGGCGGCCGTAGCGGATCTCGGCGACCCGCGCGTAGTCGCCCTCGCGCTCGGCCTTCTCGGACTCGGTGCGCAGCGCGTCGAGCTCCTCCTTGACCTTCTGCACGCCCTGGATGGCGGTCTTCTCGTTCTGCCAGCGGGCGGTGAGCTCGGCGAGCTTCTCCTTGGAGTCCGCGAGCTCGGCCTGGAGGGCGACGAGCCGGTCCTTGGACGCGGCGTCGGTCTCCTTCTGCAGCGCCACCTCCTCGATCTCCAGCCGCCGGACGATCCGCTCGACGGCGTCGATCTCCTCGGGCCGGGAGTCGATCTCCATCTTGAGCCGGCTCGCCGCCTCGTCGACCAGGTCGATCGCCTTGTCGGGCAGGAACCGCTGGGTGATGTACCGGTCCGAGAGGGTGGCCGCGGAGACCAGCGCCGAGTCGGTGATGCGCACGCCGTGGTGCACCTCGTACCGCTCCTTGAGCCCGCGCAGGATGCCGACCGTGTCCTCCACGCTCGGCTCGCCCACGTAGACCTGCTGGAAGCGGCGCTCGAGCGC
>DIAZ01000158.1:0-212 GCA_002415925.1 Dietzia sp. UBA5065 | reverse complement strand
TCCTTCTCGATGTACTTGCGGTACTCGTCGAGCGTCGTGGCGCCGACCAGCCGCAGCTCACCGCGGGCGAGCATCGGCTTGATCATGTTGCCCGCGTCCATCGAGCCCTCGCCGGTCGCGCCGGCGCCGACGATCGTGTGGACCTCGTCGATGAAGGTGATGATCTGCCCCTCGGAGGCCGTGATCTCGTCGAGCACGGCCTTGAGCCGCTC
>DIAZ01000101.1:3282-4908 GCA_002415925.1 Dietzia sp. UBA5065 | reverse complement strand
CTGCTCGGAAGCGTCAGATTTGTATAAGAGACAGCCCCGCCGTCGATCACCCCAAGCCCGCCGGCGGCCTCGGCGCGCGCGGTGCCCGAGAACCGTTCGCCGTCGAAGCCGGTGAAGGTGTTGGTGCGCACGATCGTCAGCTGCCCGGGCAGGACCTTGCGGGCCAGGTCCGGGATGTCCTCGTCGGGGATGACCTGCGTGACGGTCACCGAGATCGATTCGCTGGTGACCACAAAGTCGTCGAGCGTGTCCGCGGGGCTGCCGACGGTGCTCAGCCGGTCGTGCCAGAAGGCCTCGTCGGCATACGACGTGAACACGGTCTCGAGCCGGGACTCGATGCGGGCCGAATGGGAGAAGCGGGTCGCCATGACCAGAACACTACTAGGGGTGACTACCCTCGGGCGTGTGCTCCCGCCCTCCTCCGACCGCCGGGTCGACGCCGTGATCCGCGACCTGGCGGATGTCGCCGGCGTCGCCGTGGTCCCCGACGCCCGCCTGGACAGCCTCACCACGCTGCGCATCGGCGGCCGGCCGCGCGCGCTGCTGGAGTGCTCCACGGCCGACGCGGTCACGGCGGCCGTCGCCGCGCTGGACGCGGCGGGGGTGCCGGTGCTCGTGCTGGGCGGCGGCTCCAACCTCGTGGTGGCCGGCGGCGATCTGGACCTGGTGGTGGTGGCCGTGCGCAACCGCGAGGTGGAGTACCGCGGCGCGACGGACGACGGCGCCGCGGCCGGCGGGGAGGCGGACGACGCCGCCGCGGCCGCCGGGGAGGCCGCCCCCCACGGGCGGATCGTCGTCCGGGCCGGCGCCGGGCTGGCCTGGGACGAGCTCGTGGCGGACACCGTCGCCCGCGGATACGGCGGCCTGGAGTGCCTGTCCGGCATCCCGGGCTCGGTGGGCGCGACCCCGGTCCAGAACGTGGGCGCCTACGGGGTCGAGGTGGCGCAGGTCCTGCACCGCGTGCGCTGGTTCGACCGCCACACCGGCGTCGACGAGTGGGTCGCCCCGGGCGCGCTCGGGCTCGCGTACCGGACGTCCGTGCTGAAGAACACCGACCGCGCCGTGGTCCTCGAGGTGGAGTTCCACCTCGACCCCGCCGGCCGCAGCGAGCCCGTCCGCTACGCCGAGCTGGCCGGGCGCCTGGGCGTGGAACCGGGGGAGCGGACCGAGGCCGCCGTCGCGCGCGAGACCGTGCTCGAGCTGCGCCGCGGGAAGGGCATGGTCCTGGACGACGACGACGAGGACACCTGGTCCGCCGGGTCCTTCTTCACCAACCCGGTGATCGGCGAGGAGGACCTCCCCACGGTGCGGTCCCGGGTGGCGGACCGCCTCGGGGTGGGGCAGGCCGCGCAGATGCCGGCGTTCCCCGGTGCGAACGGGGTCAAACTCTCGGCGGGATGGCTGATCGAGCGGGCCGGTTTCGGGAAGGGGTACCCCTCGTCGTCGTCGCTCGCCCGCCTGTCCACCAAACACACGCTCGCGCTGACCAACCGGGGCCGCGCCACGGCCGACGACGTGATCGCGCTCGCGCGGGAGGTCCGCGACGGCGTCCGGGAGGCGTTCGGCGTGGACCTGCACCCCGAGCCGGTGTGGGTGGGGTGCAGCATCTGAGCCGGAGCCGGAGCC
>DIAZ01000101.1:1584-3174 GCA_002415925.1 Dietzia sp. UBA5065 | reverse complement strand
GAGCCAGAGCCGGAGCCGGGGCCGGAGCCGTCCGGGCCGCGGTCGTCGCGGGCGGGTGACCCCGGCGACCGCCACGCGCGTCAACCCTGGCACGCTGGAAGCGCACGTGTAGTCCCGTCCCGCCCCGCGCGCCCGCCCGGCGCCGCCGTCCTCCTGGAGATTCGCCCGTGGACCTGTTCGCGTATCCGGTGTCGCTCGTCATGAAGTTCTGGCACTGGGCGCTGAGCTTCGTCGTGGACCCGGACTCGGGCCTGGCCTGGGTGGGCTCGGTGTTGCTGCTGGTGGTGACCGTGCGGCTGCTGCTCATGCGGTCGATGTACCGGCAGCAGTTCTCCATGCGCAAGATGGCGCAGATCGCTCCCAAGATGAAGGAGCTGCAGAACAAGTACAAGGACCGCAAGTCCCCCGAGGACCGCCAGGAGCAGGCCAAGGAGATGCAGGCGCTGTACGCCGACGCCGGGGTCAACCCCGCCGCCGGCTGCCTGCCGCTGCTCGTGCAGATCCCGGTGTTCATCGGCCTGTACCACGTGCTGCTCAACTTCTCGCCTCCCGGCAAGTCGATCGAGGAGGCCTCGCAGATGACCAACGGGGCGTTCCAGCCCCAGCAGGTCGCCTCGTTCCTCAACGCCGAGATCTTCGGCGTCCCGCTGGCCTCGTACATCCGGATGCCGCAGGAGGTCATGGACTCGCTGCACCCGGGGCTGGTGCGCGAGGACATCCTGGTGCTGGCCGTGCCGCTGTTCGTGCTGGCGGGCATCGCCACCTTCATCAACATGTGGAACTCCTTCCGCCGGCAGAAGGCCGCCAAGGTGGCCGAGCAGGAGGCGCTCGCCCGCGTGGACGCCGAGGAGCGCGCGGGCGGCCCGGTCGTCGACGGCGAGGTGGTCGAGATCGACGGCCAGGCCCCCACCCCCGTCGCAGACGCCGGCGACGCGGCCGACGATTCCGGCGCCCCGGGCGCTCCCGCCAAGGCGGGGGCGGACGCCAAGCCGCAGGACTTCCAGTCGATCGCCGAGTCCATGACCGAGTCGATGAACCAGTCGATGAAGATCATGATGTACCTGTTCCCGTTCTTCCCGATCGTGGGCGCGTACTTCTTCAACTTCCCCATCGCGATCGGCCTGTACTGGCTCACCAACAACATCTGGACCGCGGTGCAGTCGCACTTCTTCATGGAGAGGCTGGACAAGGAGCTCCCCATGAGCAGCCGCGAGGGCCTGCCCCCCAGCGCGTTCATGTAGCCCTCGTCGTCGTCGTCCCGCCCCTGCGCCCCACGGGATGATCGCCGGACCCTTGCCGCCCCCGGGCGGCGGGCGTAGCGTTCACGCTGCACGTCGGCAGGCGCACGGCGCGACCGCGGAGAGATCCCGGTGGCGAGGGGCACCACGCCGAGCACCCGAGTCGAGGAGACCGAAGGACAGTGCTCGACCCCAGGTGAGACCCGGCCCATCCGCCACCTCCCCGGAGCATGCATGTCTTCCCTCGTCCTGTCGGACGTCGCCTACGCGTTCCCCGACCACACCCCCCTCTTCACCGGGCTCGACCTCACCGTGGGCCCCGGCCTCACCGCGCTGATCGGGCGCAACGGCG
>DIAZ01000101.1:0-1391 GCA_002415925.1 Dietzia sp. UBA5065 | reverse complement strand
GTGGCCTACCTGCCGCAGCTGCTCGCCGACGCCCCCGCCGGCCGCACCCTCGCCGACGAACTCGGTGTGGGAGCGCGCCTGGCCGCGCTGGAACGGATCGAGGCGGGGGAGGGCGACGACGACGACTTCACCGCGATCGGCGACGACTGGGCGGTGGCCGAGCGGACCGTCGCGCTCCTGGCGGAGCTGGGCCTGCCCACGGAGCTGAGCCGGCCGACCGGTGCGCTGTCCGGCGGGGAACGCACCCTCGCGGCGGTGGCGGGCCGGCTCCTCGGCCAGCCGCGGGTGCTGCTGTTGGACGAGCCGACCAACAACCTGGATCGACGGGCGCGCGCCCGGCTGTTCGACGCCCTCGACCGGTTCACCGCCGGCGGGGAGCGGGTAGCGCTGGTGGTGAGCCACGACCTGGAGCTGCTGGAGCGCGTCGACACCACCGTCGAACTGCGGGCCGGCAGGTGCCGGGTATTCGGCGGGGCGTATCGCCACTACCGCGAGGTGGTGGACGCCGAGCAGGCCGCCGCGCTGCAGGCGCTGACGGGTGCGCGCAACGACCTGCGCGCCGAGAAGCGGGACAAGGCAGAGGGGGCCGAGAAGGCCAGCCGCCGGGCCGCGCAGGGGCGCCGCGTCCAGGCGGCGGGCGGGATGCCCAAGATCCTCATGGACGCGCGCCGGAAGTCCGCCCAGGAGTCGGCGGGCAGGCTGCGCACGGTCCACCAACAGGGTGTCGACCGGGCCCGCGAGCGGTTGAGCGAGGCCGACGACGCGGTGCGGCACGACGAACTGCTGCGGATCCCGATGCCCGATCCCGGGCTGCCGACGGGCCGGATCGTCCTGGACGCCGTGGACCCGGTCGCCGGCCGGATCCACCTCGCGGGGCCGGCGCGCGTGCGTCTGGCCGGACCCAACGGCAGCGGCAAGACCACGTTGCTGCGGCGGCTGTTCGGCGAGGGTGTGGCCGGTCGTGGAGGCCGTTCGGGCGGTTCGGGCGCGGGCCGGGGCGCCTCGGAGGCGGGCGACCACGACGAGGCCGTCCACGTGCCCTGGGCCCTGCTGCCGCAGGATCTGCGGGTGGCGCAGCCGGAGTGGTCGGTCGTCGACGCGATCCGCGCGGTCCGCCCCGAGGCGTCGGCGGAGGAGGCCCACGCCCACGCGGCGCGTTTCCTGTTCACCGGCGACGCCGGGTTCCGCAGGCTCGCGGACCTGTCCGGCGGCGAGCGCCTCCGGGCGGCGCTGGCGGCGCGGCTGTTCGCCCGGCCGGTGCCGCAGTTGCTGGTCCTGGACGAGCCCACCAACAACCTCGACCTCGACGGCGTGCAGGTGCTCGCCGACGCGCTCTCACAGTGGCGGGGGGCTTTGCTCCTGGTCAGCCACGACGACGGCTTCTGCGACCG
>DIAZ01000009.1:5651-6896 GCA_002415925.1 Dietzia sp. UBA5065 | reverse complement strand
CCTGCCCGACCTCACGAACCCGGACGCCCTCCGCGCCGCCATCCACGCCGCCATCCCCACCCCCCACACCCCCCACCGCTGATCCGCCCGCACCGCCCCGCTGATCCGCCGCCGATTGGTAGCAGCCACGGACGCATTGGTCGCGGGCAGGTGGCTCGATCGGGCGTGCGGCCGCACTGAGTGCTACCAGCTTCGGCCGAGCGCCTGTGGATGGTCGTCGACTCCCTCCACAACCGCGGCCCGGGGCCCGAATGCGCGTCGCGTCGCGCCCCATGATCGACACGTGACCTCGAATCAACCCGCGAGACCATTCATCGGCAGCGAGGCGCTGGCGGCAGGCCGCGTCACCACCCATTCCCTGCGTTCCGCGCACCGGAGGATCTTCCCGGACGTGTACTGCCGGGCGTCCGGACCCATAGACCCGACCACCCTCGTGTCAGCGGCCGCGCTGTGGGCGCCGTCGGGATCGGTCGTGGCCGGGTTGGCGGCCGCGCGCCTGCACGGCGAACGCTGGTACTCCCCGGAGTCGGTCCGACGGGAAGTGGACATCTACACGCTCGGGCCGACACACGCGCCGCGCGGAGTGCGCGCGAGACGACTGCGGAGTGCGCTCCCCGGCGCGCAGCTCCACGTCTGCGAGGGGATCACGGTCACCTCCGTCGCGCGCACGGCGGTCGACGTGGCACGGTGGGAGGACGACGACGAGCGGGCGATCGCCAAGATCGACGCGCTCTGCAACAGGACGCAGACGGACGTGTCCGAGGTGAGATCACTGGCGTCCTCCCTCGGCGGGCTGCACGGGTTGCGACGGGTTCGGGGGCTGCTTCGCGACGCCGACCATCGCGCGGACTCCCCCAGGGAGACCAGGCTGAGGCTCATCCTCGGCGGAGCGGAGTTGCCGGTCCCGATCCCGCAATTGATCATCTACAACGAGTACGGGGTGAAGATCACCGTCGCGGACTTCGGGTATCCGGAGCAGCGGGTCGCGATCTTCTACGACGGCGAGGTGCACCGTCGACGATCCACCTGGGAGCACGACGCCCGGGTGAACGCCGAGTTGGCGGAACTGGGTTGGCAGGTGGTGAGGGTGACCGCCCAGATGCTGCGGAACCACGCGACGGTGATCCGTCAGATCCAGGCCGCATTGCGTCGCGGGCAGTCGGCGCCGTGAGGCGGTCCGAGACATGCTTGGGAGCCTGCGTTGCCTGCGGGCAGAGCCTGCGTAGGGAGCCCGCGTCGGGAGCC
>DIAZ01000009.1:0-5389 GCA_002415925.1 Dietzia sp. UBA5065 | reverse complement strand
CGCGGATCAGCGGGGGAGTGGGGGCGGATCAGCGGGGCGGTGCGGGCGGATCAGCGGTGGGGGGTGTGGGGGGTGGGGATGGCGGCGTGGATGGCGGCGCGGAGGGCGTCCGGGTTCGTGAGGTCGGGCAGGACGGCGTGGGCGCCGGCCGCGAGGAGTTGCTCGGCGGAGACGTGGCCGGTGGCGATGGCGACGCAGGGGGCCCCGGCGTCGAGGGCACCGCGGACGTCGTGCACGTGGTCGCCTATCACGACGGCGGTGGACGCCGAGACGTCGAGGCCTGCTCTGCGGGCGGCGGCGACGGCGTCGCGGACGAGGTCGGCGCGGTCCATGTGGTGATCCCCGAACGCCCCGAGGGAGGGGTCGGGCAGGCTGTCGAACCCGCAGAGCCGCAGCTTGAGCAGGGCGGTGCGCCGCATGTTGCCCGTGACGATCCCCTGGTGCAGCAGCGGGTCGTCGGCTAAGGCGGCGACCGCGTCGTGGGCGCCGGGCATGGGGCCTCCGCCGGCGGCGAGGAGGTCACTGCCGAGGGCGTCGCAGCGCTCGGCGACGGCATCCATGAGGGAGAGGACCACCTCGTCGAGCGGTTCCGTGACGTTGCGCGCGAGCAGATCGGTGAGGATCGCGCGGTCGGTCCGGCCGGCGAACGACGCCCCCATGACGGGGTCACGTCCCAGGAAGGCGGCAAGCGTGGGGGTGATCATCCGGGCGCCGAAGCCGGCAGGATCGAGCAGGGTGAGGTCGAGGTCCCACAGGACCAGGATCGGCCTCACGACGGTGTGCCGACGACCGGCGCCAGCCACTCCGTGAGGAAGTCGCGCAGTTCGGCGTCGGATCGCGAGTCGGGGTCGTCCAGGCACAGGACCGACCAGCCCACGTGCACCCCGATGTCCGCCACGAACTCGATGCGGCCGGCCAGTTCGGGGAACCGCCGGGCCGCGGGGGCGAGCAGGGCTACGCAATAGGCTCGCGCGCGCTCGGCGGCACCCGGGTCGAAGATCGGGTTCGCGGTCCCGGAGAGCGTGAGCACCCGCAGCAGGGGGTCGCCCAGGATGCGGCGGCGGGCCTGGACCACGATCTCCACGAGCAACTCGAGCGGGGACCCGACGGACTCGAGGAGGTCCGTGAAGGCCCCGGAGAGCGTGGTCAGCCGGTCGGTCACCGTCTGCGAGACGAGGTCCTCGCGGGACCCGAAGATCGAGTACACCGTCTGGCGGCTCACCCCGGCGCGCTTCGCCACGCCCGCGATGGTGACGCCGTGGAAGCCGGTCTCCCCGATCACGTGGCGGGTTGCTTCCAGGATGGCGTCTCGGGACCTCACAGCCGCCAGTATCCCGCCGGGTGGGCCCGGCCGCAGCCGGACCGCCACCGTCGGGCCGTGGACCGCCCCGACTCCGGCGCTAGATGACGCCGCCCACGTCGTGTCGGACGATCCGGTCGAGCGCGCGCTCGGCGATCGCCGCGATGGTGAGTGACGGGTTGCAGGCGGCGGTGGTCCCCGGGATGAGGGCGCCGTCCACCACGTACAGCCCGCGTTGTCCGAGGACGCGCCCGTCGATGTCACAGACCCGCCCCATCGGCGCGCCGCCCAGCGGGTGCCAGGTGGAGTTGACGAAGGCGTTGGTGTCGGTGAGGTGGCTGCTCGGTCCGACGATCGTGCGCGCGGTCCGCTCGATGTGGCGCCGTATGCCGGAGTCGCCGGCGGCGGGCCAGCGGATGACGCCCCGGTCCTGGGCGGGGTCGTAGACGATCCGGCCGCGGTCGGCGCTGACGCCGTAACCGACCAGCATGGTGGTGTGCAGGTCCGGGCCGAACGGCGGCGTCGAGGCCTGGATGACGGTGTGCGCGGTGGTGGGGTCGGACCAGTTGAGGCTGCCGTAGACCACCGGCCCGCCCTGGACGGCGCCGAAGTCGGCGGTGGGGTCGGTCCAGGCGTAGATGCGGTCGGCGTTGGTACCCCAGCCGTCGCCGACGGACTCGGGCAGATCGGACACGGCGCCGGTGGCGGCGGCGCGGGTGAGCAGGGTGGCGGTGCCCACCGACCCGGCCGCCAGCATGAGCGCCGGGGCGCGCATCGTGAGGGTCCGGACCACGTTGCCTGCGGTGTCGAGTTCCTCCACGTCCAGCTCCCACCGGCCGTCCGGCGAGCGGCGCATCGCGCGCACGTCGTGCAGGGGGCGGACCTCGACGAGGCCGGTGGCCTCTGCCTGGGCGAGGTAGGTGACGTCGACGGAGTGCTTGCCGCCGTTGTTGACGCCGAACGAGCCGTCGCCGTTGGTGTAGGACGGTCGCATCTCGCCGCGCAGCTCGGCCAGGGCGTAGTCCCAGTCGATGGGCATGGGGATCTTGCGCAGGGGCAGGCCGGCGGCGCGGACGCGGTCGGCGAACACGCGGGAGGCGGCGTACGGGCGCGATTCGATCAGCTCGTCGGGGGCCTCGGCCAGGCGCAGCACCCGGGACACGCGCGGGTAGTACTCGCGGTCCATCTCGCGCCAGTCGATCGCGCCGGGGAACCAGGTGCGGAACAGCTCCTCGGTGGGTTGGAGCGCCATGCCCTGGTAGATGAGGGAGCCGCCGCCGACGCCGGTGGCGCACACGGAGGTCATGTTCTCCCCCACGGAGGCGTCGAGCAGTCCGGTGTAGCGGGGGAGGTCGACGCGGCGGCCGAAGATCTCGGGTGCGGAGCGGAACCACAGCGCGCGCTCGTCCGGGGCCGAGGCACTGGGGAAGGTGCGGGCGTCCGGGCCGGTGGGCCACCGGCGGCCACGTTCGAGGACGACGACGGGGACGCCCGCGGTCGCGAGCCGGAGCGATGCGACGCCGCCGCCGAATCCGCTGCCCACCACGATGCACCGGTGGTCCTGCACCTCGTGGGGGATGCGACCGGGGGCGGCGGACCCCGGGCCGGCGGGGTCGGCGGGCCGCGCGGCCGCGGAGGCATCGGCGGCGAGGGCGGCGATCCCGGCGGCGGCGACGGAGCCGAGGAAGCCCCGGCGGGAGATGTGCGGCATGCGTCCCTCTCTGCCGGCAGGTGTGACGGGTGTCACGTGAAAGTAGACAGTCCCCCCTCGGGGTGTCAAGTTGCGGGCATGTGGTCGGTCGGCCGCGGCGGGGCCGTAGGATCGGTGGCCATGGGCAGCAAGAAGGACGTCAAGAAGTCCCCCTCGACGAACGGCGACGACGCCTCTCCGGGGAGCGGTGGCAAGAACGGGTCCAAGAAGAACGGGCAGCTCCCCAGCGGCCTGGAGAAGCTGCCCAAGAAGGCCTACGAGAACGAGCTCGAGCGAATGCAGGCCGAGCTCGTGGAGATGCAGGCCTGGCTCAAGGAGAGCGGCAACCGTCTCGTGGTGGTGTTCGAGGGGCGTGACGCCGCCGGTAAGGGCTCCGCGATCAAGCGCATCACCCAGTACCTCAACCCCCGGCACGCCCGCGTCGTCGCGTTGCCCGCGCCGACCGCGGTGCACAAGACGCAGTGGTACTTCCAGCGCTACATCGAGCACCTGCCGGCGGCCGGGGAGATCGTGATCTTCGACCGCTCCTGGTACAACCGGGCGGGGGTGGAGCGCGTGATGGGCTTCTGCACCACCGACGAGTACCGCCGCTTCCTCCACCAGGCGCCCATCTTCGAGCGGCTGCTGGTGGAGGACGGGATCATGCTGCGCAAGTACTGGTTCTCCGTCTCGGACGAGGAGCAGGAGCGTCGCTTCCGGGACCGTCACTCCGACCCCATGCGCCGGTGGAAGCTCTCGCCGATGGACCTGGAGTCCATCAACCGCTGGGAGGCCTACAGTCGGGCCAAGGACGAGATGTTCGTCCACACCGATATCCCCGAGGCCCCCTGGTACACGGTCGAGTCGGAGGACAAGAAGCGCTCGCGGATCAACGTGATCTCCCACCTGCTCTCGACCGTCCCGTGGGAGAAGCTCGATCCGCCGTCGTTCGAGATCCCCGAGCGGCCCGCGAGCGCCAACTACGAGCGGCCGCCGCGCGAGGAGTTCCGTTACGTGCCCGACGTGGCCTCGAACCTGCTCGACGGGTGACCGGGTCCGGCCCGGCGGCCGGGGGCGGCGTGAGGTAGGAATTCCTAGTATCCCGGCGACGGTCCGCGCGCCGCCTGACACACTGGGGCCATGAGCGAATTCGTCATCACCCGCCGCGAAGGCCGGATGCAGCACATCGTCCTGGACCGCCCCAAGGCCCTCAACTCCCTCGACCTGGACATGTGCCGGGCCCTGCACTCCGCGCTCGACGCGGCCGCCGGGGACGCGGGCATCGAGGCCGTGGTCACGACCAGCACCTCGGAGAAGGCGTTCTGCGCGGGCGGCGACATCCGCGCGCTGCGCGACGCCGCGGCCGCCGGGGAGCACCAGGTCAACCGCGAGTTCTTCTCTGAGGAGTACGCGATGGACCTCGCGTACCACACGCACGGCGTGCCGACGGTCGCGGTGATCCACGGGGTGGCGATGGGCGGCGGGCTCGGCATCTCGATCAACGGCTCGCACCGCGTGGTCACCCGGAAGGTGATGATGGCCATGCCGGAGACGGCCATCGGCTTCATCCCCGACGTCGGCGCCAGCCACTTCCTGCCCCGCCTCTGCGGCGGCGGCGCGCGCGGCCTGGCCGTGGGGATCTACCTCGGCACGACGGGTGTGCGGATGAACTCCGCCGACGCCCTCTACACCGGTCTGGCCACCCACCTCGTCGACGACGACGAGCGCGACGCTTTTGTCGCCGCCATCGGCTCGGAGGGGCTGGAGGCCGCCCTCTCGCGTTTCGGCCTCGATCGCTCCGCGGCCGGGGAGTCCGCCGTCGAGCGCCACATCGAGCGCATCGAGGACGTCTTCTCCCGCGACACCGTGCAGGAGATGATCGCCGCGCTCGAGTCCGGGCAGGACGAGTGGGCCACCGCGACGCTGGAGATGCTGCGCTCGCACTGCCCGACGTCGATCGTCGCGACCATCGAGCTCCTGCGCGCGGGGGCGGAGGCGGGGGACCTGCGCGAGTGCCTGGACCACGAGCTCGCGCTGGGCGGCTGGATCACCGCCCGCCCCGACTTCGTTGAGGGCGTCCGGGCCGTGGTGATCGACAAGGACCGCAACCCCACCTGGGACCCGGCCGACCTCGACTCGGTGGACGTCGACGCCATCCGCTCCGCGCTCGCCGGGAGCTGAGCGGGTCCGGACGTCCACCGACCCCACGAGCCGGGCCGCACCGCGTACCCTCGCCGAATGGACCACCAGCAGGCGATCGGGGGGTCTGATCCCATGGCAGCCGGGATGCGACTCGCCGGACTCACCGTGACTCGCGCGACGCAGGCCGACGTCCTCGCACGGATCGGCGACTCGCTCGGACAGGGCACGTCGCCGCCGCTCGCCATAGGCTCGGTCAA
>DIAZ01000002.1:8103-9538 GCA_002415925.1 Dietzia sp. UBA5065 | reverse complement strand
CCGCCGCCGACCACCACGCCGAGCGCCGCACCCCTCGGGTGACCCGGCAGTCGGTGGACGCGTACTCACCGGGCGGATAGGCGAATTCTCACGTTTTCCGTGAGCCCGCGCGAAGCCCCAGCGCACGGGCGGATTCCGTCACGGCGGGGTGTTGACGACGATGACGTGGCGCTGGACGGGACCCGGATTCCTGACAGGATGGGAAGTTCGACTTGCGATCTGGACTTTCAGGGCTCACGACAGGGCACTTCAGATTCAGCGGATGGAGGCGACATGCCAAGATTCAGGAACCTGGAACCGACGTCGGATTTCTGGTCGTGGCGAGACCACGGGGCGTGCCTCGGCCACGAGGACCTCTTCTACAGCGCGGAGGACGAGTCCAAGGGTGAGCGTCGGCGCAAGGAGGAGAAGGCCAAGCAGGTCTGCGCCGTCTGCCCGGTCTTCGACACCTGCCGCCAGTTCGCCATCGAGTCCAAGGAGCTCTACGGGGTGTGGGGCGGACTCACGGAATCCGACCGGCACAAGATCGCCGGGCGGCAGCGGACCGGTTAACCGCGGCCGACGGCGTCGTTCGGGGTCGCCTCGTGGCCCGGCCGGCCGGCGGTCCGGCCGCGCTCCTTGAGTTCGGCCTCCCAGACGTGCCGGCGCCCATCGGTGATCTCGTCGCGCACCGCCCGGCCCATCTCGCGCGCGGTCGCCCAGTAGCCGTCGTCGAACTCCTCCACCACCTGGAACGTCCACCGACCGTGGAGGACGTTGAGCCCGACCATCTCGGACCGGATGCGCTCGGCGAGCCGGGGATGGCCGGCCTCCGCCAGCTGATCCGCCGCCCGCTGGTAGAGGATGTCGGCCCGACCGATCAGCTGGTGTAGGTCGTAGAGGTGGCCGCGGGCCCGCTCGACGTACTCCAGCGCCTCGCCGACCGTGCCGGCCGCCTCGACCTCCGCGTCCGTCGCCCCCGGGGGGCGACGGTGGGCCTCGTCCACGCTCAGGCCGCCCGGGTCAGACGCTTCATGATGGCCGGGTTGTGATGGCGCAGGGCCGTGACCAGACCCGACCTGGGACCGGCATGGTCGTCGTAGGTGCGCGGCTCGCCCCGGAACATCCGCTCCGAGCGGGTCTCCGGCGCGTCGTCGGGCGTGCCCTTGAGGAAGCGGTCCGGAAGCGACAGCTTGGCGATCGTGCGCCAGGACTGCCAGTACTGCCGGTACAGCGGGCCGGTCGTGTACGGGAGGTCCCAGCGCCGACAGATGTCCTGCACCTGCACCGAGATCTCCGAGTAGCGGTTGGACGGGATCGTGGGGAACAGGTGGTGCTCGATCTGGAAGGACAGGTTCCCGGACATGAAATGGGTGAGCTGACTTCCGGTGAAGTTGGCGGACCCGAGCATCTGCCGGAGATACCACTGCGCCTGCGTCTCCTCCTCGAGGTCCTC
>DIAZ01000002.1:0-7889 GCA_002415925.1 Dietzia sp. UBA5065 | reverse complement strand
CCCGAGGCGTTGATCGTGCCGGGTGCGATCTCGAGGTGCTGGACGCCGACGCCCCACTGGAACGCGAAGGCGAGCATGGTGTTCCAGACGATGTTGAGCGCGAACGCGGGGTGCCACGGCTGGTCGCGCGTCACCCGCACCACGCCGTACCCGACGTCGTCGTCCATCCCGATGATGTTGGTGTACTTGTGATGGTGGTAGTTGTGCGTGGCCTTCCAGTGCTCGGAGGTCCCCACGATGTCCCATTCCCAGGTGCTGGAGTGGATCACCGGGTCGTTCATCCAGTCCCATTGCCCGTGCATCACGTTGTGCCCGAGCTCCATGTTCTCGATGATCTTGCCCGCGGCCAGCATGCCGGTGCCCACCACCCACGCCGGGCGGTAGCCCGAGAACAGCAGGACGGCACGCGCGCCCGCGACGAGGCCGCGCTGGAGGCGGATGGTGTTCTGGACGTAGCGCCGGTCGGCGTCGCCGAGCGACTCCATGACGGACGTGCGAATCTCCTCGAGTTCCTCGCCGATCTTCTCGACGTCCTCGGCGGAGAGATGGGCGTATTCCTTCACATCTGATATCGCCATGCGCAGACCGTACTGAGCGGACCGGTGGATGTCGACCGCTAAGTGGTTCAGCCGAGTTGAGCCTCATGGATTCCTCTGGGGCTTATGATCCGTCCATGGCTCTCGTCGAGATCTCAGGCGTCAACAAGCACTTCGGTGACTTCCAGGCCCTCAAGGACATCAACATGTCCATCGAGGAGGGGGAGGTCATCGTCGTGATCGGCCCCTCCGGTTCCGGGAAGTCGACACTGTGCCGCACGATCAACCGGCTCGAGACCTTCGAGTCGGGGTCGATCACGATCGACGGCAAGGAGTTGCCCGAGGAGGGCAAGGCGTTGGCCAGGCTCCGCGCCGACGTGGGGATGGTGTTCCAGTCCTTCAACCTGTTCGCCCACAAGACGATCCTCGAGAACGTCACGCTCGGGCCGATCAAGGTCCGCAAGCAGTCCAAGGCCGAGGCGGAGAAGCGGGCCATGGAGCTCCTCACGCGGGTCGGCGTGGATCACCAGGCCGCCAAGTACCCGGCCCAGCTCTCGGGCGGTCAGCAACAGCGCGTGGCGATCGCCCGCTCGCTGGCCATGGACCCCAAGGTCATGCTCTTCGACGAGCCCACCTCGGCCCTCGATCCGGAGATGATCAACGAGGTGCTCGACGTGATGACCGGGCTGGCCAAGTCCGGGATGACCATGGTCGTGGTGACCCACGAGATGGGCTTCGCGCGGAAGGCGGCCAACCGCGTCATCTTCATGGCCGACGGGGAGATCGTCGAACAGGCGACCCCCGAGGAGTTCTTCACCAACCCGCAGAGCGCTCGCGCGAAGGACTTCCTGTCCAAGATCCTCACCCACTAGCACCAGCGAACCCACCCCAAGCCCCACCCACCCATCGCACGAGGAGACCACATGAACATCCGACGGATCGGATCGGCCGCCGCGGCCGTCACCCTCGCACTCGGCCTGGCCGCGTGCGGAAGCTCGGACGACGGCGGTGAGGGGCAGCTCAAGATCGGCATCAAGTTCGACCAGCCGGGGCTGGGGCTCAAGGAGGGCAACGCCTACAAGGGCTTCGACGTCGATGTGGCGACGTACATCGCGGAGAAGCTCGGCACCCCCGCGGACGAGATCGAGTGGGTCCAGGCGCCCAGCGCCCAGCGCGAGACCCTCCTCGAGACCGGACAGGTGGACATGATCGTGGCCACCTACTCGATCACCGACTCCCGCAAGGAGAAGGTCGGCTTCGCCGGACCGTACTTCATCGCCGGTCAGGACCTGCTGGTCCGCCAGGACGACGACAGCATCACAGGACCGGAGTCGCTCGACGGCAAGCGCCTGTGCTCGGTCACCGGCTCGACCTCGGCCCAGAACGTCAAGAAGGAGGTCCCGGGCGTCAACCTGCAGGAGTTCGGCACCTACTCCGAGTGCGTCTCCGCGCTGGTGTCCAACGCGGTCGACGCGCTCACCACCGACGACACGATCCTCGCCGGCTACGCGTCCCAGGACCAGTACCAGGGGAAGCTCAAGGTGGTCGGCGCGCCGTTCAGCGAGGAGCTGTACGGCGTCGGCATCCAGAAGGGCGACGTGGCGAAGTGCGAGCAGATTAACGAGGCCATCCGCGAGATGATCTCCGACGGCAGCTGGGAGACCGCCGTCCAGGACAACCTCGGCGCCGCCGGCTTCACCCCGGGGGCGGGAAACCCGCCCAACCCGGGGCCCTGCGCCTGACCTGATCCGCATCTCACGACGGAAGGTGGACCATGGGCGACATCTTCGCCGACTATGACGTCCTCGGAGCGGTATGGGTCACCATCCAGCTCTCGGTCCTGGGGACCATCGGCGCCCTGATCCTGGGGACCCTCATCGCGGTCCTCCGGGTCTCGCCGGTGGCGGTCCTGCGGGGCCTGGGGACGTCCTACGTCAACACGTTCCGGAACCTGCCGCTGACGCTGCTCATGGTGTTCAGCATCCTGGGGCTGTCGTTCATCCTCCAGCTGTCCGTCTCGGACGACTTCGCCCGGAACGCGTTCTGGTGGGCGGCGATCATGCTCGCCGTCTACCACGCGGCGTACGTCTGTGAGGCCCTGCGCTCCGGCGTCAACACCGTGCCGGTGGGGCAGGCGGAGGCCGCCCGCTCCATCGGGCTCGGCTTCGGGCAGTCGCTGCGTGAGGTGATCCTCCCGCAGGCGTTCCGCGGATCCGTCGCTCCCCTGGGTTCGGTGATCATCGCGCTCATCAAGAACTCGACGGTCGCGGCGGTCATCGGCGTCGGGGAATCGGCGGGGCTGCTGCAGGTCATCACGGAGAACGAGGGCGCGAGTCTCCCGACGTTCTTCTTCTTCGCCATGGTGTTCGTGGTCCTCACCCTCCCGATCGGGCTGTGGACCACGTCCCTCTCACGGAAGCTGGCGGTGAAGCGATGAGCACCCAGGCGGTCCTGTTCGACGCCCCGGGCCCCAAGGCCCGTCTGCGCCACAAGATCTTCACGGTGGTCGGCGCCCTCCTCGCGCTGGGCATCCTGTACCTGATCTACGCCAAGTTCGAGGCGGCCGGGCAGCTCAAGGCCTTCATGTGGGAGCCGTTCGTCACGGACTCCGAGGTGTGGACCTCCTATCTGATCCCGGGCCTGCGTGGCACGTTCACGGCGGCCGGAATCTCGATCGTGTTGGCGGTGGTCTTCGGGCTGCTGTTCGGCATGGGCAGGCTCTCCCCGTTGGCCCCGCTGCGGTGGTTCTGCGGGGTCGTGGTGGAGTTCTTCCGGTCGGTCCCGGTGCTGCTCATGATGGTGTTCGCCTACTTCGGGTACTTCGCCACCGCGAACATCGTTCCCAACGAGCACGCGCCGCTCGCGGCCGTCGTCACGGCGCTCACGCTGTACAACGGGGCGGTCATCGCCGAGCTCGTGCGCTCCGGCGTCCACGGTCTGCCCAGCGGGCAGGCCGAGGCGGGGCTCTCGGTGGGACTCACCCCCGGGCAGGTGCTTCGGTCGATCCAGCTCCCCCAGGCACTCACGGCCATGCTCCCGGCGCTCGTCGGCCAGCTCGTCGTCGTCCTCAAGGACTCCGCCCTCGGCTACGGCATCACCTACCTGGAGCTGCTGAACTGGTCCAAGACTCTGGGTTCCGCCTACGCCAACACCGTGCCCGCGTACATCGTGGCCGGCATCCTGTTCATCCTCGTGAACTACGCGCTGACCAAGCTCGCGGTCTACCTCGAGGGCAGGCTCAAGAAGCGCCGGGCCAAGAACTGACCGGACGCACGAGCACTGACCGGACCCACGAGAAGGGCCCCGCCGGATCATTCG
Organism: Dietzia sp. UBA5065; assembly: GCA_002415925.1. Lineage (GTDB taxonomy): Bacteria > Actinomycetota > Actinomycetes > Mycobacteriales > Mycobacteriaceae > Dietzia. The sequence goes on along the minus strand of DIAZ01000002.1, from coordinate 4,035 downwards.
GCGGGGCCCTTCTCTCGTTGGGACCGGGGTCAGGTCACTTCGGTGGCATCCGGATGCCGCCGTCGACCCGGATGGTCTGGGCGTTCATGTACGGGTTGGTGAGCAGCTCCATGACCATCGACGCCAGCTCGTCGCCCGAGCCGAGGCGCTTGGGGAACAGGACGTTCGCGCCGAGGTTGGCCTTGAACGCCTCGGACTCCGGGCCCTCGCCGTAGATCGGGGTGTCGATCAGGCCGGGGGCGACGGTGTTGAGGCGGATGCCGGCGGCCGACAGGTCGCGCGCGACGGGCAGGGTCAGGCCCACGATGCCGCCCTTGGAGGCGGAGTAGGCGGCCTGGCCGATCTGGCCGTCGAACGCGGCGACGGAGGCCATGTTGACGATGGCGCCCTTCTGGCCGTCCTCGTCACCCTCCTGCGTGCTCATCTTGGTGGCGGCCAGCCGCAGCATGTCGAACGAGCCGATGAGGTTGATCTCGATGACCTTGCGGAACGAGTCCAGGTCGAACGCCGACGAGTACTCGCCGTCGCGCCCGATGGTGCGCTGGGCCCAGCCGATGCCGGCCGAGTTGACGAGGTACCGCAGCGGCCCCAGTTCGAGGGCGGCGGCGACGGCCTTCTGGTTGTCCTCGGTCTTGGTGACGTCGACGGCGACGAACACGCCCCCGACCTCGGCGGCCAGGGCCTCACCCTTCTCGGCGTTGAGGTCGGCCACGACGACCTTCGCGCCCTTCGCGGCCAGTTGACGGACGACGGCCGCGCCGATTCCCGACGCACCGCCCGTGACGATTGCACTTGCTCCAGAGATTTCCATGCCTGAACGGTAACAAGCGGGCGTGACGGATACGGCGGGACGGTGAGGTCGGCGGGATTCAGCCGCCCGTGCCGGGCACGTTGACATCCCATCTGATGCCGAACCGGTCCCGGACCTGCCCGTAGTGGTCGCCCCACGGCGCCATCTCGAACGGCATCGCCACCTCGCCGCCGGTCGAGGTCACCTTGTCGATGAACCCGGTCGCCTCCTCGGTGGTGTCGAAGGACAGGAGGAAGGAGTAGACGTCGCTGCGCAGGGGCGGCAGCCCGTCACCCATGCCGTCTCCGCCGGTGAGGGTGATCGAGGGCGACTCCATGGTCGCGTGGGCCACGGCCTCGGGCGGCGGGGTGAACGGGAAGCCCTCCATGGACGGGAACTGGGCGTAGGTCATCACCTCAAGGCGCCCCCCGAAGAGGTCGCGGTAGTACGGGAACGCGTCGGCGGCATTGCCGGGGAAGGAGATGTAGGGACTGAAACGCGCTGCCATGGTGGGGTCCTCTCGCTGCGGACGGTCCGTCCGGCGCCGTCGACGCCGGCCTCCTCTCCACGCTAGACCCGTCTGTGGCGCAGGTCACTATCCTCGTCCGGACAGGGCGAGCAGCCGGGCGCGTGAGTCCGCCCCGATCGTCACGGGCCGCGGCTCGTCGAACACCTCGAAGGTGCGCATGAGCTCCACCACGTCCCTGGCGTGCTCGAGCGTCCAGGCCGCCAGTTCCTCGGCCTCCGCGGTGTCCCAGGTCGCCGGATCGAGGTCGTGGGCGTGGATCAGCAGTTCAAAGACCCGGAGCGCGAGCAGGTCGCGGACGGGTATGTCGGCCATCCGGTGCGGGACGAGCGCGTCGGCGTCCCGGGCCCGGGCGAGTTCCTTCCGCAGTCCGGCGGACGTGCGGTACAGGGCCGGCACCGGGCGGTCACCGGCGTGGTCGGCGGTCCGCGTCCAGCCGATCTCCGACTCGGGTAGGCGCGGGAAGTAGGCGGCGTACCGCAGGCCGCCCCCGAGCACGTGGTTGGCGCAGTCGCGGCGGGTCCACCCGGGGCAGGCCGCGCAGTCGCCCTCGAGCCCGCCGGCGAGCGCTTGCGCGAACAGGCCGGTGGCGGCGTCGAGGACGGACAGGTGGGCTGCGGGCAACGGTTTACCGGTCACGGGGCCTCCTCCGGAATGTCCGAGATCCACAGTAGGTTGATCGTGTCGTCACGCATACCCGCCCAGTGAAAGGAACCGACGCCACAATGAGCCCGCAGACCTCCGGTGCAGCCGAGACCCGGGAGTTCCAGGCCGAGACCCGGCAACTCCTGGATCTGATGATCCATTCGATCTATTCGAACCCGGACACCTTCCTGCGTGAGGTCATCTCCAACTCCTCCGACGCCCTGGACAAGCTGCGGCTGGTCGCGCTCCAGGACTCCACGCTGGGGGTCGACACCTCGGACCTGCACATCGAGCTGGTCCCGGATGAGCAGGCGCGCACCCTGACGATCCGGGACAACGGCATCGGCATGTCGCGCGACGAGGTGGTGGACCTCATCGGCACCCTCGCCAGGTCGGGCACCGGCCAGATGCGGGAGGCGCTCGCCGCGGCGCGGGCGGCGCAGGAGTCGGGTGAGGTGAGCGAGCAGGCCACGGCCGACCTCATCGGCCAGTTCGGTATCGGCTTCTACTCCACGTTCATGGTGGCCGACACGGTCACGCTGATCACGCGCAAGGCCGGGGAGGCCGCGGGTACCCGCTGGTCGTCCGGCGGCGAGGGCACGTACACGATCGAGGAGGCGGCGGACGCCCCGCAGGGCACCTCGGTGATCCTGCACCTCAAGCCGGCCGGAGGGGACGCGGCGCTGCCCGACTACGCCGAGGAGCACACCCTGCGTCGGGTGGTGCGGACCTACTCGGACTTCATCGCCTGGCCCATCCGCATGGAGATCGGGCGCCCGGCGCCGGACCCGGGCGAGGCGGCGGGGGAGGACGGCGCGGCGGGCGATGCCGGGGCCGGCACCGCGCTCACCGAGACCGTGACGCTCAACTCGCAGAAGGCGCTGTGGACGCGGCCCCGCTCGGAGGTCACCGACGAGGAGTACACGGAGTTCTACCGCCACGTCTCCCACGCCTGGGACGAGCCGCTGGAGACCATCACCCTCAAGGCCGAGGGCACGTTCGAGTACCAGGCCCTGCTCTTCCTGCCCACGCAGGTGCCCTTCGACCTGTTCTCCCAGGACACCCGGCGCGGGGTGCAGCTCTACGTCCGTCGAGTGTTCATCATGGACGACTGCGAGGAGCTGGTCCCGCCGTTCCTGCGCTTCGTCAAGGGGATCGTCGACGCCCAGGATCTGTCGCTCAACGTCTCGCGGGAGATCCTGCAGCAGGACCGCCAGATCCGCGCGATCCGCAAGCGCCTGGTCAAGCGCGTGCTGCAGACCATCGGGCAGATCAAGACCGACCGTCCCGAGGAGTTCCGCACCTTCTGGCGCCACTTCGGCGCGGTCCTCAAGGAGGGGCTGATCTCGGACGTCGATGCGCGCGAGCAGCTGCTCGCCGTGAGCACGTTCGCGTCGACCCGGCCCGCTGCGGCGGAGGCGCCGGAGGGGCACGACGACGAGGTGGGCACCACCATCGCCGAGTACGTGTCCCGCATGGCCGACGGGCAGGAGGAGATCTACTACCTCACCGGGACGTCCCGCGCGGCGGTGGAGAACTCCCCGCACCTGGAGGCGTTCCGGGCCCGTGGGGTCGAGGTGCTCATCCTCACCGACCCGGTCGACGAGGTGTGGGTGGACGCGGTCGGGGAGGTCGACGGCACGCGCCTGCGGTCCGTGGCCAAGGGTGACGTGGACCTGACCGGCATCGGCTCCGACACCGCCGGGCAGTCCGAGGACGCACCGGACGCCGCCGAGTTCACCGGACTGCTCGAGTGGCTGGGCGAGGAGCTGTCCGACGAGGTCAAGCAGGTGCGCCTGTCGCATCGGCTCACCGAGTCGGCGGCCTGCATGGTGGGCGACGAGTTCGACATGACCCCGCAGCTCGAGGCCATGTATCGGGCCTCGGGCATGGAGCTGCCCGCGAGCAAGCGGATCCTCGAACTCAACCCGACCCACCCGGTGGTCGAGCGGCTGCGCGTCCAGCACGCCGAGGACCCGTCGGCGCCGGGGCTCACGGAGACGGCGCGCCTGCTGTCGGGCGCGGCGGTGCTCGCCGAGGGTGGCACGCTCACCGCTGTCTCTTATACACATCT
>DIAZ01000170.1:15058-16937 GCA_002415925.1 Dietzia sp. UBA5065 | reverse complement strand
GTCGTCGTCATCGTCGTCGCCCTGATCACCTCGGCCGCACGGGACGCCGCACCGTCCACGCCCCACCGGGTCCTGATCCCGGCGGGCTCCCCGTCGCGGCAGCGGGCGACCTGGGCGCTGACCGCGCGCGCGACGGCCGTCGGCCCGTCGCCGTACCGCATGACCGACGCCCCGGGGATGGCGTCGAGCGCGGCGGCGGTCGCGTCCTGTTCCCCGAACGGACGACGTCCCGGCACCACCACGAGCGGGACGTCGGCGCAGGCCGCGTCGGCGACGGACGACTGACCGGCCCCGGTGACCACGACGTCGGCCGAGCACAGTTCCAGCCACGGATCCTCGTGCCACGACCCGTCCGGCCCGCCGAGTTCCGTCCACTCGGCCACGCCGAGGGCGCCGACGGCGGTCCGGACCGCCCGCCAGAACCGGTGGTCCCCGCCGGTACCCGAACCGTTGAGATGGACCACCCGGGGTCGACGACGACGATCCCGCGGCTGGCGGTCACGCTGCTCGAACCTGGAGACCCCGCCGATCTCGGACACCCTGTTCTCCGTCCGCGCCAGCGTGGCCTCGTGCGCGCCGGGCGGCCACGCCGCGATCAGCCCCTGCGCGGCGCGGACACGGAGGCGGTGGGGTTCGTCCACCCGGACCCCGGGCGGCAGGGTGCTGACCATGGGGATCCCGGTCAACCGGGCGGCGAGCGACATCGCGGGCGAGGAGTCCACCCAGAACGCACGGGGCCGTGCGTGGTCGATCCAGGCGACGGCGGCGCGACGGGCGGCCAGCACGGGCTCCTCCGGGCACTCGTCACCGTCCTCCCCGCCGGGGAGATGGATCACCCGGACGCCGACGGGGTGCAGCGTGTCCTCGAGCGGCCCGGTCAGGAGCAGGGTGACGTCGTATCCGCGATCCCGGAGCGCGTCCGTCACCGGGAGGACCCGGTGGAGGTGACCGCGCCCACGGTTGTGGACGTAGATGCCGATCATCCGTGCACCCCCTCCGCCTCTGTCCGACCCGGGCCCGGCGCCCTCAGTCCGTGCGTCCCGGGTCACGGTCATGCCCCGATCGTGGGGCCTGCTCCCCCGGGTGCGCAACCGGTCCGCCGGTGGCCCCCGACCGGGCGGTCCGGCACGATACGGGGATGACGCGACGAGATCCGATCGACCGGAACGGACGGCGGGGCCGCCGACGAGGCGGGTGCGGGTGCTCCCTGCTCCTGCTCCTTATCCTGCTGGTGGGGCTGGTCGTGGCCGCTGAGTTCGGGACCCGCTGGTACCTGTCGGACCGGGCGGAGCGCGAGGCGTCGGCCCGGCTCGGCGCGCCGGTGACGGTGGAGTTCGGGGCCACACCGATCCTCTGGGACCTGGCCACCACGCAGGCCGTCGACACCGTCCGCCTGACCTCTCCGGGGGACGCCACCGTGCCGCGGATCGACGTGACCGGGCGCTCCGTCCGCCTGGTCGACGGCGCGATTCTGGCGGCCACCGCGGACGGCGTCGCCACGCTGAGCGGCGCGCAGCTCGCCGCGGCCGCGGCGGAGGGCAACCCCGTCGCGGGCTCGCCCGTCGCCGGCCTCGCCGAGGTCCGATCGGTCCGCCCCGATGCGGGATCCGGACTACTGCGGGCGGACATCGGGGGCATAGCGGAGATCGGGGTCGCCCCGGGGGTGACCGACGGGCGCCTCACGCTGACCCCGCAGCAGACCTCCCTGCTCGGATTCCCGCTGCCGGACGGGTTGTTCTCCGGCATCACCGCCACGGTCGACTCGACCGTGGCCTCGCTCCCCGAGGGAGTGGTGATCGAGGATGCCCGTGTGGTGCCCGACGGGCTCGAGGTGGCCCTGGGCGGGAAGGACGTGGCCCTTCGTTAGTCGCCGCCCTTC
>DIAZ01000170.1:9178-14921 GCA_002415925.1 Dietzia sp. UBA5065 | reverse complement strand
TCGTTAGTCGCCGCCCTTCGTTAGACGCCGCCCTTCGTTAGACGCCGGGCTGCGTTGGACGACGGGCTGTGTCAGCGGCCGCTGGGCACGCGCAGTTCGGTGGGCCGGGTCCTGCCGCGGACCACCTCCGAGCCGATCGCGTCCCAGCGCCCACCCTCGGCGCGGTCCGCCGCGGCGACGGCGGCCCCGGAGGCCAGGACGAGCCCGGGCTGGTCCTTGGCCAGCTCGCTCAACCGGGACGCCTCGTTGACCGCGTCCCCGATCACCGTGTACTCGAAGCGGTCGGCGGCGCCGACGTAGCCGGCCACGACGTCCCCGAAGGACGCCCCGATCCCCGCCCGGCACCCGGGCACGCTGTCGGGGAGGCGCCGGGAGAGGGCGCGGGCGCAGGCCAGGGCCGCGGTGGCGGGGTCGTCCATGGGGCGGGGCGCGCCGAACACCACCAGGGCGGCGTCGCCGAGGAAGCTGTCCACCACGCCGTCGTACTCATCGACCGTGTCCACCACCACGCGGAAGAACCGGTTGAGCACCTCGACCACCTCCGCCGCCTCGGTCCTCGAGGCCATCTCGGTGGATCCGATGATGTCCACGAACACCACGCCCACCCGGGTGCCGATACCGCCCAACTCGGGGTCCCGCAGCTCGGCGGCCTCGGCGACGTCGCGACCGACGTGGCGACCGAACAGGTCGCGGAGCCGTTCGCGCTCCTCCAGGCCGGCGGCCATCCGGTTGAACCCGCGCTGCAGTTCGCCGAGTTCCGTCCCGTCGTAGACCACCACCCGCCGGGACAGCCTCCCCGCCGTGACGTCCTCCATCGCCCACCGGACGCTGCGGAGCGGCCCGAGCATGGAGCCCGTGGCCAGGGAGATGAGCAGGAAGCCCGCCAGCAGGGAGGTCGCGCCGAGCGCCAGGACGATGACGGCGAACCTCTCCAGCGTCAGCGCCCGACCCGCCAGGGTGTAGACCGCCACGATGAGCAGACCCACGATGGGGACTCCGCTGCCGACCGCCCAGGCCACCCGGACCCGGGTCAGCGCCCCGAGGAACCGGGCGCGGGGGGCTGGGCCGCCGGCCAGGGCGACCGCGGCGATGGGGCGGAGGCCGAAGTCGGAGAGCAGGAACGCCGCGCCGCACACGACCATCCCGGCAAAGACCACCGTGAAGCCCACCGACGGGACCGCCTCGGGGTCGACCATCCCGAAGGCCGGCGTGACCACGGCCGCGCCGAGCAGCCACAGGAAGGCCTGGATGAGCGTGATGCGGGCGGGCACCCGGAGCGTGCCGACCCGCTCGCTCCCGGTGGGCTCGCGACCGTCGAGGAACCAGCGCACTCGGCGGTAGACGGCGCTGCGGACCCAGACCCCTCCCACGATGATCGCCAGGGACACGTACACGGGGACGACGATCGCGGTGGGGACCAGGAACTCCCTGGACGCCAGCCTGGGGCCGGGGAGGACGAACAGGATCAGGACGGTCGCGACCGCCACACCGACGAAGTTCGCCGCTAGAAGGGTCAGCGCGAGCAGCACCCGGACACGCAGGGTCCGCTGGCGGGTGGACTGCTCCTCGCTGCCGAGCAGCACCGAACCCAGGTCCGGGCGTCGCAGCAGTGAGAGGTCGGGGCGCACGCCTGCCATCGTGCCACCGGCGGTGTGGCGGCCGTGGGTCCCTCGTCACACTTGTGCCGGGAGGCTGGGGTATCGGGCCCCGGTGTGCGTAGGGTGGACAGGTCGGCCCGCACCACTCTTGCCTCGGGCCGCGTCGGTTGTCGACCTCCCCGTGGTCGCGCACCGGGCACGCCGCCCAGAGCGGCGTGTGTTCCAGGAGCGCGCCGGGCAAGACGCCATCACTATTTACGGAGTTTCCTCCTTGTCTCGTACCTTCGCCGACCTCGGTGTGCCCTCCCCCCTGCTCGACGTCCTCTCGGGCGGCGGCATCATCTCTCCCACCCCCATCCAGTCGGCCACGCTGCCCGACGCCATGTCGGGGCGCGACGTCCTCGGCCGTGGCCGCACCGGCTCCGGCAAGACCTACGCGTTCTGCCTCCCGCTGGTCACCCGGCTCGCGGCCTCCGCCCCGGCCGGTGGCCGGCGCACCCGCAACGCGCCGCGCGGCCTGATCCTCGCGCCCACCCGCGAGCTCGCCCGCCAGATCGACGAGACCCTGGCACCGCTCGCCGAGGCCATGGGCCTGAGGACCACCGTGATCTTCGGCGGCGTCACCCAGGGCCGCCAGGTGGCCGCCCTCGACCGCGGCGTCGACATCGTGGTGGCCTGCCCGGGCCGGCTCGAGGACCTCATGGGGCAGAAGCACTGCCGCATGGACTCCATCGAGGTGAGCGTCCTGGACGAGGCGGACCACATGGCCGACCTCGGGTTCCTGCCCGGGGTCACCCGCATCCTCGCGGCCACGCCCCGGGGCGCCCAGCGCCTCCTCTTCTCCGCGACCCTCGACCAGGGGGTGGACAAGCTGGTGAAGAAGTTCCTCGACAACCCGGTCGTGCACGAGGTCGACGACGGCTCCGCGACCCCCGGCGCGACCGCGCACCACGTCTTCCACGTGGACCCGGACGACCGTGTCCGCGCGTTGGCGGACCTCGCCGAGGCGCACGACCGGACCGTCATGTTCACGCGCACCAAGCACGGCGCCAAGCGGCTGGCCAAGCAGCTCACCGGCCGCGGCGTGTCCAGCGTGGACCTGCACGGCAACCTGTCGCAGAACGCGCGCGTCCGCAATCTCGACGCGTTCTCCTCCGGTCAGGCGACCGTGCTCGTGGCCACCGACATCGCCGCGCGCGGCATCCACGTCGACGACGTCGGGCTGGTCGTCCACGCCGATCCGCCGGCCGAGCACAAGGCGTACGTCCACCGCTCGGGCCGCACCGCGCGTGCGGGTGCGGTCGGCACCGTGGTCACCGTCGCCACCTCGGATCAGGTCCGCGAGGTGCGATCGCTCCTGCGATCGGCCGGCGTCACCGCCGGCGAGATCGTGCTCCCCGTGGGCGCGAACGCCGCCACCGCGCTGGCCGAGGCCCCCGAGCCGCCCGCCCACGTCCCCGGGGACGTGGAACCGGAGGGTCGGGGCCAGGCCCGCCAGGACCGCGGGCAGGGCCGGCAGAGCCAGAACCGTCAGCGCCAGGGTCAGGGACAGGGCCAGGGCGCCCGGAGCCAGCCCCGGAGCCAGGACGGCCGCGGCGGCCAGCGCCGACAGGCCGACGGCGCCCAGGGTTCGGGCCGTCCGGCATCCGGTGGCCAGCGCACGGGCGGACAGCGCTCGGGCGGCGGCCAGCGGACCGGTGCCCAGCACTCGATCGGACAGGCCGCGGGCCAGTCCCGCGGTGGCGAGCGTCGCCGCTCCTCCCGCGCGGCCGGCTGACGCCCGCCCCGTCGACTGATCCTCAGCCGCCGGACCTCACCCGAACACGGTGATGGTCTGGCGGCTGATCGCCATCAGGGAGCCGTCCGGGTGCCACATCATGGCGTGGGTGTGCGCGTAGCCGTCGCGCGCCGCGTCGGTGGTCGCCTCGTAGGCGAGGACGGCCCCCGCGGGGACGGTGTCCGGTCCGATCTCCGCGACCAACTCGAGCGTCCACGTCAGGCTGCTGGCCGGGGCGAAGCCGGACAGCATCTGGATGGTCGCCGGCGGCCACGCGTCCGCGAGCACCACGAGGTGCTCCTCGTGGAACTCCTCCGGCGGCTCCCGGAGCGCCGACCAGCCCGAGAGGCCGCTGGACCCGGCCCCGCTGAACGGCACCGAGCCGCCCACCTGGCGTAGTTCGACGAAGCGGTAGAACTCCGGGGTGAGGCCCTCGATGTACGGGAACGCCTCGATCGACTCCGCCGCCGGCATGCCGGGCATGGGGTGGGTCGGCGTCACGGAGATCGACGACTCGCGGTGCCGGCCGAACGCCGCCAGCGCGGTGGCGACGAGCTCGCCCCCCTGCCGCAGGGTGGCCTGGCACTGGACCACGTTGGAGCCGACCCTCAGCACCTCGGCGTCGATCTCGACGGCGCCGGTGGTGGCGGGCCCGATGAAGGACACCGTCATCGACCTCAGGGGGTGCGGGGCGGACCCACGGGGGTCGTCCCCGGAGGAGCCGCGCAGCCGACCCTTGATCGCGGCCAGCAGCAGCGCCCCGGTGAGGCCACCGTAGATGGCCCTACCCTGTGTCCACCCGTCCTCGACCTCGACGGTTCCGCCTCTCGCGGCGGCGTCGAGCATGCTGTTCAGCGACATGCCGGACAGTCTGCCAAAGAGGGTCAGCGGGCCAGCTGGGCGCGCCCCTTGCGGAACGAGGCCAGCGCGGTCGCCAGGCCCGGCATCGGCGGCATCCGGTCGAACATCCTCTCGCTCCGCGTCTCGGCCGCATCGTCGGCGGACCGACGCAGGTAGCGGTCGGGCAGGGAGAGCCGCGCGATGGTCCGCCAGGACTGGAGGTACTGCTTCCACAGGGGCCCGCTGACATACGGCAGGTCGTAGCGCTGACACAGCTCGCGCACGCGCAGGGAGATCTCGGAGTACCGGTTGGACGGCAGGTCCGGGAACATGTGGTGCTCGATCTGGAACGACAGGTTTCCCGAGAGGAGGTTCATGACCGGGCCGCCGTCGAGGTTGGCGCTCCCGAGCATCTGCCTCAGGTACCACTCCGCCTGCGTCTCGGTCTCTACATCCTTAGAGGTGAACTTCTCCGCGCCGTCCGGGAAGTGGCCGCAGAAGATCACGGCGTTCGTCCAGATGTTGCGCAGGATGTTGGCGGTGACCGCGGCGGTGAACGCCTGCCGCCCCGACGGGCCGGCGAGCACCGGGAAGAGGATGTAGTCCTTGAGGACCTGGCTTCCCGCCTTCTTCAGGAACGCCTCGGCGACGCGCCTGTCCGCGGGGGTCGCCCCGGACCCCGGGAACGCGTCCTGGAAACGGACGTTCTGCAGGCCGATCCCCCACTCGAAACCCGCCATCAGGATGGCGTTGACCAACAGGTTCGCCGAGTACCTGGGCTCCCAGGGCACGTCGCGCGTGACCCGCAGGACGCCGAAGCCCACGTCGTCGTCCATCCCCACGATGTTGGTGTACTTGTGGTGCAGGTAGTTGTGGGTGTGCTTCCAGTCCGCCGAGCTGCCGACCAGGTCCCACTCCCACGTGGTGGAGTGGATCTCCGGATCGTTCATCCAGTCCCACTGCCCGTGGAGGACGTTGTGCCCGATCTCCATGTTCTCGAGGATCTTGGCCACCGCCAGCGCGCCGGTCCCCAGGACCCACGCCGTGCGGTTCCGGGCCCCGATGTACAGGATCGCCCGGGCGCCGAGCTCGATCCCGCGCTGCATGCGGATCACGCCGTGGATATAGCGGAAGTCGCGCTCCCCACGCGAGGCGATGACGTCCGCCCGGATCGCGTCGAGCTCCCGCCCCAGTTCCTCGACCTGCTCGGGAGAGAGATGGGCGTACTCGCCTACATCAGAGATGGCCATGGATCAACTCTAGGCTGGTTCGGTGGGCGCCAACCACCTCTGGGACCACGCGACGGTGAATTCGTGACCAAGCGCACCCGCCTGCGGAGACGTCAGTCACTCCACGCCTTCCGCAGCACCTCGAGCGAGCCGTGGACACGCTCGCGGGTGGACCCGACGGGCGCGATCATCAGCTCGTCCGCGCCCGCGCGACGGGCGAAGTCGCGCAGGTACCCGCGGACCGCGGGGCCGTCACCGACCGCCGTGTAGTGGATCATGTGCAGGATCTGGCGACCGGC
>DIAZ01000170.1:2868-9047 GCA_002415925.1 Dietzia sp. UBA5065 | reverse complement strand
TACCACTGGAGTTCGCGGTCGGCGCGCGAGGCGTCGTGGTCGGCCACCACGTTGACCGCGGCGATCATGTACGGCTCGGACAGCTGCTCGCTGGGCTCGAAGCGCTCGCGGTACACCGCCGAGGCCTGCTCGAGCGCGTCCGGCGCGAAGTGCGAGGCGAACGCGTACGGCAGCCCGAACGCGGCGGCGAGCTGGGCGCCGAACAAGGACGAGCCGAGGATGTACAGCGGCACCCTGGTGCCGCGACCCGGGACGGCGACGATGCCGCGGGTCCGGGCGAGGTCCGACGGGGTGTCGCCGAGGAACGCCTGCAGCTCCCTCACGTCGGTCGGGAAGTTCTCCGCCGCCGACGGCTCGCGGCGCAGCGCCGCCAGGGTCTGCGGATCGGTGCCGGGGGCCCGGCCGAGGCCCAGGTCGATGCGCCCCGGGTGCAGTTCGGCGAGCGTGCCGAACTGCTCGGCTATCACGATGGGCGAGTGGTTGGGCAGCATCACTCCGCCGGAGCCCAGCCGGATCCGCTCGGTCCGTGCCGCGATGTGCGCCATGAGCACCGCCGGTGCCGACGAGGCGATGGACGCCATGTTGTGGTGTTCGGAGTACCACACCCGCGCGTAGTCCAGCTCCTCCGCCTTCCGCGCCAACGCCACCGAGTCCTGCAGCGCCTCGCCGACCGACTGCCCGGGGCGGACGGACGCGAAGTCGAGCACGGACAGGGGCAGCGGGGAGGAGGGGGTCATGCCCGGTCCAACCCGGGCGGTGTGAGGCCTATTCCGCCTCGCGCCCGGCGGGGGCGGCACACTGGGGGGCATGTCCGCTCCCGGTTCCGGCTCCAGTTCCAGCTCCGTCGACGTCGCCCGCCTGGTCTCGGTGATGCGTCGCACCGAGCCGCTGGTGCACTGCCTGACCAACTCGGTGGTCCGCCAGATCACCGCCGACGTCCTCCTGGCGGCCGGTGCCGCTCCCGCGATGGTCGACCACCCGGAGGAGGCCGGCGACTTCGCCGCGATCGCCTCGGGGGTGCTGATCAACGTGGGCAACCCGACGTCCGAGCAGGTGGAGGGCATGCACGCCGCCGTCGCCTCCGCGCGCGAGCACGGCACGCCGTGGGTGCTGGACCCGGTGGCGGTGGGGGCGTTGACACTGCGCACGCGGTTGGCCACGGGGTGGCTCGACCACGGACCGGCGGCGATCCGGGCCAACGCCTCGGAGACCATCGCCCTCGCCGGGGCCGGCGCCGGCGGCCGCGGGGTGGACTCGACCCACGACGTCGACGTGGCGCTGGCCCCCGCGCTGCTGCTCGCCGAGCGCACCGGGGGCGTGGTCGCGGTGACGGGACCCCGGGACGTGGTGGTCTCCACCACCGCCGGGTCCACCACCGCCACCTGGATCACGTCCGGGCACCCGCTGCTGCAGAGGGTGATCGGCACCGGCTGCGCGCTCGGGGCGCTCACCGCGGCTTACCTCGGCGCGGCCCGGGCGGCCAGCATCCCCGACCACGACGCGGTGGTCGCCGCCCACGCCCACGCCGGGGCCGCGGGATCGGCCGCCGGTCGCGTCGCCGCCGGTCCCGGGCTGTTCTCGGTGGCGTGGCTCGACGCGCTGTACACGCTCAGCCCCGAGGAGATCGCGGACTCGGTCACCCTTCTCGACGCCACCCCGTGACCGCGGCGCCCCGGCCCCACGACGCCGTCGTCGTCGACTGGCGCCTGTATCTGGTCACCGATCCCCACCTCGGCGGCGGGCGCGACGCGGTGCCGGGGATCGTCTACGAGGCCGTGCTCGGCGGGGTGGGTGTGGTCCAGGTCCGGGACAAGGAGTGCGACGACGACGAGTTCGCGTCACGCGCCCTCGCCGTCTGCGCCGCGGTCGCGAGCGCGTCCGCGGAGACGGGCCGTCACGTGCCGGTGTTCGTCAACGACAGGATGGACGTCGCGCGCGAGCTGGGGCTGCACCTGCACATCGGCCAGGGGGACGTGCCCCTGGCGACGGCCCGCGCCGGGTTGCCGGACGGGCTGATGCTCGGACTCTCGATCGAGACCGACGCCCAGCTCGCCGCGGCGCTGGCCGGGCCGGGTCCCGCCCCGGACGTGGTCGGGGTGAGCCCGGTGTGGTCGACCGCGACCAAGACCGACACCGCGCCCGCCCTCGGCCCGGAGGGCGCCGACCGGATCGCCCGGGCCGCGCACGCGCACCGCACACCAGGCCGTGGCGGGGCGGGGGCCGGGGTCCGGGCGGTGGGGATCGGCGGGATCGGGCCCTCGACCGTGGGCCGGCTGGCCGCGACCGCGCTCGACGGGGTCTGCGTGGTCTCGGCGATCATGGCCGCGCCCGATCCGCGCGCGGCCGCCGCGGGTCTGCTCGCCCGCTGGGACGCCGCCCGAGCCTGACCGCGCGGCGACCCGGTTGCCCGGTTGCCCGGCGGGCCGGCGGCCCGGCAGCGAACCCGCCTCGCGCCGAATCTTTGTCACGAAGCCGCGCGCGGACGTACATTCGTGGCCATGCACCCGAGCACCCCTCTCGAGATCACGTTGGTCGAGTTCCCCAGCACGTCGATGTCGGCGACCTCCGAGTTCCTACAGGCGGTCTGCGGCTGGACACCCACGGTGTACGGGCAGTCCTACACCCACCTTTTCGGCGGCGGGATCGACGTGGGCGTCCAGGGCGACGCCCACGAGCAGTCCCCCGCCCCCCTGATGGTCATCCGGGTGGCCGATCTCGACGAGGCCCGCGCCCGGGTCGAGGCGGCGGGCGGCACGGTGACGTTCGGCCCGTTCGACTTCACGGGCGGGCGCCGGTTCCACTTCCGCGAACCCGGCGGCAACGAGATGGCCATGTGGGTGCCCGCGTAGCGCTCGAGAAAGCACCGACCTGTGGAGCACCGCAGAATGTGACACGGCTATGGCGTCGCGGGGCGGGCGGTTCTACCGTGGTCCCATGACCCAACCGGACGACCTCCTGCTCTCGGACGCCGAGCGGTTGCACGCCCTGACCGCCCTCGGCGACCACTACGCAGCCGGACGACTCGACGACCCGGAATTCCACGCCCGCTCCGGCGACGTGGCCGCGGCGCGGACCCTCGCGCAGCTGGACGGCGCCTTCCGCGACCTGCCCGGCGGTGTGCCCCTGACCTCGGTCGACGGCCTGATCGTCCGGTCGGCCACGGCGGGCGGTGGGGAGATGACGGTCTCGTCGTCGTCGTACTCGTCCGGCCCCCCGACCCCCGCCCTGCGCGACGCCGACGCCGACCTGGCGGACCTCCGCAAGCGCGGCAAGCTGGTGGAGTCCCTCGACGGAGTGGTGATCGGCCTGACGCTCATCACGTTCCTCGTGCTGCAGATCGTCGTGGACTGGCAGTACGCGTGGATCGTGTGGCCGTCGCTGATCGTCACGCTGGGCCTGCCGCGGTTGGTGCTGCGCTACTCGGACTCGGACGAGAAGACCTACGAGAAAATCAAGAAGGCCGATCAGCAGGCGCGCGAGGACCGGCTGCGCGCCGCGACCGAGCGGATCCGCGAGCTGGGGGACGGGCGGGAGACCCGGGGCTGACCGGGGCGCGGGGCGTGGGCCGGGCTCACGCCTCCTCGAGCGCGGCGCCCTTGCGCTCCGGGAGGGTGAAAGCGGCCACGGCGGCCACGACGAAGGCCGCGGCGAACACGCCGAAGACCAGCACCGTGTCACCCGCGTCGAGCAGGAACGGCACGAGCAGCGGCGCGAGGATCGAGGCGATCCGCCCGAACGCCGCGGCCGCGCCGGTGCCGGACCCGCGGGTGGTGGTGGGGTAGAGCTCGGGACCGATCGCGTACAGCGCGCCCCACGCGCCGAGGTTGAAGAACGACAGCGCCATGCCCGCGGCGATGATGGTGGCCGGGGAGTCCGCGAGCCCGAACAGGCCCGCCGCGACCGCCGAGCCGACCAGGAACACCGCGAGCGTGACCCTCCGGCCCCACACCTCGATCAGCCACGCCGCCACCGCGTAGCCCGGCAGCTGGGCCAGCGTGATGACGAGCGTGTAACCGAACGACTTCACCAGGTCGAAGCCCTGGGACACCAGCAGGCTCGGCAGCCAGATGAACGCGCCGTAGTAGGAGAAGTTGATCCCGAACCACACGATCCACAGCGCCCCGGTCCGCCCGCGCAACCGCGGGGACCAGATGGACTCCCGGGGTTCGGCGGGCCCGGCGGCCTCGGTGGGCTCGGCGGGCTCGGACCGGGCGGGGTCGGACCGGGCGCCCTCCGCCCGGGCGGGCGGCGGCTCGACGCCGGCGGAGGCCTCGTAGTCGCGGACGATCCGCTCGGCCTCGTCGTGACGACCCCTGGATTCGAGGAACCGCACCGATTCGGGCAGGCCGAACCTCACCACGAGCGCGTACGCGGCCGGGACCAGGCCCACGGCGAGCGCCCAGCGCCAGCCGTCGTCGCCGGTCGGCACCACGAAGTACCCGATGAGCGCGGCCATGATCCAGCCCACCGCCCAGAACGCCTCGAGCGCCACCACCACCCGGCCGCGGACCCTGCGCGGCGCGAACTCGCTGACCAGCGTGGACGCCACCGGCAGTTCGGCGCCCAGGCCGAGTCCCACGACGAAGCGCAGGGCGATGAGCATCGCCACTCCGGTCGACAGCGCCGCGGCCCCCGTCGCGAGCCCGTAGATGAGGAGCGTGGCGGCAAAGACCTGGCGCCGGCCGATCCTGTCCGCGAGCAACCCGCCGAGCGCCGCCCCGATGGCCATGCCGACGAACCCGATGGACCCGATCCACGACAGTTCCGTGGGGCTGAGCGACCAGTGGACGGCCAGCGCCGCCATGACGAACGAGATGAGGCCGACGTCCATGGCGTCGAGCGCCCAGCCCACGCCCGACCCGAGCAGGAGCTTGCGGTGCTTGCGGGTGAACGGCAGGCCGTCGAGGCGCTCCGTGCGTGTGGTCATGGGCACAGACGCTACTCCCGCCCACCGACACGCCCGTCGCACCGCGGAGCTGGACGTGGACGACTGTCTGAGCCCTGTGGGACGATGTGTGCTCCGGATCACAAGCTCCGGATCACTACGTGAGGGAGTGCCTCGTGGACACCACGCACCACACCAGCCCGGGCGGCACCGACTTCGACGTGGTGATCCGCGGCGGAACGGTGTTCGACGGCACCGGGGCCCCCGGCGTCCGGGCGGACGTCGGGATCCGCGCGGGAGTGGTCGCGGCGGTCAGCCCCGACCCCCTGCCCGTCTCGGCCGGGACGCGGGTGGTGGAGGCCGAGGGCAGGTGGGTCACGCCGGGGTTCGTGGACACCCACACCCACTACGACGTCGAACTGCTCGTCTCCCCGGGCCTGGGCGAGTCGGTGCGCCACGGGGTGACCACCGTCCTGGTGGGCAACTGCTCCATCTCGGGCGTCTACTCGGGCACCGTCGACGTGGCCGACCTCTTCAGCCGCGTCGAGGCCCTGCCCCGGGACGCCGTCCTGGCGGCGCTCGAGCAGAAGAAGACCTGGTCCGACCCGGCGGCCTGGCGGCGCGCGGTGGAGGACCTGCCGCTCGGGCCCAACGTGGCCAGCTTCCTCGGCCACTCCGACGTCCGCGGCTCGGTCATGGGCCTGGGCCGGGCGACCGACCCCAAGCAGTCCCCCAGCCGCGAGGAGTTGCGCGAGATCGACCGGCGGATCACCGCCGCGCTCGACGCCGGCTTCATCGGCGTGTCGACCATGACCAACCCCTGGGACAAGATGGACGGCGACCGCTACCGCTCGCGGACCCTGCCCTCCACCCACGCGTCGTGGAAGGAGTTCCGCCGCGTCAGCCGGCTGCTGCGCGGCCGCGACCGTGTCCTGCAGGGCGTGCCCAACCTCAACACCAAGGTCGACGTGGCCTTCTACGCCGCCACCAGCACCGGGCTCTTCCGCAAGCCCCTACGGGTCTCGCTCCTCGCCGCCGCGGACACCCTCGCCGAGCCGTGGGTCAACCGCATCTTCCGGCCCATCGCCTGGGCCTCCAACACCCTGGGCAGGGGCAGGTTCGTGTGGCAGCACCTGCCCACCACGTTCAAGGTGTGGGCCGACGGGATCGACCTGGTGGTGTTCGAGGAGTTCGGCTCGGGGCGCGAGGCCCTCCACCTCAAGGACGAGATGGCCCGCACCGACCTGCTGGAGCAGGAGAACTACCGCCGCTGGTTCCGGCAGGACTTCGAGAA
>DIAZ01000170.1:0-2638 GCA_002415925.1 Dietzia sp. UBA5065 | reverse complement strand
ATGGCCTTCTACAACTTCGGCGTCCGCCTGCTCGAGCGCGTCTACCAGGCGCAGCGCGCGGGCACGCCCTTCCTCACCACCGAGGAGGCGGTCCACAAGCTCACCGGCGAGCTGGCCGATTTCTACCGCCTCGATGCCGGGCGACTGGAGGTGGGCCGGCGCGCCGACGTGGTGGTGATGGACCCGTCGGGGCTCGACGGCGAGTCCCTCGAGTACCACGAGGAGGCCATGCCCGAGCTCGGCGGGATCCGCCGGATGGTCAACCGCAACGACAGGGCGGTGGCGGCGACGATCATCGGAGGCCGGGTGGTGTGGCAGGACGGGGAGTTCGCGCCGGGCTACGGCGCCGAGTTCGCGGCCGGCCGGTTCCTGCCGGCGGGCGAGGCGGTGGGGCCGCGACCGGTGGAGGCCAGCCGCGAGGCCGCCCAGGATCTGCTGTCATGAGCGCCACGCCGCTCGACCCCGACGTCCGCGACCTCTTGATGAAGCCCAACCCGGCGGTCATGGCCACCCTCCGCAAGGACGGTTCCCCGGTCACGGTGCCCACCTGGTATCGCCTGGTCGACGGCGACCGGATCCACCTGAACCTCGACGCCGATCGGGTGCGCCTTCAGCACATCCGCCGGGATCCGCGGGTGGCGCTGTCGGTCATCGCCTCCGAGGACTGGTACACCCACGTGAGCATCCAGGGGCGCGTGGTGGAGATCGCCGACGACCCGGACCTCTCCGGCATCGATGCGCTGAGCACGCACTACACCGGCGGGCCGTACCCGGTGCGCCACCGCGCCCGCGTGGACGCGTGGGTGGAGATCGAGCACGTCCACGTCTGGGGCCGGCTCCGCGACTCCTGACCCGGGACCTGGCCCCTTCAGCCGCCGTGCGCGGGTCGATGCGCGACGTCCACCCGCGGGTGCGGGCGCGGGTGCGGGCGCGGGGGAACCTTGATCCGCAGTGTGAGCCGAACCCCGGGTGCGCGCCCTACGCTGAGGTGACCCCCCTCACCCGACCACCCCCGGAGGCCCGGATGTCCGATCGCTACCCCCTTGCTGAACTCACCGATCTGCCCGAGGACCTGCGGGAACGCATCCTCGCCGAGCAGGAGAAGGCCGGGTTCGTCCCCGAGGTGTTCCTGATGTTCGGCCGCCGCCCGGCGGAATGGCGCGCGTTCTTCGCCTACCACGACGCCCTGATGGACCGTGAGGGCTCGAACATGTCCAAGGCGGACAAGGAGATGATCATCGTGACCGTCTCCGGGCAGAACAACTGCCAGTTCTGCGTGGTGGCGCACGGCGCGATCCTGCGGATCGTCAAGAAGGACCCGTTCATCGCCGACCAGCTGGCGGTGAACTACCGCAAGGCCGACCTGACCCCGCGGGAGCGGGCCATCTGCGACTTCGCCACCACGGTCAACCTCCGCTCGGACGAGCTCTGCGACGCCGACTTCGCGGCCCTGCGCGAGCACGGGCTCGACGACGAGGACGCCTGGGACATCGTCTCCATCGCCGGGCTCTTCGGCCTGAGCAACCGGGTGGCCAACGCCACCGACATGCGGCCGAACCCGGAGTTCTACCTCATGGGCCGGGTGCCGCGGGGCAAGTGAGCCCGCGGGACACCACGGCCCCGCCGCCGTGTCCAGACCACGCCAGGCCGCGGCCCAAGGCATTCCTGACTAATGGGCGTCTGTCCAGAGCATTCGGCCCGCTCGCCCACGAACTCATCCGGACCCTGCAGGAGATCCAGGTGGGCCAGCTCCGCCGCACCGCCTACGAGTCGCTGGCGCTCCGGACCGACGTGCCCGACCTGCGGCGCTTCGTCCGCGCGATCATCCAGGCCGACGCCTACGGCATCTCCGTGGCCGACGTCCTGCGCACCCAGGCCTCCGAGATGCGGCTCAAGCGGCGCCAGCGGGCGGAGGAGAAGGCCCAGCAGGTGCCGGTCAAGGTGATCTTCCCGCTCCTCGTGTGCATCCTGCCCGTACTGTTCATCGTGCTGCTCGGACCCACCGCGATCAACAAGATGGAGGCGTTCTCCTGACATGCTCTTCGTGATTGCCGTGGCCACGGCCGTGGTGTCCGGGCTGGCCGCCGCCCTGCTCGGGCGGTGGATGCGCTCCCTCGCCGATTCCGACTCCCGGTGGCTGCGCAGTGGCCTGCACGTGGCGCTGGCCGC
Organism: Dietzia sp. UBA5065; assembly: GCA_002415925.1. Lineage (GTDB taxonomy): Bacteria > Actinomycetota > Actinomycetes > Mycobacteriales > Mycobacteriaceae > Dietzia. The sequence continues at coordinate 469 of DIAZ01000170.1, read as the reverse complement.
GGCCGGGGGCTACGGCGCGGCGTACCTGGCGTTGGGGTGGGCCGACCTGGCGGCCTTTGTCGCCCTGGCCGTGGCGTGCGCCCTGCTGGTGCCGATCGACCTGGCGGTCTACCGACTGCCGGACGCGATCGTCCTGCCCCTGTACCCCGTGGTGTTGGGCGGGCTGGCGGTGACGGCCGGGATGTTCGACGTCTGGGGCTCGTTCGGCCGGGCCGCCGCCGCCGCGGCCGTGCTGCTCACGTTCTACTTCGTCCTGGCCCTGATCAACCCGTCCGGGCTGGGCCTGGGGGACGTCAAGCTGTCCGGCGTGCTCGGGGCGTTCCTGGGCTGGCTGGGGTGGCCGGCCGTCATGGCGGGCACCCTCGCGGCCTTCGTGATCAACGCGGCGGTGGCGCTGGTGCTGCTCGCGGCCGGGCGGGGCGGGGCCAAGAGGGGGATCGCGTTCGGCCCGGCGATGGTGATCGGCGCG
>DIAZ01000024.1:1606-7244 GCA_002415925.1 Dietzia sp. UBA5065 | reverse complement strand
GGGGGGCCGCCCACGGCGGCAGGGGGCGCAGATGTCGGACAGTCCTGGTTTCTTCACCCATTCCCACGCCTTGTGCGAGAGCCGGGACATCGGTCCGCGGACCCGCGTCTGGGCCTTTGCCCACATCCTTCCCGGCGCCTCCGTCGGCGCCGACTGCAACGTCTGCGACCACGCGTTCATCGAGTCGGGCGTGGTGGTCGGCGATCGCGTGACGGTGAAGAACCGGGTGCTGCTCTTCGACGGCGTGACGGTCGAGGACGACGTGTTCCTGGGGCCGGCCGTGGTGTTCACCAACGACCTCAGGCCCCGCGCCGAGATCAAGAAGAGCGGGGACGCGCTGACCCGGACGCTCGTCCGCCGGGGCGCCACCCTCGGCGCGGGGTGTGTCGTGGTCGCGGGTCACACCGTGGGGGAGTACAGCTTCACCGGGGCCGGCAGCGTCGTCACCCGCGACCTCGCGCCGCACGGGTTCTACGTCGGGAACCCCGCCCGCCTCAGGGGCTGGGTCTGCCGGTGCGGCGAGCGACTCGAGGCCGACCTCGGGTGTCGATGCGGCCGCCGCTACCGGCGGGTGGACCCGGACACCGAGACGGCCGGCCTGGAGGAGGTGCGGGATGGGGGCTGACCGCTCGTTTCGGGCGGCCGACCAGCACGCCGACGTCTGCGTGGTGATCGTCACCTACAACAGCGCGGCGGACATCGGGTTGCTGCTCGGCGATCTGCGGCGGGCCGCGGACGCTCTCGCGATCCGCGTCGTCGTCGTCGACAACGGCTCCGCCGACGGGACCCGTGACGTCGTGCGGGCGGGTGGCACCGACATCGACCTGGTCGAGGAACGCAACATCGGGTACGCCGGCGGTGTCAACGCCGCCACCCGCCGTCCCGGTTCCTACCGCTACCAGGTGGTGATCAACCCCGACCTGAGGTTGCCGGACGGCGCGCTCGAGCGGTGGGTGGACTCCGCACGTCGGACCGGCGCCGCCGCCGTGGCTCCCGCGATGGTGGACTCGGACGGCTCCCTGCACCGGTCGCTCCATCGGGAGCCCACCCTCCTTCGGGCCCTCGGCGACGCGCTCCTCGGGGACCACCTGCTCGGGCGGCCGTCGGCATTCACCGAGCGCGTGTCCGATCCACGGGACTACTCGCGTCCGGGGACGGCGGAGTGGGTGACCGGCGCGGCGCTGTTGGCCCGGCGCGACGTGGTGGAGGCGGTCGGCCCGTGGGACGAGCGCTTCTTCCTGTACTCCGAGGAGACCGACTACTGCCGACGGATCCGCGAGCTCGGACACGAGATCCTGTTCGATCCCGACGTGACGGTCGTTCACCACGGTGCCGGTTCCGGGACGTCGCACGAACTCGACACGCTGCTCGCCGTGAACAAGGTTCGCTACGCGGCCAAGTGGCACGGCGCCGCGTACGCGGACCTCCTGCGTCTCGTGCTGGTGCTGGCCGCGCTGCTGCGGTATCGCCGGCCGGGCTCTCGCCACACCCGGATCACGCTGCTGGATCCGGCCCGGTGGGACGCCCTCCCCAAGGCCGAGGGGAGTCCCGCGCACGTGCTACCGCCGCGGGCCGCCTCGGTCGTCATTCCCGCACACAACGAGGCGACCGTGCTCGCCCGCACCCTGGATCCGCTGGCCCACGCCGCCGAGAGGGGTGCGCTCGACGTCGTGGTGGTGGCCAACGGCTGCACGGACTCCACCGCCCGGGTCGCGCGCTCCTTCCCCGGCGTCAGGGTGCTGGAACTCGCGGACGGGAACAAGGCGGCGGCCCTCGATGCGGGGCTCCGGGCGGCGTCGTGTGTTCCGTGCCTCTTCCTCGACGCGGACATCGTGCTGACCGAGAAGTCGGTCCTCGACGTGGTGGGGGAGCTTGGTGAGCCCGGCGTCCTCGCCGCGCGACCTGACCGGGTGTTCGACGCCTCCGCGTCGACGTTCCTGGTCCGGCGCTACTACCGGTGCCGCAGTCGGGTACCGATGCTCAACGCGTCACTCTGGGGCGCCGGCGTCTACGCCCTGGGCGGCGCCGGCCTCGACCGGATCGGGTCTTTCCCCGATGTCGCCGCCGACGATCTCTGGCTCGATCTGCAGTTCTCGCCGGCCGAGTGCCGGGTGGTTCCGACCGACCCGGCGATCGTCACCACGCCGGTCGGCGTCGCGGACCTCACGCACACCCTCAAGCGGATCTACCGCACCAATCGCGCACTGTCGGACGAGGGCGGGGCGCCCTCCACCGCCATGGCGGTGCTGCGCACCGTCCGGGGTCCCGTTTCCGCGCTGGATGCCCTCGTCTACCTGTCGATAGCGGCTCTCGCTCGCCTCAGGCTCGGCCTGGACCCGGCCGAGCGGTGGGAGCGCGACGAGTCGAGCAGGTGAACCGCACGGCCTCCGCTTCTCCTCACCGCCCGTGGACCAACTTCCCACGGTGCAACCGACTCGGTCGGTCGGATGCGACGTGCGCGGACCTGGTCCACAGGAGCCCGTAGAGGACAAAGAGAATCGCGCTCACCTGCTGGAACGCGAGGAGATCGAACGTCACCATGGATACCGTCACCGCGGCGAACGACGCCCCCAGCGCGTAGGCCTCATCCCGCGACCCGGGACCGGAGCTGCGGCGAAGTGCGGTGGCGAGGCCTACGAACCCGGCGATGACGAACAAGGCCAGGGCGACGACTCCCACCACTCCGCCCTGGATGACGGCCTGCAACCACTGATTGTCGAGGATCTGGTACTCCGGGTAGGGGTTACCTCCCAGGCCCATCCCCACCCAGGGATGCTCGGCGAACATCGTGCCGACCCACGCGTAGTCGTCGGTGCGGGTGGTGATGCTGTCATCCCGACCGGCGTCGAGCACCGAGGAGATCAACGACGCGACGGGGCCGGGATAGACGAGGCGGTAGGTGACGGCCACGATCCCTCCGACCACCACCGCGTTGAGCAGGAACCTCACCGACTGACCCACGGCGTACACCGCGAATGCCGCCACCACGGCGACGAGGCCGGTCCGGGACACCGCCAGCGGCAGGGCGAGACAGGCCACCGCGAGGGAGAACGCCGCCCATCTCCGCCGGCGTGGGGTGAGCGCGAACCGGGCCATGTGGAGTGACAGCGGAATGGTCGCCGCGGACAGCACCACGAACTCGATCGCGTGCGACGACGTGCCCACCACCCGGACCGCCGAGCCGCGCGCGATGATCTCCGTCTCCGGAACGCTGTTGACGAACCCCGGTGGGACGAACAGGTTGCGGATGTCGGCTCCGATGAAGCCCTGCAGGACGCCGACACACATCGCCCACGTGAGCCCCAGGAGAAGAGCGCCGACGAGGTAGCGCTTCTGCCGCGCGTGCGTGACGGTCATGATGATGTAGAGCGCGATGAACGCGTAGGCGACGGTCGCTATCGCGATGCGGTCCTTGTTCGCCTCGACCTCGGCACCGCCGAGGGAGAATTCTCCCATGAAGTAGGTGAGCAGTTGGAGAACGAGGAAGCACACCATCAGCACCGCTCCGGGGTTGGGTGACCGCAGTGGCCCGACCCTCCGTCGCGCGAACCGCCAGAGCACCACCACCAGCATCGCGAGCGCGAGTAGCCGCGCCGGGCTGCCCTGCCCCCGGAGCGGTCCCGGCAGCACTGCGGCCGCGGGGACCAGTGGCACGATCAGGCACAACAGGACCCCAAGGAGCGGGATCCGGTCGGCGCGGAGCCGCTCGGAGCGCCACCAGTCGGAAACGCGCAGGTCGGCCGACATCTCTAGCCCCGGTGACGGCCGGGCACTTCTCCGCCGTCGGCGTCCGCGGGAGACGGCGGCTCGGGGGTATCGGCATCGGTGAGGCGGTCTCCTTCCCCCTGGTCCCGCAGCTGTGATCTCGTCCGTCTCAGATCCCAGTACACGCCCGCGAGGACACTGATGATCAGGCCCAGCCCGACGATGCCCGCAACCAGCTTCATTCGACCCGGCCGGAGCACGTCGATGACCGGAGTGCCGCTGACCTGGTAGATCACACCGTAAGCCCGTTCGGGTATGCCCGCATTCGCCTGGATCCGGTTCAACTCGTCCTTGGCGAGTCGCTGCGACATCGTCACCGCCGACTCGGCGGTGTCCCGGTCGTGAGCGGACGCCACGAGATTCACCATCGGCATCTGGCCGCCGGGAACCGCGACCACCGCCGCGGCGAAGTCGGTGGCGCCCGTCGAGTCCTCGATCTCCCGGGCGACCGTGGGGGAGGAGAGGCCCGCGGCGGTGAGGTTGGCCAGCATGATCGTTCCGCCGTTGTTGATGATTCCGTTCCCCTCCCCGCCCGAGACGGGAGAGGGCGCGAGACCGACAACGGTTGAGGCTCGGTACACGGTGGGCACGGCGAGGTAGGCGGCTCCCGCCAAGGCCAGCGTCAGCACCATCAGGGGGACGGTCACGTACCAGCGTCTGCGGCAGGCCCGCGCCACATCGAAGAGGTCCATTCTGTCTTGTCCCCAATCCGCTGACGTGGTGAGTGAGTCGGAAGTGGGCCGGCTGCAGGAACTGGCCCGTGGAAGCTCTTCCGCGAGCGCGACGGTGAAAGTACCCTAACACGAATGGTGCCGCGGAGAGGGAAGCTCGTAGCGGCCTCCGTTCTGACAACGGCGCTGGTCGCGGGCGGTTGCGGCGCGTCGTTCGGCGGTGCGGGCGCGAATGGGAACGGAGTTCACACGCTCCCTCGCATCGCGTGGGAGGGCGGTCCCGAGTACTGGTCGAGGTTCGCGAACGCGGGAGACTGGACGGATCCGGGTTTCTTCCCGATCGGCCTCTGGTACGGCACGATCGACGATGCGGATCACGCCCGGGCCGACAAGGCCGCCGGCCTCACCTTCTACACCGGCGGACTGTGGGAGAAGACGGACTTCGCGGCACTCCGCCAGTCCGGGATGTACTGGGTGGGCGGCCGGGTGAATCCCACCTTCGACGACACGTCCCGGTACTGGCCCGGGGTCCTGCTCGACGATGAGGTCGACGGGCGTTTCACGCCGGCCGAGGGCTTCGCGCACCTCGATGAACGCAGGAAGGCGATGACGACCGACGATCAGTTCTCATATGCGAACTTCACCAACATGGTGGTCGGCCCCGAACTTCCGCTCGCGGACCGGCTCCGCTACGTGAACACGTTCGCCGATGTCGTCAGCCTCGACATGTACTTCTACACCGTGCCCTTCTGCGCCGCGGGGGACGCCTACCGGGGTCACCTCTACGACGGCCGGATCCCCGAATCGACCTGCCGCACCGCGTCCAGTTACGGCAGGTTCGTGGGGGCGCTGCGGGACCTGGACGCACGGGACTCCCGTCTCGTGCCCATCTGGAACTTCGTCGAAGTGATGAGCGGTGCCAACGACGACGGAGCGTTCGTCCGCTACATGGAGCCCGAGGAGATCCGCGGCGCGGCTATGTCGTCGATCATCAACGAGGCGCGCGGAATCGTGTGGTTCCAGCAGTCGCTCGGCGGCCCGTGCAAGAGCACCCAGCCGGTGCGTCAGGCGCAGGAACTCGGTGAGGCCTTCTGCGGATTCCGCCAGGTCGAAGCCATGACGCTCATCAATCGACAGATACTCGAGCTGGCCCCGGTCCTGAACACCCAGTCCCTCCAGTGGCACGCCGCGGACGAGTCCCA
>DIAZ01000024.1:0-1351 GCA_002415925.1 Dietzia sp. UBA5065 | reverse complement strand
CGCCGTCGATGGACGTGAGCAGCTCCTGTGCGCGGCGCGCCCAGGAGTGGCTGCGCGCCAACTCTCGGCAACGGTCAGCGAGCTCGACCGTGGACTCGCCCCGGCGGACCGCCTCGACGCGTGACCGCACGGCCGACACGAAGCCGACTGTGCCCTCTGCCGTCTCCACGCACTCGGATCCGATCCACCGGGACGCCGGAAGATCGGAGGAGACCACCGGGACGCCGGCCGCGAGGTAGTCGAAGGTCTTGAGCGGGAAGCTCGCGCGGTTGAACGCAGTGTCCGCATACGGGGCCAGCCCGACCGCGAGGACGCCGATCCTCGAGCACAGCTCATCGGCAGGAATCCGGTCCGTCCACTCGACGAGGTCGTCCGCGGCGAGCCGATCCAACCGTCGTCCGAACTCCGGATCACGGTCCGACCGGGGCCCGATCAAGTGCAAGCGGATACCCGCATCCACCACTCCCTCCAAGAGCGATAGGTCCAGGCGTTCGTTCAGGGTCCCGACGACCCCGGCCTCCGGCACCCGGCGGGCGGGTTCGGTCGTGCACACCGGAGGCGCGCCGTTGGGGAGCACGACCGCGGGTGTCGTCACCGGCATCCCCAGCGACTCGATCCGTCCGACCAGTCCCGGACTGACAGCCGCGATGCGGTCGGCCTCCCGTGCGGTCCGAGAAAGCGTCCGTCGGAGGTACCGGGGCGACAGACCCATGAGGCTCGCCCCGGAAATCCAGTCGTCGGTCACGTAGAGCACACGCCTCCCGGTCACCCCGGGCGGGAACCCGCCCGTGGGATTGGCGACGACGACGGCGCGGGTTCGGAGGCTCCCGCCGACCGCGCGTCGAACAGACGTCTCTGTGGTGATCCGCGTCAGCGCGCGGACCGGCCACCGGGTGAATCCGGGTAGACCGGGAATCCTCACCCGGCGGACGCCCGGAGCCACCTCCTCCCCGGTCCGGGGGTCGGGGCGCCACCGCGACCAGCCACCACGCCGCGGCGGGTCGACCCAGAGGACATCGGCCCGGCGTCCGAGTTCCAGGACCATGCGTTTGTCGGTCCCGGTCATGTCATCCCAACCGACACCGGCGATCCAGACGATCGGCTCCCTCGGATCCGTCATGACGCGGCTTCCTTGTTGATCGCGGTGACCGGCCGCGAGTTGAAGTCATCCTCCGCCGTCGTGCCACGGAGCCTCCGGATCCGCTTGCGCACGTAGTACCGGGAGTATCGGCAGAGCGCGGCGGCCTCATCGAGTCGCCGTCGCGGGGAGGGGTGCGCGATCGCGTCCCGGTAGACCCGCTCCTGGATCGCCGCGGCTCTGGTCAGGGCGCTCGATGTCAAGCTCTGTTGA
>DIAZ01000104.1:29397-35769 GCA_002415925.1 Dietzia sp. UBA5065 | reverse complement strand
CCGGGCCACCAGACGGCCCGGACGTCGGCCAGACCGTCGACGACGACGGACGGCGTCGCAGCCCATGACCTGACCAGTCGCCCCGGAGCCTCGTACGCGGGATGACCCGGGTCCCCGCCGGCGACAAAGTCGGCCCAGGAGGCGTGCATCGCCTCCACCAGATGGGTGGGCGCTGGCGCGCCCAGGTAGCGTTCCACGTTCTCCGCGTGCGGGGCCGACCAGAAGAACGGCAGGTCGGCGCAGTGCCTCGGCCCCCGGCCGTCCGCCCAACGGAAGTCGTAGACCCACGTCGGGTCCCCCGCCGACACCCTCGTCTCGGCCGCCCGGGCGACGGTGGAGTGGATCGCGGCCGCGTCGATCACGGAGCCGACGCTGCGTCTGAGCGACCGACCGGTGGACTGCCTGGCCAGCGCCCTGAGCCCCTCCCTCGGCAACTGCTGCGACAGCGCCATCATCGCCGCGCCGGGGACCAGTGCGGGCCCGGGGAGCGTGTCGGCGATCGCCTCGAACTCCGCGGCGGTGGACCCGATGAGCAACGGCAGAGCCGTGGCGGCGCCGCCGGCGACCGACTCGAGGGGCGGGACCGGCAACGTCTCCCCGCCGACGACCGGCCGGAACGGCAGGGTGAATTGGTTGTCGCGGCGCAGACGCCGGTGGAACTCGTCCACGGCGCCACGTCCCCCGGCCGCCAACTTCTCGGCGGTGACCCCCTTCGGCGCCGGGGTGGCGGGAGCCCGCAGGATCGCGGGCGAGGCGGCGATCGCACCGTGGAACAACCCCGCCGCCGGCGGCGACCCGAGCAGGCACAGCACCGCTCCCCCGCCCGCGGACTGCCCCGAGACCGTGACGCGGCCGGGGTCCCCGCCGAAGGCTCGGATCTCGTCCCGGACCCATTCCAGCGCCGCGATCCAGTCGAGCAGCCCCCGGTTGTCCGGGGCATCGGGGAAGGGGGTGAAGCCCTCTACGCCGAGCCGGTATCCCACCGAGACCACGACGATCCCCCGGCGGGCGAAGGAGGAGCCGTCGAACCACGGTTGGTGGGACGATCCGGACTCCCAGCCACCTCCGTGAATCCACACCATCACCGGGTGGCCGCGGCCCTCCGCCGGGGCCCACACGTCCACGTGCAGGATGTCGGTGCCCGCGACGATCGGTTCGGGGATCGCGGGGTCGGGATCAAAGCGCAGGCGTTGGGCGGTGGCCGCGGGCCTGGTCGCGTCACGGACCCCGGACCACGGACGGCGCGAAACCGGCGCGGCGAAGCGCAGATCCCCCACCGGGTCCTCGGCATAGGGGATGCCGTAGAACCGGACGACGTCTCCGAGGTCGGTGCCGCGCACGCCACCCGTGGTCAGGGTGGCGTGGATCCCGGTCAAGCGCGGCAACGCGGCGGCGCGGATCTCACTCGGCGACCCCCGAACCGACGCCAGATCCCCCTGCCAGCTCCAAGAGCGATCCACTGGAACCGGCCTCCGATCCGACGCCGCCCGCGGATCCCGAGCTTCCCGACGGCCCGCACAGGGACCCGAGGGAACCCGACACCGACCCCGCCGAACCGTCCGATCCCGCCGAGCCCGACCCGCCGTCTCCGCAGAGGATGCCGAGCGAGCCGGATCCCAACGACCCTGTCTCCGGTTCCTCCCTGACGTCGACGACCACCGGACCGGCCTCGGAAGGCCCATACGGAGTGTCCGACGACTCATCCGACACCGGGTCCGGGGTGAATACCGCGGTGATGACGCGCTCACCCACATCGGGGAACGAGAACGGGAGGACGGCCACACCGTGGCCGTCGACGACGACGACGCGCACAGGCGAGCCGATGGGCTCACCGTTGGCGAAGAACTGCACCGCCCCGGTGGCCTCGGGAGGATCGACGCGCACCTCGAGAGTCACGGCCGACCCCGGCTCCGCGGTCGACGGCGCGGTCAGGGTGGAGGTCGTCTCAGCCTGGCACCCGGACACCGAGGTCCCCAGAAGCGCGAACGTGCCTGTGGCCGAATCGAAGCCCTTGTCCGCCGACTGAGGTCCGAGCGTCACCTGGTAGGTGACGGTGTGGGTGTCGGACGCCCGGTTCGGCAGCAGTGCCTGCTCGAGGAGATTCACCGTCCGTGTGGTCGTGATCGGCTCCCGATTGTTCTCGTACGTCGCACCCGGGAAGGTCGGAGAAAGGGGCGCCGAGTTCTGCACCCCGGGCCGCCCGACAACCCGGGAGATGTCATACGCCACGCCATTGAGGGAGAACCGGGATCGAACCGTCTGCCCCGTCTGGCTCCAGATTCCGGGCTTACCCTGCAGGGCGGTCGGATCCTCGCCGTCCACGGCGAAATCCACCACGTAAAACGAATTGGTCCTGTTGACGATCGTGAAGTGGAGTTGACACTGGTCATCGCCGTACGCGCTGAACTGGACCGGTCCCTGGTCCCATCCCGCCGCGGAGGCGACGGGAGTGGACACGAGGACCGCCTGACCGGCCACTGCGAGCGCACCGAGGATGGCCAGCCCGGCCCGTGGAACGTGTCGCATGGGATCTCCTGAGAAGTCGTCAACCACGATCTCGACCGGAGCAACACGGACTCCCGGGCGAGGGCCCCCACCTACTCGGACCGTCGTGAGTGTCCCACCGCCGGCACGACAGGACAATCATCGCGCGACCACTATCAGGTGATGCTTAGACGAAAGGCCGGGTCCGGAAGAGATCTTCCGGACCCGGCCTGGCTGCTCCCCCATCTGGACTCGAACCAGAAACCCTTCGATTAACAGTCGAATGCTCTGCCAATTGAGCTATGGGGGATCACGTCCGGTGTCCGACGATCACGCCCGACACCGAGAACCCACCTTAGTGCGAGAGCGCCACCGGACCAAATCGGCAGGTCAGGCGATGTCCGGCGTGGCCCCCACCGCCTGCTCGAGGAGTCCGCGTCGGTACTCCTCCAGCGCCACCAGGTCGCCGAACAGCGCCGAGTACCCCGCGGGATCCCCTGCCGGACTCATCCGCTGCACCTTGGACTTGAGGTCGGCGATCTGGCCGGAGACCCACACCTCCTGCAGCCGCGCGAGCACGCCGGAGACGTAGCGGGGCAGCGCATCCTCCGCCACCCGGAGGGTCTCCACGGCGAGGAGACCCACCAGCCTGCGGAGACCGTCGTCCTCCAGCCTCCCCGACACCTCGGACACCCAGTTCGCGCCGCTCTTGCCCGCCACGCACCCCCCGGCCTCCGACAGGGCGTCGGCGATGGCCGCGTACGCGGGGTGGGTGTAGCACTCGCCGGGGAGCGAGTCGAAGAGCGGACCGGCCAGGCCCGGGTACTGCAGGGCGGCCTTCAGCGCCTCCCGCTGGGGCCACAGCACCGGGTCTGCCGCCCCCGGCAGCGGAACGCCCGTCGGGGCCGCGGGTGCCTGCTGTCGGTGGTGGCCGCCCGCCTCGTCGTCGTGGCTCCGGTCGTCACGCTCGCCGCGATCCCACCCCGCGCGCGATCCGCCTCCCCCGGGGCCGCCCGGGGCTCGACGGCGCAGACCGGGACCGGGGCCCGCCGATCGTGCGCGGCCCTTCTTGCGCGCCTCCTCGCGGACGCGCCGCAGCACGGTCCCGGGATCGTCCCACCCGACCCAGCCCGCGAGCTGGCGGGCGTACTCGTCACGCAGGGTCGAATCGCGGATGTCCGCGACCACCGGGACGGCGCGGCGCAGCGCCTCCACGCGGCCCTCGGCGTGCTCGAGGTCGTAGTCCTCGAGCATCGAGCGGATGGCGAACTCGAACATCGGCACGCGCGCGGACACCAGGTCGCGGACGGCCGCGTCGCCCTTGTTCTGCCGGAGGTCGCAGGGGTCCTGGCCGGCCGGGGCGACCGCCACGAACGTGCGTCCGGAGAACTGCTGGTCCCCCGAGAACGCGCGGAGCGCCGCCTTCTTGCCGGCCTCGTCGCCGTCGAAGGTGTAGACGATCTCCCCGCGGAAGTAGTTGTCGTCCAGCATCAGGCGCCGGAGCGTGGACAGGTGATCCTCGCCGAACGCCGTGCCGCACGCGGCCACCGCGGTCGTCACCCCGGCGGCGTGCATGGCCATGACATCCGTATAGCCCTCGACCACGACCGCGCGACGTTGGGCGGCGATCTCCCGCTTGGCCATGTCGAGGCCGAACAGGACCTGCGACTTCTTGTAGAGCATCGTCTCGGGCGTGTTCATGTACTTGCCCAGCGTGTCGTCCTCGTGGAGCTTGCGCGCGCCGAAGCCGATCACCTCCCCCGCCAGGTTGCGGATGGGCCACAGCAGGCGGCGGTGGAACCGGTCGATCAGCGTCCCCCGCGAACTCGTCTTGGACAGCCCCGCCGCCTCCAGCTCCTTGGGCTCGAACCCCTGCCGCATGAGGTGCTTGCTCATCGTGTCCCAGCCCGTCGGCGCATAGCCGCAGCCGAAGAGCTCGGCCTGGGACATGTCGAATCCGCGATCGGTGAGGAACGTCCGTGCGATCTCGGCCTCGTCGTCCCGGTGCAGACGCTCGGCGTAGAACTTCTGGGCGGCGGCGTTGGCCTGGACCAGGCGCGAGCGGGTTCCGCGATCGCGCTGGATCACCTGCCCGCCGCCCTCGTAGTTGATGCGGTAGCCGATGCGGTCCGCCAGCTGCTCCACCGCCTCGACGAAGCTGATGTGTTCCATCTTCATGAGGAACGCGAAGACGTCGCCGCCCTCACCCGTGGAGAAGCAGTGGAAGTACCCGTGCTGGGGCCGCACGTGGAACGACGGCGTCTTCTCGTCCTTGAACGGCGACAGCCCCTTGAGCGAGTCCGCGCCGCCCGGTTTGAGAGCGACGTACTCGCCGACGATCTCCTCGATGCGGGTGCGCTCGCGGATCGCGGCGATGTCCTGCTCCGGAATCCGCCCTGCCATGGCGACCAGAGTAGCCGCCCCCGCCGCAGACCGGCGTGCCCCCTGTGACGGGCCGTTACGCTTGCCGCATGATCGTCGACTCACACCGCCCCGCCGCCGCCGGGCGTCCACGGTCCCGGGCCGCCACGGCCGTCGTCCTCCTGCTCGCGTTCCTCGTGTCCCTCGCCGCGTGGGTGGCCCCGTCCGCGTCCGCCGAACAGCCGAGCCGGCTGCAGCAGCAGGTCACCGATACCGCCGGGGTCCTGGGCGGCGACACGGCCGAGGTGGAGAGCCGGCTGGCCGAGCTGCGTGCAGCCGATCAGATCCAACTGTGGGTGACGTTCGTCGACACACTGGACGGAATCCCCGTCCAGCAGTGGGCCGAGCGGACCCGCGTGAAGTCCGACCTGGGGGCCTCCGACGCCCTGCTCGTGGTGGCCGTGCAGGACGGGGCCTACTGGTTCGAGTTCGACGACCCCTCGGCCTCGCCCTCCGCCGACCAGCAGACCGCTCAGCGCATCGCGGACCGGGACATCGAACCGCGCCTGGCAGCGGGTGACTGGTCCGGCGCCGCGATGGGTGCCGCGGACGGCCTCGCGCGACAGGGGTCGGGGTCCGGCCCGTCCGCGGGCGTCCTGCTCGCGATCATCGCGGCGATCGTCGCCGTCGTCGCGGTGGTGGTGCTGGTGACCCGGAGGCGTCGGACCGCGCGCACGGCCCGACAGACCGAGGACGCTCGCGACATCCCGGGCGACGACACCGCCCGCTTGTCCGCGCTCCCGGTGGACGTCCTCGACTCACGGGCACGCGCCGGCCTCGTCGACGCCGACCAGGCGGTCGATGCGTCCACGACCGCCCTCGAGACCGCGACCGGCGAGTTCGGCGAGCTCCGTACCCGGCCGTTCCGGTCCGCCCTGGACTCCGCGCGGGCCGACGTCGCGGCAGCGCACTCCCTGGTCCAGCGGCTCGACGACGACATCCCGGAGACCCCCGACCAGCGCCGGGCGATGCTGCTCGAGGTGGCCGGGCGCGCCGAGCGTGCCGAACGGGCGCTCGAGGGTCAGTCCCGGGCCTTTGCCGAGATGCGCGACCTGCTGATCAACGGCGACGCCGCCGTGGACGCCCTCACCCGGCGGGCGGTCGCGTTGCGTGCCCGGATCCCCGTGGCGGAGCGGTCCCTGGCCGAGCTGCGGTCACGCTTCCCCGCGGCCGTCCTCAGCTCGATCGAGGACAACCTGCCCCTGACCGCCCGGCTCCTGGACGCCGCCGAGGCGGACACCGCGCGGGCCCGCTCCGCCCTCGCCCGCCCGGTGGGCGAGCAGGCGGAGGCCGTGGACGCGATCACCGCCGCCGAGGGCGAGCTGGTTCGCGCCGAGAAGCTGGTCGACGGGGTGGACCACGCGGCCGACGACATCGCCACCGCCCGCCGCGACCTCGACGCCCTGGTCGCCGAGGTCGAGCAGGAGCTGGCGATGGCCTCTCGCCTCCTCGGGTCCACGGACGTCG
>DIAZ01000104.1:28776-29214 GCA_002415925.1 Dietzia sp. UBA5065 | reverse complement strand
TCCCGCCTGGTGGACGCGGACCGCGACCTCGACCGGGCGCTCGCCGCGGCCGGCCACGAGGCCGAGACCGTGGGTCGCGCCCGGGCCGCCCGCCAGGCCGCCATCACCCGGGCCCGCGGCGCGGTGCGGGAGGCCCACGACTTCATCGGCAGCCGCTCGTACGTGATCGGCCAGACCGCCCGCACCCGGCTCGCCGCGGCCGAGGAGTCGTTGGCCACGGCCGAGGCCACCGCCGGGCCGGCGGCCTTCCCCGCCGCCGACCGGGCCCTCGCGCTGGCCCGCGAAGCCCTGAGGCGCGCGCAGGACGACGCCTCCCGCCCCCAGTTCACCGGGAGCTATGGCGGTCGCGGTGGCCGTCGCGGCCCCGACACCGGCGCCATGGTCGGGGGCATGATCGCCGGCGCGCTGATCCAGGGCATGCTCCGCGGCGGCGGGTCG
>DIAZ01000104.1:24419-28591 GCA_002415925.1 Dietzia sp. UBA5065 | reverse complement strand
GGCGGGCGGTTCTGAGCGCCATGACGCGGCGCCGGAAAGTCCTCCTCGCGATCCTCGTGATCCTCGTCCTGGTGGTGGCCGCCGTGGTGGCCGCGGGCATTCGTTTCCGCCCGCTCCTGCTCACCGGCACCGGGTACGCCGCGCACAACGCGTGCGCGGTCCACTTCCTCGCCGGCCGAGACGACCCGGGGACCGATCTGCCACCCAACCCGCTCGTGCCGCTCCTGCGGACCGAGGTCGACGACTCCGACGGGTCGGCGCGCTCGTCCGTCCTGGGCGTGGCCTTCACCCGGACGGCGTGGGCGTCCGAGTACGGCTGCGCGGTGGGCGACCACCGCGCGGAGGGCTCGGAGCACACCTCGCTCGTCCGCCCACCGGAGGGCGGCGGGACCGGGATCGCGCTCCCCGCGGCCACCGACTCCCCGGCCGAGGTCCGATCCGCGCTCGCCGAGGCGGCACGGGCGGAGGGGACGCGCGGCCTCGTCGTCGTCCATCGGGGCGAGCTCCTCGGGGAGTGGTACGCCGACGGCTTCGGCCCCGACACCCGCCAGCTCGGCTGGTCAATGGCCAAGAGCGTGGCGGCCACCCTGGTCGGCCGGGCGCAGGTCGAGTTCCCGGACGCCGACCTGGACCCGGCGGGCACCGCCCTGCTGCCGGAGTGGACCGATCAGCGATCGCGGATCTCCCTCGACGACCTGCTCCGCATGACCTCCGGCCTGGAGTGGGACGAGGAGTACGAGCTGGGCACCCCCATCACGCGGATGCTCTTCTCCGAACCCGACATGGCCGCCTTCGCCGCCGCGCAACCGCCCGCGCACGAGCCCGGGACCGTCCGCCAGTACTCCTCCGGCACGACCAACATCCTGTGCGACCTCCTCCACGACCGGACCGGCCTCGGTCCCGACATCGCGGACCGCCTCCTTTTCCGGCCGATCGGGATGCGCAGCGCGGTCCTCGAGGCCGACGCCTCCGGCGGGTCCGTGTGCAGCTCCTACCTGTGGGCGACGCCGCGGGACTGGGCCCGGTTCGGGCAGTTCACGCTGGATGACGGCGAGGTGGGCGGCCGCCGCCTGCTGCCCGCGGGATGGATGGCCTACGCGACCAGTGTCGTCCCGGCCGCCGGGGAGCCGGAGCCGTACGGTGCGCAGTGGTGGGTCAACGACGCCGGGGACGGCACCCCGCTGCGGTTCCCCGCGTTACCGGCCGACGCCTACTGGGCCTCCGGCCACGACGGGCAGTACGTCGTGGTGGTGCCGTTGACCGACCTCGTGGTGGTGCGGATGGGCTTCTCCCCCGGTGGGTCGATCGACTCGCTCGGGGTCGACACCCTGGTCGGGGGTCTCGCCCGCGAGCTGGGTTGATCGGGCTGCGGGCTTGATCGGGCCGGGTCAGCCCCACGCGGCCTGGATGCCGGCGCTGGCGCGGTCGATCCGCTCGAGCCTGCTCTCGGTGTACAGGGCCACCTGGTCCACGATCACGCGCATCCGTGCGGCGTCGTCCGGGGCCGCGTCCCACAGCGGGCGCAGCACCGGGTCCAGCCCCGCCGGCGCAGAGTGGGCGAGGAACTCGGCCACCCGGTGGATCCGGTCGCGCTGCCGATCCTGCCTCAGCCGGTGCCCCGGATCGCTCATGACGTACCGGACGGCCATGGTCTTGAGCATCACCACCTCGGCCTCCACCTCCACCGGCACCTCGAGGTCGGCGCTGTACCGCCCGTGCGGGGCCGACCCGTGCGCCTCGCGGGTGGCGTGGATGGCCGGCATGACGAAGCGCCCGACCAGCTCGCTGGTGAGGGACTTGAGCGCGACCAGTCCGGAGAAGGTCTCCTCGAAGGGCTGGAGGGCCCGGACCACGTCGAGCGCGCCCAGCCGGGCGGCCGCCTCGCGGAGGTGGTCCGCGTCGGGGCCGCGGAACTCCCGGGCGCCCAGCTCGGCGAGCGCCGAGACCTCGGACGGGTCGGTCAGGGAGCGCAGGTCCAACCGGCCGGCGACGATCGCGTCCTCGACGTCGTGCACCGAGTAGGCCACGTCGTCGGAGAAGTCCATGATCTGCGCCTCCAGGCAGCGCGTGTCCCCGGGCGCGCCCCGGCGAATCCAGGCGAGCGTGTCCGCGTCCTCGGGGTAGGCGCCGAACTTGGTGGTGCCCTCGCGCGGCAACCAGGGGTACTTGGTCGCGGCGTCGAGCGCGGCCCTGGTGAGGTTGAGACCCACCCCGTTGCCGGCGGCGTCCACGACCTTCGGCTCGAGCCGGGAGAGGATCCGCACCGTCTGGGCGTTGCCCTCGTATCCCCCGAAGGACCGGGCGACCTCGTCCAGTGCGCGCTCACCGTTGTGGCCGTAGGGCGGGTGGCCGATGTCGTGGCTCAGGCCGGCCAGGTCGGCGAGGTCGGGGTCGCAGCCCAACCCGGCGGCGATGCTCCGGGAGATCTGGGCCACCTCGAGCGAATGGGTGAGCCGGGTCCGCGGAGTGTCGCCGTCGCCGGGCCCCACCACCTGTGTCTTGTCGGCGAGCCTGCGCAGTGCCGCGGAGTGCAGGACCCGGGCGCGGTCGCGCTCGAAGGGGCTGCGTTCGCTGGCGGATCCCGGCGGTCGGCCGCGCCCCTCGGACACCCGCCGCTCGCCGTCCGCCTCCGTGTACGCGTAGCCCGTCATCGAGGTCCCCTCCGGGCGATCGCTCGCCCCGTCGTCATCCATCCCGTCCTTCCCCGCCCCGACCACCGGCCCCGGTCAGCCGGGGAAGTCCACGTCGGTCCCGACGATCCGGTGGTACTGGTACCACAGCACCGCACCGGTCTCCCGGACGATGCTCGCGATCTGGTTCTCCCGGGTCCACACCGCGGGGCCGTGCCGGGTGGGCGAGGTCCACGCGTCCAGGCCGGCGTCCTCGGCCATCATCCGCGCCCGGTAGGAGTGGGTGGGGTCGCTGACCAGGACCACCGACCGGCCGCCCTGGTCACGCACCGTGAGGGCGACCGCCTCGAGGCTGCCGATCGTGTTCGATCCCGTCTCGACCGCCACGATCACCTCCGGCGGCACGCCCAGTTCCGTGAGGTAGGCGCGTCCGGAGCCCGCCTCGGTGAAGCGGTCACCCGGCTGGCTTCCCCCGACGGTGATGACCTGCGGCGCGACCCCCTGCTCGTACAGGTCGGCCGCGTGCTCCAGGCGCGCCTGGAACACCGGGGTGGGGACGCCGTCGTACTGGGCCGCCCCCAGGACGACGATCGCGTCCGCGGGGGTGCGGTCGTCCACCCTCGCCACGTGCCACACGCGGAAGGAGATGAAGGCGGGCACCACCAGGCACAACAGCAGCGCGGTGACCAGGAACCACCCCAGGGCCCTGGACACCGCGCGCAGCGGGGACCGGGATCTACTCACCCGACCAGTGTGCCAGCGCCGGGGTCAGCAGCCGATGAGGCGCTGCGCCAGGTAGCCCTCCACCTGGTCGATCGCCACCCGCTCCTGGGCCATGGTGTCCCGCTCCCGGATCGTCACGGCCTGGTCCTCGAGGGTGTCGAAGTCCACCGTGATGCAGAACGGGGTGCCGATCTCGTCGTGGCGGCGGTAGCGGCGGCCGATGGCCTGCGCGTCGTCGAAGTCCACGTTCCAGCTCTTGCGCAGCTGCGCGGCCAGGTCCCGCGCCTTGGGCGAGAGGTCGGCGTTGCGTGAGAGCGGCAACACGGCGGCCTTGAACGGCGCCAGGCGCCGGTCGAGCTTGAGCACCGTGCGGGTGTCGACGCCGCCCTTGGCGTTGGGGGCCTGGTCCTCGGTGTAGGCGTCCACGAGGAACGCCATCAGCGACCGGGTGAGGCCGAAGCTCGGCTCGATGACGTACGGGATGTACTTCTCGCCCGAGGCCTGGTCGAAGTACTGCAGGTCCTCTCCCGAATGGGTCTGGTGCTGCGTGAGGTCGTAGTCGGTGCGGTTGGCGACGCCCATGAGCTCGCCCCACTCGTTGCCCTGGAACCCGAAGCGGTACTCGAAGTCGATGGTGCCGGCCGAGTAGTGGGCCCGCTCGTCGTCGGGGACGTCGAAGCGGCGCAGGTTCGCGGGGTCGATGCCCAGGTCTGTGAACCAGTTCCAGCAGTCCTCCACCCAGCTTCTGAAGTACGCGTCGGCCTCGTCGGGCGTGACGAAGTACTCGATCTCCATCTGCTCGAACTCGCGGGTGCGGAA
>DIAZ01000104.1:18018-24318 GCA_002415925.1 Dietzia sp. UBA5065 | reverse complement strand
GGTGCGGAAGATGAAGTTGCCGGGCGTGATCTCGTTGCGGAACGCCTTGCCGATCTGGCCGATGCCGAACGGCGGCTTGCGCCGGGCGGTGGTCATGACGTTCTTGTAGTTGACGAAGATGCCCTGGGCGGTCTCGGGGCGCAGGTAGTGCAGGCCCGTCTCGTTGTCCACGGGGCCGAGGTAGGTCTTCATCAGGCCGGAGAACAGCTGCGGCTCGGTCCACTGCCCCTTGTTCCCGCAGTTCGGGCACGCGATGTCGGACATCGGCGCGTCGGTCGGGGAGTCCAGCTTCTTCTTGGCCGCGTAGGCCTCCTGCAGGTGGTCCTGACGTAGGCGCGTGTGGCAGTTCAGGCACTCGATCAGCGGGTCGGTGAACGTCTCGACGTGGCCGGAGGCCTCCCACACCTTGCGGGGCAGGATGATCGACGAGTCCAGGCCCACGACGTCCTCGCGGCCGGTGACGAAGGTCCGCCACCACTGCTTCTTGATGTTGTCCTTGAGCTCGACGCCCAGCGGGCCGTAGTCCCACGCCGAGCGGGTCCCGCCGTAGATCTCGCCGCACTGGTACACCAGTCCCCGGCGCTTGCAGAGGTTGACGACGGAGTCGATGACGGACGCTGAGGATGCCACGTCGGGGGTTCTCCCTTTGTGAGTCGGTTGGCGGAGGCGTCGGGGTGGACGACCTCGGCGCGGGCCGGCGCCCGCAGCACTTCTCACCAGGGTATCCGGTCGCCCCCGATGGTCTGGGATACTGGGGCCCCTACCCGCCACCGCGTCGGCGGCCGGCACGCACGAAGAGGTGGTGAGATGGCATCCGGATCGGGGCACCCGACCGACCACGAGTCGCTCGTGGACGTGCACGACCCGGGCCGCCACGCCGCCCCCGTGCCCCTTCCCCCCCAGCGTGTGGTCTCCGCGGCCGGGGAGCTCCTCCGAGCGCTCTCCGCGCCGTTGCGGATCGCGATCGTGCTGCAGTTGCGGGAGGGCCCCCGCTGCGTGCACGAGCTGGTCGACGCCCTGGGGGTCACCCAGCCGCTGGTGAGTCAGCACTTGCGCGTGCTGAGGTCCTCGAAGGTCGTGTCGGCTCACCGACAGGGCCGGGAGATCCGCTACGAGCTGCTCGACGACCACCTGGTGCACATCGTGGAGGCGGCCGTCGGGCACGCCGGGGAGGAGTAGGAGATGCCCACCCCGGACAAGGCGATCGGCGTGCGGTCGACACGGCAGCGCAGCGCGATCTCCGCGCTCCTCGACGAGTCGAAGGGATTCCGCTCCGCCCAGGACCTCCACGCCGAGCTGCGCGAGCGCGGTGACACCATCGGCCTCACCACCGTCTACCGGACCCTGCAGTCGATGGCCGACGCCGGCGCGGTCGACGTGCTCCGGACGGACTCCGGCGAGCTGATCTTCCGCAAGTGCTCCGACTCCCACCACCACCACCTGGTCTGCCGGGTGTGCGGGTTCACCGTGGAGGTCGAGGAACCGGGCGTCGAGGTGTGGGCGCACCGCGCCGGCGGGGCGCACGGGTTCACCGAGGTCACCCACACCGTCGAGCTGTTCGGCCTGTGCTCGGCGTGCGCGGCCGACCCGGACTGACCCGCGGGTCAGGCGCCGGCGACCCCGCCGAAGCGACGGTCGCGCTCCGCGTACTCCAGGCAGGCCGCCCACAGGTCACGGCGGTCGAAGTCGGGGAACAGCTTGTCCTGGAACACCAACTCCGCGTAGGCGGACTGCCACAGCAGGAAGTTGGACGTGCGCATCTCCCCGGACGGCCGCAGGAACAGGTCGACGTCGGGCATGTCCGGCTCGTCGAGGTAGTCGGCGAAGCCCTCCTCCGTGAGATCGTCCGGCGAGACCTCCCCCGCCGCGACCTGGCGCGCGAAGTCCCGGGCGGCGTCCACGATCTCGGCCCGGCCGCCGTAGTTCACGCACATCGCGAGCGTCATGACCGTGTTGTCCCTGGTGAGGTCCTCCGCCTCCTCCAGCTCGGCGATCACCGATCTCCACAACCTCGGTCGCCGACCGGCCCAGCGGACCCGCACGCCCAGCGCGTGCATCTCGTCCCGCCGCCGGCGCAACACGTCCCGGTTGAAGCCCATGAGGAAGCGCACCTCCTCCGGGCTGCGTTTCCAGTTCTCGGTGGAGAACGCGTACGCGGACAGGTACGGGACCCCGATCTCGATGCAGCCCTGGACCACGTCCATGAGCACGGCCTCGCCCCGCTTGTGCCCCTCGGTCCGGGGCAGTCCCCGCTCCTGGGCCCACCGGCCGTTGCCGTCCATCACCAGCGCGACGTGGCGGGGGACGAACTCGGCCGGAATGGCGGGCGCCACCTCCCCCGACGGGTGGGGGGTGGGGGGCCGCACCGTCCCCCCCGCCGCGACGCCCACCCCGGTGGGGCGCTTACGAAATCTGGGCATTCCGGGCACGAGGGTCCTCCACGGGTTGGACGGGACAGGGGTCGACCGCTCCGCGGTCGACCAGGGGCAGGCTGCGCAGGTCTCGCTCGAGGTGCCACTGCAGGTGCGCCGAGGCGATCGCGGAGGCCTGACGGACGACGGCGGGCGACGACGTGGCCACGGCGTCCCACTCCCCGCCCAGCAGGGCCGACAGGTGCTCGGTCACCCCGGGCGAGAGCATCGCGCACCCCTGCGGCCGGCAGTGGACGCACACGGTACCGCCGGAGGCCACGTGGAACGCGCGGTGTGGGCCCACCACCCCGCAGCGCACGCAGCAGTCCAGGACGGGCTCCCAGCCGGACGCCGCCATCGCCCGCAGGAGGAAGGCGTCGGCGACCAGGCCGGGCGCGCGTCGGTGTTCGGCGAGGGAGCGGAGGGCCCCGACGGCCAGGCCGAGCAACCGCGGGGCGGGTGCACCCTCCTCGCCCGCCAGGCGTTCCGTGGTCTCCAGGACCACGCAGCCGGAGGTGTAGGCCGGGTAGTCCGCGACGAGCGGCCGCGCGAGCGACTCCCTGCTCGACGCCTGCCTCACGGTGCCCAGGCCGCTCCGTCCCCGTCCCGGGGCGATCTGGACCTCGACCACCGCGAACGGCTCGAGGCTGGCCCCCATCCGCGACCGGGTGCGGCGCACCGCGCGCGCGACCGCACGGACCAGTCCGTGCTGCTCGGTGAGCAGGGTGACGATCCGGTCCGCCTCACCGAGGTCGTAGGTGCGCACGACGAGGCCGATGTCGGTGAACGGGTGCATCGTGGCCTCCTCCCCTGCGTGTGTCGGACGACCATTGTCCCACCCGCCGCCGTGATCGGCGCCAGGCTGCGCCGGTGGGCCGGCCGCCGGGCCTAGAAGCCCAGCCTGCCGAGCATCTTGGGATCGCGCTGCCACTCCTTGAGCACCTTGACGTGCAGGTCCAGGTACACCTTGGTGCCCAGCAGCTTCTCGATCCCCGCCCGCGCCTGACTACCGACGTCCCGCATGCGCGATCCGCCCCTACCCAGCACGATCGCCTTCTGGCTCTGCCGTTCGACGTAGACGATCGCGTGGACGTCCATCATGTCGTCGCGGCCCTCGTGCGGGAGGATCTCCTCGATCGCCACCGCGATGGAATGCGGGAGCTCGTCCCGGACGCCCTCCAGCGCCGCCTCCCGGATGAGCTCGGCGATCCGGGTCTCGTCGGACTCCTCGGTGACCACGTCGTCGGGGTAGAACCGCGGCCCCTCGGGCAGCAGGGAGGCGATCACGTCGGCCACCACATCCACCTGCTCACCGGACGCCGCCGACACCGGGACGACCTCCGAGCCCGGCCCGAGCAGGGTGGAGACCGCCATGAGCTGCTCCATGACCCTCTTCTTGGAGACGGTGTCGATCTTGGTGACCAGACCGAGGATCGGCGTGGTGGGGCAGAGCTTGCGCACCTGCTCGAGGATCCACCTGTCGCCGGGCCCGATCCGCTCCCCGGCGGGAATGCAGAGGCCGATCAGATCGACGTCGGAGTAGGTGTCCTCCACCAGCGCGTTGAGCCGTTCCCCGAGGAGGGTGCGGGGCCGGTGGAGACCGGGGGTGTCGACCAGGATGATCTGGGCGTCCGGGCGGTGGACCAGGCCACGGATCGCGTGACGCGTGGTCTGTGGTCGCGAGGACGTGATGGCGATCTTCTCGCCGACGAGCGCGTTGGTCAGCGTGGACTTGCCGGTGTTGGGTCGGCCCACGAAGCTGACGAACCCGCTCCTGAATCCCTCTGGGGTGGTCATCGGTTCCCCTCGCCTCTGCGATCGGAGTCGTCCTCCGGGTCGGTCGACCCGGTTCGTCGTGCAACCACGGTGACCACCTTGACGCGGCCGCGGCGGTCGTGGCCGCCCTCGGCGCGGAGGTCGAGGCCGGTGGAGACCACGTGCGCGCCCGGGAGCGGCACCCGACCGAGCTCCAGGGCGAGCAGCCCGCCGACGGTCTCGACCTCCTCGGTCACCTCGTCCGGGAACTCCAGGTCGAACAGCTCGGCGACCTCGTCGAGCCCGAGCCTGGCCGAGAGCCGGTAGACCCCGTCCCCCATCACCTCGATGGGTGCCACCTCGGTGGTGTCGTACTCGTCCACGATCTCGCCGACGATCTCCTCGAGGATGTCCTCGATCGACACCAGCCCGGCGGTGCCGCCGTACTCGTCGACGAGGATCGCCAGGTGGTTGTGGTCCCGCTGCATCTCCGCCAGGAGGTCGTCGATCGGCTTCGCGTCCGGCACGAACACCGCCGGCCGCATCACCTCCGCCACCGGGGCGGCGCGACCGTCCGGGTCGTCGAGCCGGGCCACGATGTCGCGGAGGTACACCACGCCCACCACGTCGTCGGAGTTGTCGCCCGCCACCACCGGGATGCGTGAATACCCGGACCTGACAGTCAACCGGGCCGCCTGCCCGACCGTCTTGTCCGATTCGATCCACACCATCTCCGTACGCGGGGTCATCACCTCGCGTGCGGTGGTGTCCCCGAGTTCGAACACGGACTGGATCATGCGCGACTCGTCGTCGGCGACCACTCCGCGTTCCCGCGCCATGTCCACCATCTCGAGCAGCTCGATCTCGGACGCGAAGGGGCCGTTGCGGAAGCCGCGCCCCGGGGTGACGGCGTTGCCGACGCCCACCAGCAGTGTGGCCACCGGCCCCAGGATGAACCCGGTCAGGGAGAGCGGCGTCGAGGAGCCGAGCGCGAGCGAATACGCGTGCTGGCGCCCCAGGGTGCGGGGACCGACCCCGGCGACCACGTACGCCGCGATGGTCGTCACCGCGATCGCGGCGGCCAGCGCCCAGGCCGTCGACGCGATCAGCTCACCGAACACCATGGTGAACAGTGCCGCGCTCGCCACCAGACTCAGCAGGTGTAGTAGGACGGTGACGTTGATGTAGCGGGGACGGCTGACGAGCATCCGGGACAGCCGGGCCGCGCCGTAGCGGTTCTCCTTGGCCATCTCCTCGACACGGGCCACCGAGACGGTGCTCAGCGCGGCGTCGAGGGCGGCGAACACCCCGGCGACGGGGATGAGGAGGACGGCCGCCGCGGCCGTGAGGATGGTGTCTTCCACTGGTCAGGCGTCCTCACGCGGAGCGTCGGCGCGGTGGTCGTACCACTCGCCCAACAGCTCGTTCTGCAGCCCGAACATCTCGCGTTCCTCGGCCGGCTCGACGTGGTCGTACCCCAGCAGGTGCAGGCACCCGTGGACGGTCAGCAGGGCGAGCTCGTGCGCGAGCGGATGACCGGAGCTGGCGGCCTGGTCGGCGGCGAACGCCGGGCACAGCACGATGTCGCCGAGCATCGCCGGCCCGGGATCCGGCAGGTCGGGCCGCCCACCGGGCGTGAGCTCGTCCATGGGGAAGCTCATGACGTCGGTGGGGCCCGGCAGGTTCATCCACGTCACGTGGAGATCGGCCATCGTGTCCTTGTCCACGAGCGTGATCGACAGCTCGGCGGCCGGGTGGACGTCCATCCGGCCGATCACGAACGCGGCCACGTCGATGAGTTCTGCCTCGTCGACCTCCACGCCCGACTCGTTGGCGACCTCGATACTCATCGGTGGCGGTGCTCCCTCTTCCTGTGGACTGCGGTGGGTTTCTCGCCCCGGTCGAGGCGCTCCTCGTGCTTGGCGTAGGCGTCGACGATCCGGGCGACGAGCGCGTGCCGGACCACGTCCTTGGAGGTGAGTTCGGAGAAGTGGATGTCGTCGACCCCGGCCAGGATGTCGCGCACCACCTTGAGCCCCGAACGCTGGCCGCCGGGGAGGTCGATCTGGGTGATGTCGCCGGTCACGACGATCTTCGATCCGAAGCCGAGGCGGGTGAGGAACATCTTCATCTG
>DIAZ01000104.1:12554-17881 GCA_002415925.1 Dietzia sp. UBA5065 | reverse complement strand
GCCTCGTCGAGGATGATGAACGCGTCGTTGAGGGTGCGCCCGCGCATGTACGCCAGCGGCGCGACCTCGATCACCCCGGCCGCCATCAGCTTGGGTATCGTCTCGGGGTCCATCATGTCGTGCAGCGAGTCGTACAGCGGGCGCAGGTACGGATCGATCTTCTCGTGCAGGGTGCCCGGCAGGTAGCCGAGCCGCTCCCCCGCCTCGACGGCCGGCCGGGTGAGGATGATCCTGCTGACGTCCTTGGCGCGGAGCGCGGCGACGGCCTTGGCCATCGCGAGGTAGGTCTTGCCGGTACCGGCGGGGCCGAGCCCGAACACCACCGTGTGCTCGTCGATCGCGTCGACGTAGCGCTTCTGCCCCACCGTCTTGGGCCGGATCATGCCCCCCCGCCGGGAGAGGACGTCGGTGCCCAGGACCTCCTCGGGGGTGAGGGGGCCGGAGTCGGCGAGGATCTCGACCGACCGACGTACCGAGGCCGGGGTGATCTCCACACCCCTGCGCGCCTGCCGCAGCAGGTCGGCGACCACCCGCGAGGCCTGGTCGACGGCCCTCGGGGCACCGGAGATGGTCATGGTGCCGCCCCGGACGTGCAGGTCGGCGTCCAGCAGATCCTCAAGGGACCGCAGGTTGGCGTCCGCCGCACCGAGCACCGCCATGGCCAGGTCGGGGTCGAGTTGGACCGCGGTGCGGGCGGGCGAGTCGCCGGAGTTCCGGCGGGCGACTCCCGGATCGGCCCCGGCCGTCCCGGTGACTGCGTCGTTCTCTGGGGTGCTTACGTGGATCACTCCCTGGGTGGTGGTGCGGATGAGTCGAGTGTAGTCCCCGGGGCGGCCCATCTCCGCGTGAGAACGCCGAGGGCCGAGAGGGCGACCGCGGCGGCCGTGGACGTGCGCAGGACCTCGGGTCCCAGCACCACCGCGCGTGCCCCGACGTGGGAGAGGGAGTCGATCTCGGCGTCCGAGACGCCGCCCTCGGGTCCGACGACGAGGAGGATCCGCTCCCCGACCGGCCCCGCGGTCACCGCGTCGGCGAACGGGACGGAGCCGTCCTCGTGGAGCACCAGCGCAGTGGCACCGGCGGCGACCTCGGCGGCCACGAGCGCGGTGAGGGCCGTGGAGTCGACCAGCTCGCCGATCTCCGGCTCCCACGCCCGCCGCGACTGCTTGGCCGCGGCCCGCGCCGCGTTCTCCCACTTCGCCCGACCCTTGTCGATCTTGGGACCGGCCCACCGGCTCACGCAACGGTCGGCCTGCCACGGCACGATCCGGTCGGCGCCGGCCTCCGTGGCCAGCTCCACCGCGAGCTCCGAGCGCTCGGACTTCGGCAGCGCCTGCACCACCGTCACCTCGGGCGAGGGCCGGCGCACGTCCTCGCGGGCGATCACGTCCGCCTCGACCCTGCGCTGGTCGGCCGTCGTGACCCGACAGTCCGCCACGGCCCCGCGGCCGTCCCCCACGCGGACCCGCTCCCCGGGTCGCACGCGCAGCGCCGCCCCGGCGTGTCTGCCCTCGGCGCCGTCGAGGACGACGGACCCGCCGACCGGGGGGACGGCCGAGACCCGGAAGAGAGGCGGGGTCACCGGGTCAGTGGCCCGCGACCGCGTCGCGCAGTCGGGAGAACAGTCCGCCGCGCCGGGCGGTGTCCTCGTTGACGACCTCGGTCGACGCGCCGCCGAGCGTGCGCAACTGCTCCACGAGGTCGCGCCGCTTCCGGTCGAGCTTCTCGGGGACGACCACCTCCATGTGCACGGTGAGGTCACCGGCCCCGCCCCCGCGGACCCGCGGCATGCCGCGGCCGGTGAGGGTGACGGTGTGTCCCGGCTGGGTTCCCGCGGGGATCTCGATCTCGAGGTTCTCGCCCACCACGGTCTCCAGCTCCACGCTGCCGCCGAGGATGGCGTCCACGACCGGGACGCGGACCGTGCAGTGCAGGTCCTCCCCGTCTCGCACGAACACGGGGTGAGTGCGCTCGTTGACCTCGATGTAGAGGTCACCGGCCGGGCCTCCACCGGGCCCGACCTCGCCCTGACCCGCCAGCCGGATGCGCATCCCGCCGCCGACGCCGGCGGGGATCTTGGCGGAGACGGTGCGGCGCTTGCGGACCCGTCCCTGCCCGGTACAGGACCCGCACGGGTCGGTGATGACCTCGCCGGTGCCCGAGCAGGTGGGGCACGGGCGGCTGGTCATGATGTTGCCCAGCAGCGAACGCTGGACGGACTGGATCTCGCCCTGCCCCTGGCACATCCCGCACTTCGCGGGCGGGGCGTCGCCGGCGGAGCCCTTGCCGTGGCAGGACTCGCAGAGGACCGCGGTGTCGACCTGGATCTCCTTGGTGACGCCGGTCGCGCACTCGTCCAACGTCAGGTTCACACGGATGAGCGCGTCGGAACCCGGCTGCACGCGGCTGCGCGGCCCGCGGCCACCACCCCCGCCGCCGCCGCCGAAGAACGCCTCGAAGACGTCGCCCAGGCCACCCCCACCGAACCCGCCGCCGCCGAAGCCGCCGCCGTACCCGCCGCCGGGCGAGGAGTCGAGTGGGTCGCCACCCATGTCCACGATCCGGCGCTTTTCCGGGTCCGTGAGCACCTCGTACATCGCCGTGATCTCGGTGAACCTCTCCCGCGCCTCATCCGACGGGTTGACGTCGGGGTGCAGCTCACGGGCGAGCTTGCGGTAGGCGCGCTTGATCTCGGACTCCGAGGCACCCCGATCGACCCCGAGGGTTCCGTAGTAGTCGCGTGACACGTGTCGCCTTTCGTCTGAACTGGATCTGAAACCGGATATGGGACGTGGTCCCGGACGAGGCTACGGGCGTCAGTGCCCGGACAGGATCTCGCCCACGTAGTGGGCAACAGCGGCGACCGAGGCGATTGTTCCCGGGTAGTCCATCCGTGTGGGCCCGAGCACCCCCATCCCGCCCAGCATCTGCCCGTCGGAGCCGTAGACGGAGGAGACGACCGACGCGCCCCTGATCTCCGCCGCCTGGGTCTCCTCGCCGATCTGGACCGTGACCCCCGCGGGGCCGCCCCGACCCACCGCCTGCGCGGCCGAGAGCAGCCTCAGGATCACCACCTGCTCCTCCAGCGCCTCGAGGACCGAGCGCAGGGAGCCGTCGAAGTCGGCCGCGTTCCGGGTGAGATTGGCCGTCCCGCCCAGGACGATCCGATCGTCGGGCTGCTCGACGAGCGTCTCCACCAGCACCGTGACGCATCGCGCCGCGGCGTCGCGGTACCCGGGCCGAGCGCGCTCCGGTGTCGCCGAGAGCGACTCGGCCGCGTCCCCGAGCCGCTTGTCGGCCACCGCCTCGGACAGCAGCGTCCGCAGCTCCGCGAGGTCCTCGCCCGCCAGCGGGGCACCGAGTTCCACGGCCCGCTGGTCCACGCGTCCGGTGTCGGTGATGACCACCAGGAGGAGGCGGGTCGGCGCCAGGCTCACCACCTCCAGGTGGCGGACGGTGGAGCGCCCGAGGACCGGATACTGGACGACGGCGACCTGGCGGGTGAGTTGCGAGAGCAGGCGCACCGCGCGCCGGAGGACGTCGTCCAGGTCGACCGCGCCCTCCAGGAATGCCTGGATGGCCCTGCGTTGGGCGCGGGACAGCGGCGTGATCTCCTCGATCGAGTCGACGAAGTGCCGATACCCCTTCTCCGTGGGGATCCGCCCGGAACTGGTGTGGGGTTGGACGATGAAGCCCTCGGCCTCGAGGACGGCCATGTCGTTACGGATGGTCGCGCTCGACACGCCCAGGGAATGGCGGTCGACCAGCGACTTGGACCCGACCGGCTCCTGCGAGGCGATGTAGTCGGAGACGATCGCGCGCAAGACCTCGGTCCTACGATCGGCCGTACTCGACATGGGTTCCTCCTCCTCGCGGTCGCGTCCCGTCGATTCTAGGACAGGCGCTCAGAGGAGCACGTCGCGCACGACGCCGTCCGCGAGCAGCCGGCCCGCCTCGGTGAGCGCGTATCCGGGCCCGAGCCCCGCCCCGGACCGACGCCGGAGCAGGCCCGCCTCGACCTGGAGGTCCGCCCGCGTCCGCTCACCGGTGGTGAACGCCTCGTCCGGCAACCCCTCCGCCAGGCGGAGCCCGGTCATGATCCGCTCGAGGTGACGGTCGGCGTGGTCGAGCGTCTCCCCACCCTCGACGGGCAGGTCCCCCGCGTCGCACGCCGCGGCGTAGCGGGCCGGGTGCCGGAGGTTCCACCACCTGTGTCCGGCGACGTGGGAGTGCGCACCCGGGCCGATGCCCCACCAGTCCCCGCCACGCCAGTACCCCAGGTTGTGTCGGCAGTACCCGGACTCGCCGGTCGCGAAGTTGGAGACCTCGTACCAGTGGAACCCGGAGCGGGACAGCCGGGCGGCGACCTGCTCGTAGCGGTCGGCCAGCACGTCCTCGACCGTCCCCGGGAGTTCACCCCTGCGGATCCGCCGGGCCAACGCGGTGCCGTCCTCGACGATGAGGGAATAGGCGGACACGTGGTCCACGCCGGAGGCCACGACGGCGTCGAGGGTGCGCGCGAGGTCGTCGTCGGTCTCCCCCGGTGTCCCGTAGATCACGTCGAGGTTGACGTGCTCGAAGCCCGCCCGTCGCGCCTCGGCGACCGCCTCCTGCGGGCGGCCCGGGGTGTGGACCCGGTCCAGGACGCGCAGGACGTGGGCGGCGGTGGACTGCATGCCCAGGGAGATCCGGGTGTACCCGCCCTCCCGCAGCCGGTCGAAGAACTCCGGCGACGTGGACTCCGGGTTGCTCTCGGTGGTCACCTCGGCGCCGGGGGTGAGTCCGAAGGTCGACCTGATGCGGTCGAGCATCCCCACCAGGACGTCCGCACCGACGAGGGACGGCGTCCCCCCGCCGACGAAGACCGTGTCGACCGTGGGCGGGGTTCCGGCCCCGGCGAGGACCGCCGCGGCGCGCTCGATCTCCAGGGTGGCGGCCCGTTCCCAGTCGGCGGGCGAGGTGGCCGAACCGAGCTCGCCCGCCGTGTAGGTGTTGAAGTCGCAGTAGCCGCAGCGGGACGCGCAGAACGGGACGTGCAGATAGATCCCGAACGGGGCGTCCGCATCACGCTCCGGTGGGGACAGCGCGAGCCGGACGGGGTCGTGGGGCCCGGCGGTCACGCCTGACCGGACGCGGATCCCGTCCCGATCTCACCACCCGTCGGAGTGCTGGCCGAGTCGGAGGCGGCGGGAGCGGACACGGTGGACGTGGGTGCTGCGGGGGTGGGCGCTGCGGGAGTGGGCGCGACCGGCTTCGATCCCGTCGGCTTGGCCGCGGCATTCTTCGCGCGCGTGGCACCCTTGGCCGCGGCCTTCTTGGCGGGCGCG
>DIAZ01000104.1:2025-12352 GCA_002415925.1 Dietzia sp. UBA5065 | reverse complement strand
CCTGGTCTGCAGCGGAGTCGGTGACCGCCGACGACTGGCGCCCCGACGCCTGCCGCGAGGACTTCCGTCGTTCCTTGCGCGCCGCCGCCAGCTCCCCCGCGGACCGGCGCTGGACTGTGGGTTCGCCGCTGGCCTCCCGCTCGGCCGCGGCGTCCACGTACTCCTTCATGGCCTCCTCGACCGCCTCCGCGAGCGGCCACGGGTCGGGGACGAGGTCCTTGCACGCGATGAACCCGAAGTGCAGGCTGCCGTCCAACGACATCACCGTGCAGTTCAACCCCGCACCGTGGAAGACCGGTCCCATCGGCAGCATGCTCTTGATCCTGGCCCCGAGGAAGTACAGCGGGATGTTGGGGCCCGGAACGTTGGAGATGACGAGGTTGTGGACGACGGGATGGCGCTCGGACAATCGAAGCCGCGAGTACATCCGCACGGCCGAGCCGAAGACCGAGGGCGCGGCGAACTGCGCCCAGTCGGTCAGGAGGTTGGCGTCGAGGGCGTTGGTGTGGTCCTTGGCGACCGTGTTGGCGTCGCGGATCGCCTCGAGCCGCTCGACCGGGTCGTCGATGTCCGTGGACAATGACATGAACATGCCGGAGACCCGGTTCGTGCCCGGGCGCGACTCGGCGGCGTGAACCGACATCGGGACCATCGCGATGAGCGGCTTGCCCGGGAGTGCGTCCAGGTCGTCGAGGTACTTGCGCAGCGCGGTGGAACACACCGCCAACACGACGTCGTTGACCGTCGTGCCGAAGGCGTTCTTGACCCGCTTGATGTCCTCGAGGTCGACGCTCACGTACGAGATCGACCGGTGTCCGGTGATCGTGCGGTTGAACGGCGTGCGCGGGGCGGTGAACGGCGCCGGCATGGCGAGCCCCTTGCGGGCCCGGTTGATCCACGACGGCAGCACCCCGAGGGTGCCGGGCAGCAGGGACGCCAGCCGCCACGGTGTGGCCAGCCGCGACAGGGCCCCGCCCACCGCGAGTTCGAGTGCACCCGAGCCGCCGGCGGTCTCCTCGACCAACTCCCGGTCGAGCGACGGATCGTCGGGGGTGAGGGTGCACAGCTGAGACATCATGTTGGCGCCCGTCACGCCGTCGACCGTGGAGTGGTGCATTTTGGCGAAGACGGCGACTCCCCCGTCGGCGAGCCCCTCGATGACGTACATCTGCCACAACGGCATGGACCGGTCGATCGGCTGGCTGGCCAGATGGGCGCACAGCTCCGCGAGTTCGCGATCCCCGCCGGGCTGGGGGATGCCCACCCGGTGGAGGTGGTGGTCGATGTCGAAGTCCTCGGCCTCGACCCACACCGGGTGATCCACGTTGATCAGCGAATCGTGGAGCTTGCGGCGGAACGTGGGCATGCCGGTGACCCGCCGGTTCAACTCCGCCCGGAGCGCGCCGAACGAATACCCGTCCTCCATCTCCGAGACGTCCAGGACGATCAACCCACACACGTGGAGGAGCTGGGCCCGGGTCTCGAAGTACAGGAAGCTGGCGTCCAGTCCACTCAAGCGCTGCATGGAGGGCAGTGTACGTGCGCGGGTCGTTCCACGGCGGTCGATCCCTCGACCGCTCCACGTCAGAGGACGTCGATGAGGATCCAGGCGATCACGACGAGCGCGATGAGCAGGATCAGCGCGAGAGTCACACGCGACCGGGGCATCAGAGAACCTCCTTCCCGGTCTCGGCGGTGCCGGCGGAGTCGGCGGCGACGAGGCCGCGGAACCGATGGACGAGCACGTCCGCCACCTTCTCCACCGGTACCGCGACGAGGGCGAACAGCGGGACACCCGCCGCCAGCATGATGAACACCTGGATGGGGAACGGCAGGGTGGCGAGCCAGAGCTCGACCCTGTCCCAGAACTCCAGGAACGCCGTCACGGGCTGATCCTACGACCGCCCCGCGGCCGCGACCTCACGGCCACCCACCACGGAACTGTCGAGCCCCCGGCGGCGCAGCAGCGCCGCCGGGCTCGGGTCCGACCCGCGCAGGGCGCGGTAGGCGTCGAGGAAGTCGATGGCCCCGCCCCGGGCGAGCACCTCACGACGCATCGCGTCCCCGGAGGACCGCTGCAGCCCGCCGCGGGCGGCGAACCACTCGGCGGCGTCCGCGTCGAGGACCTCCGCCCAGAAATAGGAGTAGTAGGCGGCCGAGTACCCGCCGGCGAAGATGTGCTGGAAGTACCGCGAGCGGTACCGGGGTTCGACGCCGGGGACGTCGAGCCCCGCCTCGGCGAGCACCCCGGCCTCGAACCGGTCGATGTCGGTGACCGCCTCGGCCTCCTCGGGGGACAGCGAGTGCCACGCCAGGTCGAGCAGCGCGGCGGCCAGGTACTCCACCGTGGCCTGACCCTCCCCGAAGCGCTCCGCCTCGCGCATCCGCGCGACGAGGTCCTCCCCGATCGTGTCGCCGGTCTCCACGTGCCGGGCGTAGTGCGCCAGCAGTTCGGGTCGTCGGGCCCACATCTCGTTGACCTGGGAGGGGAACTCCACGAAGTCCCGCGGCACCGAGGTGCCGGAGAACACCGGATACCGCACGTCGGAGAGCAACCCGTGCAGGGCGTGCCCGAACTCGTGGAACATCGTGGTGACCTCGTCCATGGTGAGCAGCGTCGGTTCACCCGCCGCGGGACGCGCGAGGTTCATGACGTTCACCACGACGGGCCGCGAGTCCAGGAGCCGGGACTGGTCGCGGAACGACGTCATCCAGGCACCGCCACGCTTGGTCGGCCGGGCGTAGTAGTCGAGCAACAGCAGCCCGATCCCGGCGTCCTGCTCGTCGTGGTCCTCGTCGAAGACCTCGAACACCCGGACGTCGGGGAGGTACCCCGCCAGGTCCGCGCGTTCGGAGAACCGAAGCCCGTAGAGCTCGGTCGCGGAGTACATGACGGCGTCGCGGAGCACGCGTTCCAGCTCGAAGTACGGCCGGACCGTCGCGTCGTCCACCTGGAAGCGGTCGGCGCGCAGGCGCTCGGACGCCCAGGCCCAGTCGGCGGGGTCCACCTCGCGGTCGTCCCCTCCGAGCAGGTCCTTGGCCTCGCCCCGCGCATTGGTGACGGCCGCATCCACCACGTCGAGCAGCAGACCGCGCGCCGCCTCGGGTGACCCGGCGGTCTCCACGGCCAGGACGTGCTCGGCGTGGCTGCCCAACCCGAGCAACCGGGCGCGCTCGGCACGGAGACGGACGATCTCCAGCACGATCGGGGCGTTGTCGTGATCCGGGGTGGCCCCCCGGCGCAGCGACGCCTCCATGACCCGACGCCGCAGGCCCGCGTCATCCAGCCACGCCGTGATCGGCTGCACGGTGGGCAGTCCCAGCGGGATGAGCCACCCGTCGAGGCCCGCGTCGGCGGCACCGGCGGCGAGCGTCGACCGCGTCGACGCGGGCAGGCCCGCCAGCTCGGACTCGTCGGTGACGTGGACGGCCGACTCACTGGTGGAGGCGAGCAGGTTCTCCCCGAACGCGGTGGTCAGTCCGGCGAGCCGGGTGTCGATCGCGGTCAGGCGTTCGCGGCCGGCGTCGTCGAGCCCGGCGCCGGCGCGCAGCAGGTCACGGTGGTGTCGACGGATGAGCCGGCCGGTCTCGTCGTCGACCCCGGACTCCGCCTCCGGCGACCCGTCCGCCCCGAGCGCCGAGTGGACGGCGTCGACCCGCGCGAACAGTCCCTGATCGGTCATCACCGCCGAGTGGTGCGCCGCCAACAGCGGCGAGACCACCCTGTCGATGTCCAGGCGCGCGCTCGTGGCGTCCGGCCCGAGGAGACCGTAGAAGACGGACAGCACCCGGGTGAGCGCGAGACCGGAGCGTTCGAGCGCGATCACGGTGTTCTCCACCGTCGGCGCCTCCGGGTTGGAGACGATCGCGGCGATCTCGGCCGCGTGGTCGTCGATGGCGGTGCGGATCGCCGGTTCCAGGTCCGAGTCCTCGATCGCCGCGAAGTCCGGCAGCCCGTACGGCAACGGTGACTCGTCGAGCAACGGGTGGCGGTCGGTGTCTGGGGTCGGGAGGGTCATGGGGCCGAGTCTACGTCGGCACTCCGACCGCGCCCCCTGCCCCGCGCCCGGCCCCGCGCCCGGCCGTCAGCCCGTCCACTGTGCGACGGTGTCCCAGGCCAGCTTGATCGCCAGGACGCCGATGACCACGAGGAACACGGTGCGGATGAACTCGTTGCCGTGGCGCATCGCCATCTTGGCGCCGATGAAGCCGCCGGCGAGATTGGCGATCGCCATGCAGCCGCCGAGGACCCAGAGCACCTCGCCGTGGATGCCGAACACCAGGATCGAGGCGAGATTGGTGGTGAGGTTGGCGAGCTTGGCCGCGACCGTGCCCTGGAGGAAGCCGAACCCCAGGAACGCCACGATCGCGATGACGAAGAACGACCCCGTCCCGGGTCCCAGCACCCCGTCGTAGAAGCCGATCACCACGCCGATCAGGCCGGAGCGCCAGGCCCGCGACCAGCCGGAGTGCCGCTCCTCGTGGACGCGGCCCAGCGTCGGCTTGAGATACGTGTACGCGCCCACGGCGACCACCGCCACCAGGACGACGGGGGTGAGCAGGTCCTTGGGGATGAACCGGGCCACCGACGAGCCCGCCGCCGAGCCCGCGAAGGCCGCCACCACCAGCGGCAGGACCATGCCGACGGGCACCCGGATCGTGCGCAGGTACGTCAGGGTGGCGACCAGCGTCCCCGCCACCGACGAGAGCTTGTTGGTCCCGAGGATCTCCGGGGTCGAGGCGTCCGCGGGCAGCGCGATCACGAGCGCCGGCAGCTGGATGAGCCCGCCGCCGCCGACCACCGAGTCGACCCACCCGGCGACGAAGGCCGCCAGGACGAGCGCGGCGAGCACCCACACCGAGATCCCGACGGCGGGGGACGCGGCGAGGCCCGCGAGCGACTGAGGCATGCGGACCACTGTGCTGTAATCGGTTTGTGTATATCAACCCTTACGGCGCCGATCCGGTCACCCTCGCCGCCGACCTGGCCAATCGCCGCCCCCGCACCACCCGCGAACTGGTGGACCGCTGCCGCGAATCGGGGGTGACCATCGATCGGACCGCCTCGGACGCGGACCTGGCGGAGGTCGACCGGTTCCTCGACGCGTGGCTCGTCGTCGTGGACACCACCGCGCCGCACGGGCGCGCCGACGCCCTCAACGCCCTGCTCGCCGAGCACTCGGCGCCGCCGCGGCTCACCGACCACGACGGGCACTGGCACGTGCACTACCGCGCCGACGACGTGTCGTTCGCGCGCCTGCTCACCGCCATGTTCTCGGTCGGCACCGCGCTACACCTGACCTCGCGCGGGATCGACCGGCTGGCCCGGTGCGCGGCCGACGACTGCGAGCGGGTCTTTGCCGACGTCACCCGGAACGGCCGCAAGACCTACTGCTCGACGCGCTGCACCAACCGCTGCGCCGTGCGGCGCCACCGCGCCCGGACGTGAGGGACGACGACGACGAGCCGGCGGCTACTTCTTGTCCGCGCTCGACTCCGCCGACAGCGCGGCGACGAAGGCCTCCTGCGGCACGTCCACGCGGCCGATGGACTTCATGCGCTTCTTGCCCTCCTTCTGCTTCTCCAGCAGCTTGCGCTTGCGGCTGATGTCGCCGCCGTAGCACTTGGAGAGCACGTCCTTGCGGATCGCGCGGATGTTCTCGCGGGAGATGATCTTCGCGCCGATGGCGGCCTGGATCGGCACCTCGTACTGCTGGCGCGGGATGAGCTCCTTGAGCTTGCCCGTCATCTTGTTGCCGTAGCCCTGCGCGTAGTCGCGGTGCACGATCGCACTGAACGCGTCCACCGCCTCGCCCTGCAGCAGGATGTCGACCTTGACCAGATCCGCCTGCTGCTCGCCGGCCTCCTCGTAGTCCATCGACGCGTAGCCCTTGGTGCGCGACTTGAGCGAGTCGAAGAAGTCGAAGATGATCTCGCCCATCGGCATGATGTACCGCAGCTCGACGCGGGTCTCGGACAGGTAGTCCATGCCCTTCATCTCGCCCCGCTTGGACTGACACAGCTCCATCACCGTGCCCACGAACTCGCTGGGGACGATGATCGTGCACTTGACGATCGGCTCGAAGATCTCGCGGTGCTTGCCCTCGGGCCAGTACGACGGGTTGGTGACCTGGTGCTCGGTGCCGTCCTCCGCGATCACGCGGTACACCACGTTCGGGGCGGTGGAGATGAGGTCGAGGTCGAACTCGCGCTCCAGCCGGTCGCGGGTGATCTCCATGTGCAGCAGCCCCAGGAAGCCGCAGCGGAAGCCGAAGCCCAGCGCCACTGAGGTCTCCGGCTCGTAGTCCAGCGAGGCGTCGTTGAGCTGCAGCTTGTCCAGGGCGTCGCGCAGGACCGGGTAGTCGGACCCGTCGATCGGGTACAGCCCGGAGAACACCATCGGGTTGGGTTCCTTGTACCCGGCCAGCGCCTCCTCGGCGCCACCCCGCGCGCTGGTCACCGTGTCGCCGACCTTGGACTGGCGGACGTCCTTGACGCCGGTGATGAGGTATCCCACCTCGCCGGGACCGAGCCCCGTGGTGGCCTTGGGCTCGGGCGAGATGATCCCCACCTCGAGCGCCTCGTGGGTGCTGCCCGTCGACATCATCCTGACCTTCTCGCGCGGCCGGAGCGAACCGTCGAACACCCGGACGTAGGTCACCACCCCGCGGTAGGTGTCGTAGACCGAGTCGAAGATCATCGCGCGGGCCGGGGCGTCGGGGTCGCCGACGGGCGCCGGGATCACGTCGCAGACCTTGTCCAGCAGCGCGTCCACGCCCTCGCCCGTCTTGCCGGACACGCGCAGGACGTCGCCGGGCTCGCACCCGATGATGTGCGAGATCTCCTCGGCGAACCGGTCCGGGTCCGCCGCCGGCAGGTCGATCTTGTTGAGCACCGGGATGATCTCGAGGTCGTTCTCCATGGCCAGGTACAGGTTGGCCAGCGTCTGCGCCTCGATCCCCTGCGCGGCGTCCACCAGGAGGATCGCGCCCTCGCACGCCTCGAGCGCACGGGAGACCTCATAGGTGAAGTCCACGTGGCCGGGGGTGTCGATCATGTGCAGCACGATCTCCTCGCCGACGTGGGCACCCGAGCGGGGCACCCACGGCAGTCGGACGTTCTGTGCCTTGATAGTGATGCCGCGTTCGCGTTCGATGTCCATGCGGTCGAGGTACTGGGCCCGCATGAGCCGCTCCTCGACGACGCCGGTCAGCTGCAGCATGCGGTCAGCCAACGTCGACTTGCCGTGGTCGATGTGCGCGATGATGCAGAAGTTCCTGATCCTGGCTGGATCGGTGAACGTCGTCTCTGCGAAGTTGGGAATCTCGATCACTCCTGGGGGCGGGCCCGGACGTGGCTGGGTGCGGTCCGACCGGGCGATGACTCCCATTGTCACATGTGTGGACCCCGGATACGCATCACGTACCGCCCGGTGGGGATCGCATCGACCGTGCCGTCATCGAGGAACCGTGCGGTCGAGGCGCCCATGGCCTGCATGTTGGCCGCCATGCGGGCCTCGTCGCCGGGGGCACCGAAGAACACCGTCAGGTCGGTCGCCGCGGCGAGCGGGAGGACCTCCTCCACGATCGCGTCGATCCGCGGCGCGTCCTCGGTGAGGGCCCGCACCACCACGTGCTGGAGGTAGCCACTCGTGGACTGGGTGTCGACCGCGACCGTGGTGTGCTCCTCGAGCCACGTGCGCAGCCACTGTTCGCGCTCGATCCGCTCGGGCCGGCGCAGGATCGCGATCTGGGACATCCCCTCGCACCGGTCCCCCTCGGTCGGGTCCGCGATGGGGAGCGGCTCGGACGCCGTCACCGACCACGCCGACACCGGACCGATCGCCCGCGCCCCCTCGAGCAGATCCGCCAGCGCCGTGGCCGAGGCGACCGGCACGCGGGCGCGGACCACGGCGAGCACGGGCCGCTCGGTCACCTGCACGTCGATCATCGCGCCGGCCACCGCCTCGTCGCGAACGTTGACCAGGTACCGCTCCACGCCCAGCGCGGCCAACGGCCCCTCGACCGCCGCCCCGATCCTCGACCGCAACCCCGCCGGGTCCCCGGTTCCCGCGTCCGCATCCGACGCCCACACGATCACGCACACCATGTCCATAAGTCACGATCTTAATCCGCGCCGGTCGGGAGCACCTCGTTACCCTGGCATCCATGGCAATCGACTGGTCCCGCATGGGCCGCTCCGCGCTTCGGATGGGTCAGAGGTACGGACCGACGGTGGCGCGCGAGGTGCGCAGGCGCCTCGATGAGCGCGGCCTCTCCCCCGCCCTCTCCCGCGACCCCGGCGGCGGGGGCCGGCCCACCACCACCGGCACCGCTCACACGTCCAGCCGCGCCCGGACGATCGCGTACGCGCCCGACCTCGACGGTCGCGCGGACCCGGGCGAGATCGTGTGGACCTGGGTGGAGTTCGAGGAGAACGACGGCCGCGGCAAGGATCGTCCCGTCCTCGTGGTGGGCCGGGACGGGGACCGTCTGCTCGGCCTCCAGCTCTCGTCGCGGGACAAGCGTGCCGACGACGAGGGGTGGCTGGGGCTCGGCAGCGGGCCGTGGGACCCGGAGGGCCGACCGAGCTGGGTCCGCCTGGACCGCGTGCTGGACGTGCCCGAGGCCGGGATCCGGCGGGAGGGCGCGATCTGCCCGCGGGAGAGGTTCGAGGAGGTCGCCGGCCGGCTGCGGTCGGACTACGGCTGGCGCTGACCCACGGCCGGCGGGGGATCGCGGAGCGTTTTGGCCGGTGACACCGCCGCTGGTAAGGTGGGCCGTCGGTGTCCACCGGATCACGTTCCACGTGTCCGGACGGACTAGAGACATGACATCAGCTCGGCGGGATCCTCAGGGCCCCGCCGACACACGACCGAAGGTGCGACGAGTGGCCAACATCAAGTCCCAGATCAAGCGGAACCTCACCAACGAGCGCAACCGCCTCCGCAACCAGTCGACCAAGTCGGCCCTGCGCTCCGCCATCCGGAACCTGCGCGAGGCCACCGAGGCCGGCGACAAGGCCAAGGCCGGCGCGCTGCTCGTCGCCACCTCCCGTCAGCTCGACAAGGCC
Organism: Dietzia sp. UBA5065; assembly: GCA_002415925.1. GTDB lineage: Bacteria > Actinomycetota > Actinomycetes > Mycobacteriales > Mycobacteriaceae > Dietzia. The sequence goes on along the minus strand of DIAZ01000104.1, from coordinate 3,280 downwards.
GCCACCAAGGGTGTCATCCACCAGAACCAGGCCGCCAACAAGAAGTCGGCGCTCGCCAAGGCCGTCAACGCGCTCTGATGCACTCCCCGGCGCCTCTCCCCTGAGGCGCCCAGCCCCGCGGCGGCCACCGCCGCGACGCGGCTCCGAGGGCCCACCCCGCACCACCCGAGTGCGCGGCGTGGGCCCTTGTCGTTGTCCGCGGGCCGGGCCGTTGTCCGGCCGGCCTAGCCGACCCCTCCCGAGGCGGCCAGCGACCCCACCCGTCGGATGGCGCGTTCCAACGCGTAGGACGTGTCCTCCGCCTGCCCCTTGACCTCGCCGTTCAGACGTGCCACCACCTGCAGCGCGGTGCCCAGCGTCTCGATGGACCAGTGCCGGGTCTGGGCGGTGACCTTCTTGACCTTCCACGGTGGCAACCCCTGACGGGCCAGGTCCGCGGGGGCGGCGCCACGCTGGGTCCCGACCAGGGCGATCGAGTTGACCGCGTCCGCCAGGGCGTCGGCGAGCACGACGTGCGGGACCCCCGTGTGCATCGCCCACTCGAGCGCCTCGATCGCCCCGGCCACGTCGCCGACCACCGCCCGCTCGGCCACGGTGAAGCCGCTGATCCCGACGACCCCCGAGTGGTAGCGCCGCACCGCCTCCACGTCCACCTTGCCGCCGGTGTCGGCCACGAGCTGTCCACAGGCGGAGGCCAGCCGGCGCAGGTCGGTCCCCACCGCCTCGACCAGCGCCTCGCAGGCCTCGGGGGCCACCCGGACGTCCAGCCCGCGGAACTCCGAGCGGACGAAGCCCACCACGTCCATGTGTCGGGAGAGCTTGCCGGCGGCGTGCTCCTCCGCCCCGGCCTTGCGCAGGTCGGGGACGAGCGTCTTGGCGCGTCCTCCGCCCGTGTGCTGGACCACCAGGACCGTCTCCTCGGGCAGATCGTGGGCGGCACCCATCACCGCCGCCTGCGCGTCCTTGCCCAGCTCCGCCGCCCCGGTGATCACCACGATCCGGGCCTCCCCGAACAGGGACGGGGAGAGCAGCTCGAACAGCTGCGGCGCGCTGACCTCCGGCCCACCGAGACGGGAGACAACCGGCGGTTCCTCCCCGGCGGGTGCGGCCGCACGCACGGACGCGACGATGCCCATCGTGGCGCGCTCGGTGAGGAACTCGTCCTCCCCGAGAATCAGGTGCAGCGCATGCGGACCGGACCCTGCTGCCATCCGCCGCTCTCCTCGTCGTCGTCACCGTCGATGTCACCGTCGAT
>DIAZ01000104.1:0-1892 GCA_002415925.1 Dietzia sp. UBA5065 | reverse complement strand
ATGTCACCGTCGATGTCACCGTCGTCGTCCCCGCTGTGGTCTACCTCCGACATGGTGCCACGCGGGCCCGACACGTCCGGTCCCGCCTCGGGGTCATCCCGGTCCCGGCGGCGCCGGGTGCGGCGACCCCGGCAGGGCGGCCACGATCCCCGCGACCGTGTCGAGCCACCACAGCGCGGGGGCACACGCCGCGGCGAGCAGCACGGCGCCGCCCTCCCACACCGGCCCGAGCGCGGCGGCGGCCGTCCCGAGCACCGTGACCACCGGCACCGCCGGCGCCACCGCGAGGTTCGCCGGCAGGGACCACGGCCCCGTCCCGAGCCCGGCGGCCACCACCACCGGCAGAGTGGCCACGTGGGCCACCACGCACACGGCCAGCACGTCGGCGACGGGCCCGGGCATCCACGGTCGGCAGATCCGTACCGCGACCGGGCGTGCCGCCAGGACGAGCGCCGCGGTCGCACTCACCGACAGGAGGAACCCGGCCCCGGTGGCGGTGACGGGATCGAGGAGCGCGACGAGCAACACCACGCCCGCCAGGGCCGCCAGCGGCCGCCCCTGGCGGTGTGTGCTGAGCGCGGCGAGCCCGATCGCCCCGGTTCCGGCCGCGCGGAGCACGGCGGGTTCCGGACCCACCACGGCCACGAAGCCGGCCAACGCCACCGCCGCGGCCGCGACCCGGCCCCGGCGGCCCGCACCCAGCGCCGCCGCGGCCAGGAGCACGGCCCCCACGACGTAGGTGGTGTTGGCACCCGACACCGCCGTGAGGTGGGCCAGTCCGGCCGACCGGAACTCGTCCCGGGTCTCGGTGGACACCCCGCCCTCGTCGCCCAGCACGACGGACGGGAGCAGTCCCACCGCCTCGCCCTCGAGCGCGCGGTCCGCGACCGAGCGCAGCCGCTCCCGCACCGCGGCGGGGCCCCGGCCGGAGATCCCCGGCCCTTCCACCACCCGAGGCGGGGTCAGGGCCCGCAGGCCCGGCGGGTCCGCCGGGGTGAGCGGGTCCAGGACCGCGACCGACGCCCGCACCCGCGTCCCGGGAGGCAGCCCCCGCCATCCTTCGCGGGCGAGCACCACCACGTCGAGGCGAGCGGCGCGCGCGGACTCCCCCGACCCCGTGACCTCGACGCGGACCGGGACCATCACGCCACCGCTGCGGACCGGACGGTCGAATCCCGTCACCACGGCCTCGACGCCCGTCCGCGCGCCGACCAGCGAGACCAACGGGTGCGCGGCGAGCGCGTGCGACCGCGCCGCCTGGACCCCCGCGCCGACCGCCCCGAGGGCGCACGCCATCGCGAGCACCCCGAGGGCGGCGCGGTCCACCCGATCCCGCGCGCCCACGCCCACCGACCAGGTGGCCGCGACCACCGCCGAGGAGGCCAGGACCACCCCGAGCGCAGCCCCCGTCGACGGGCGGGCCCCGACGGCCACCGCGGTCGCCGCGAACAGCGCCAGCGTCGGCAGGACGAGCCTGAGATCGCGGACAGCCGGGAGCCGCCCCGGTGGGACCCGCTCTCCCCCCGCCCCGGAGCCCTGCGGGCCCGGCGGCCGCGGCCCGCTCACACCGTGACGAGGGGCCGCAGGCGGGACAGGGTCGCGGGCCCGACGCCGTCCACCTCGGCGAGTTGATCGACGCTCGCGAACACGCCGTTGGCCGCCCGCCACGAGAGGATCGCCGCCGCCGTCACCGGCCCCACCCCCGGCAGGGTGTCGAGCGTCGCGGCGTCGGCGGTGTTGAGGTTGACCGGCCCACTTCCGGGCGGGGGAGCGCCGGGGGCGGCCGGCGCGGCAGGGGTCGCGGGCCCGGCCGCCGCCGCGGGGACCGGCTCCGCGCCCACGATGCCACTGCGCGGACCGCGCGGTCCGTCGGGGCCCGGGGCCACGCCCAC
>DIAZ01000073.1:2807-3205 GCA_002415925.1 Dietzia sp. UBA5065 | reverse complement strand
CGTCCCGGAGCTGCTTGGCCAGGCCCAGCCCGCCGGTGGGGGCGGCCTCGCCGTCGAGGATCGCGAGGCCGATGCCGCCCGCGTCCATGTGCTCGATGACGACCGTCGCCGTGGCGACCTCGGTGTAGAGCAGGCGGGGGAGGTCGGGATGCGGGCGGGCGCCGAGGGCGGACCTGACGCGGCCGCGGGTGGCGGCGTCGCTGCTGTAGACGAGCACCCGGAGGTCGACGTCGGGGTTCGCGCTCTCGGTCACGGTGGCGATGCTACCGAGCGGGGCCGGCCGTCTCGGCTTGCGCTGGGGAAATGGTCCACGGGGGCAGCGGGACCCGGCGATTTCCGGGCAGAGGGGCAGCGCAAGCCAAGCGGGCAGCGCAAGCCAGGGGGGGCGGGCAGGCCGG
>DIAZ01000073.1:0-2664 GCA_002415925.1 Dietzia sp. UBA5065 | reverse complement strand
AGGCCGGAAATGGGAGACGCGGCCCGGGCTCGAGAGCACCGGGCCGCGTCCGCGGCGGAGGATAGGGGATTTGAACCCCTGAGGGGCTATAAACCCCAACCCGCGTTCCAGGCGAGCGCCATAGGCCACTAGGCGAATCCTCCGTGGACGAGAGTACCCAGCGCGGCCGACCAGTGGCAAACCACGGGCGGCGTGCGACAACCGGGGCGGCACGGCTAGACTCGGCCCCGGACCCCGCGCGGCGTCCATCCTGTGAACTCCCCCAGGGCCGGAAGGCAGCAAGGGTCAGCGGGCTCTGGCGGGTGCGCGGGGTCCCTTGACGTCTGGGCACCACCACCACCGAAGTTGTCGATCCCTTACCGGAGGCCAACCATGGCGCTGTCCGATCTCTCCGCCGACGACCTCGGCCGACTCGAGTCGGAGCTGGTCTCCGAATACGACTCGTTTGCCGAGCGGGGACTGTCCCTCGACCTGACCCGGGGCAAGCCGTCGCCCGAGCAGCTGGATCTCTCGGAGCGGCTGCTGTCTCTGCCGGGGGAGGGCGATCACCTGGCGGGCAAGACCGATGTCCGCAACTACGGTGGCGGCGCCGGGTTGCCCGAGCTGCGGGCGATCATCGCGGAGTTGCTGGGCGTGGACGCCGGCCGCGTGATCGCGCAGGACAACGCGAGCCTGTCGATCATGTACGACCTGGTGGCCTTCTCGATGCTGTTCGGCACGCCCGACTCGGCCCGGCCGTGGAAGGACGAGCCGACGCTGCGGTGGCTGTGCCCGGTTCCCGGCTACGACCGGCACTTCGGCATCACCGAGGCGCTCGGCATCGAGATGATCCCGGTGCCACTCGGGGCGACCGGCCCCGACATGGACGAGGTCGAGAGGCTGGTCGCGGAGGACCCGTCCATCAAGGGCATGTGGTGCGTCCCGATCTTCTCCAACCCCACGGGCGCCACCTACGACGACCACACGGTGTCCCGCCTGGCGAGGATGGCCACGGCCGCCCCGGATTTCCGGATCGTCTGGGACAACGCCTACGTGGTGCACACGCTCACCGGGGACTTCCCCAAGGTGCCCGCCGTCGACGAACTCGCCGCCGAGGCGGGTCACCCGAACCGCTTCCTCCAGGTGTGTTCGACCTCCAAGATCACCTTCGCCGGCGCGGGCGTGTCCTTCCTGGCCGCGTCCCAGGCCAACCTCGACTGGTACCTCGCGCACGCGGGCGTCCGGTCGATCGGTCCCAACAAGGTCAACCAGCTGGCGCACCTGCGGTTCTTCGGGGACGCCGACGGGCTCCGCGCCCACATGCAGGAGCATCGCCGGAGCATCGCCCCGAAGTTCGAGGCGGCCGACGCCGCACTGACTCGACGGCTCGGGGAGCACGCCGTCGCGAGCTGGACCCACCCGGAGGGCGGCTACTTCATCGACCTCGAGGTGGTCGACGGCACCGCCACGGAGACCGTCCGCCTGGCCAAGGAGCTCGGGGTGGCGCTGACGCCGGCGGGCTCGGCGTATCCGTACGGCCGGGATCCCGACGATCGGCACATCCGGCTGGCCCCCACGCTGCCGCCGCTGGCCGAGGTTCGGACGGCGATGGACGTGGTGGGATTGTGCGCGCTGCTCGCGGCGTGCCGCGCATCGCGCACGTGATGTAACACCGGATCGGTTCCCGTTAATCGACGACTGTCATCGGCCGCTTCGCTCCGCTGCCCGGGCCGTGGCGTTCTCCCACGTGGAAACGCGCACGCGCAGGTCGCGACAGTGATCTAGAACACGTTCTCATTATGTGAACCCGCACGTCTGCACGATGGGCGGCCGCTTGACGTGGGGGTTCGCACCGCCGGGCCGCTACTGAGCAATAGTCAATAATAATAGACTCTTGAAACAGGCCAGGGGTTCTGGTTGTATCTGAGGGGTCCGAACCAGCAGAGGTCGGGCACCGGAGTGCGGCTGAGGGGCCGCGAGGGGCCGGTGTTCGATCTGGGTTCGGAATCGCCGCGTAGCGAGGGTCTGAGGGGGCCCGTAGCAGCGCGAAGGACGTCGGGAGGGGCTGCGGAGACGCGGCCCCTCCGGTCATTTCGGCCCACGGGGAACGGGCGGGTCCGGAACGCGCGCGCTCGCCCTCGTCGTCGTCGTACCCCCTGGGTACCCTCTACTCGTGGCTCTCTATCGGAAGTACCGTCCCGCCTCGTTCGCCGAGGTCGTGGGCCAGGAACACGTCACCGAACCCCTGTCGGTGGCACTGTCCTCCGGTCGTATCAACCACGCCTACCTCTTCTCCGGGCCGCGCGGCTGCGGCAAGACCTCGTCCGCCCGCATCCTCGCCCGCTCGCTCAACTGCGTCCAGGGGCCCACCGCCACGCCGTGCGGGGAGTGTGACTCGTGCGTGGCGCTCGCGCCCGGCGGGACGGGCACCCTCGACGTGACGGAGCTCGACGCGGCCAGCCACGGCGGCGTCGACGACACGCGTGACCTGCGTGAACGGGCGTTCTTCGCGCCGGCGTCGTCGCGATACCGGGTGCTCATCATCGACGAGGCCCACATGGTGACCAACGCGGGCTTCAACGCGCTGCTCAAGATCGTGGAGGAGCCGCCGGAGCACCTCATCTTCATCTTCGCCACCACCGAGCCGGACAAGGTCCTGCCGACCATCCGCTCGCGCACCCACCA
>DIAZ01000055.1:1227-4276 GCA_002415925.1 Dietzia sp. UBA5065 | reverse complement strand
GATTGCGATCCACCTATGGAGGTCGGCAGGTGGATCGGAATCGGATAGGTGGATTTCGTGGGGTGTGGCCGGGCAGGCGAATCAGCCGGGGCGGGTGGGGGTGGCCGGGACGGCCGGAACCCGAACCGGCGGACGGTCGACACCACTGACCTACCCTCGGACGCATGTGCAATCACCACGGCTCCGCTCCCCTCCCCGGCTCCGTGACCCCGCCCGATCCCGCCGTCGAGGCGGCGCAGGTGCGCGCCCTGTGGGAGCCCCTAGGTCTTCCGGGGATCATCGACGTGCACACGCACTTCATGCCGGACCGGGTGATGGCGAAGGTGTGGGACTACTTCGACGCCGCCGGCCCCAAGATCGGGCGCCAGTGGCCGATCACCTACCGAGAGGCCGAGGACGAGCGCGTCGCGCGCCTGCGCTCGTACGGCGTGCTGGCGTTCTCGTCGATGCTGTACCCGCACAAGGCGGAGATGGGCGCGTGGCTCAACGCGTGGTCGGCGGATTTCGCGTCCCGGCATCCCGACTGCCTGCACACGGCGACGTTCTACCCGGAGCCGACCGCCGGCGAGTACGTCCGCGACGCCGTCGAGGCCGGGGCCCGCGTGTTCAAGTCCCACATCCAGGTGGGCGAGTACGACCCGGGCGATCCGATGCTCGACCGGGTGTGGGGTCAGCTGTCCGAGGCGCACGTGCCGACGGTCATCCACTGCGGCGGCGGGCCGGTCGCGGGGGCGTTCACCGGGCCGGAACCGGTCGCGGCGGTGTTGAACCGGTTCCCGGACCTGCCGTTGATCATCGCCCACATGGGCATGGGCGAGTACAGCGATTTCCTGGACCTGGCCGAGCGGTACGAGAACGTCTACCTCGACACCACCATGGCGTTCACGGACTTCGTCGAGAAGTCGTGGCCGTTCCCGGGCTCGGAGCGCGGGCGGCTCGCCGATCTGGGGCACAAGATCCTGCTGGGGACCGATTTCCCCAACATCCCGTACCCGTACGCGCACCAACTCGAGTCTCTGGCCCGCCTCGGGATGGGCGACGACTGGCTACGGGCGGTGTGGCACGGCAACGCCGCGGAACTGTTCGGCCTCTGAGGCGTCGGACTCCGGGTAGCCGATCTCGGGGGATGGTTCGGCGTGCGGGGGTTCGGGGGCCGGCTCCGGGACATGCGAGTCGATCTGCGCGGGCCGGAGCACGCCGCCCGAGCGCGGGGCCTGCGCAGGTCCACCTGAGAGGATGCGGCGACCCGACAGTGCACTGCCCAGTGTGAGCTCATCGGCGAACTCCAGGTCCGCGCCCATGGGCAGTCCCGAGGCCAGACGGCTCACCACCAGATCGGGGAACGGCCGCAGCAACCGGGCGAGGTAGGTGCTGGTGGCCTCGCCGGTGGTGTTGGGGTCCGTCGCGATGATGATCTCGGCGATCTCCTCGCCCGGGGACTCCTCCGCGACCCGCCGCATCAGGCCGGCGATCCGCAACTCGTTGGGCCCGATGCCGTTGATGGGGTCGAGCGCTCCGCCGAGCACGTGGTAGAGCCCGCGGAACTCACGGGTGCGCTCGATGGCCTCGATGTCCTTGGGCTCCTCGACCACGCAGATGAGGGTCGGGTCGCGCCGCGGGTCGGAGCAGATGCGGCAGCGTTCGCCCGCCGCCACCGTGCCGCAGACCTCGCAGTAGGTGACCCCGTCGACAACCGCCCGGAGGGCCGACCGCAGCCGCTCCACCGAGTCCGGCTCGGCCTGGAGCAGGTGGAACGCCAGCCGTTGGGCGGACTTGGGACCGATGCCCGGCAGCTTGCCGAACTCGTCGATCAGGTTCTGAACCGGTCCCTCGTACATCGCCGTCCCCGTGCTCCTTCGTGCCCGGCGACGGATGCGCCACCGGGGGCCGGGACCCGGACGTCGCCGGGTCCCGCGGGCGGGATCCCGGATCGCTCCGGGTCCCGCCGGCTCACATGCCCAGGCCGCCCATCATGTCGCCGAGCCCGCCGGCGGAGGCCAGCGGGCCGAGCCGCGACTCCGCGAGCTCCTGCACCTTGGTGTGGGCGTCACCGAACGCTCCCACGAGAAGATCCTGCAGGGTCTCGGTGTCCTCCGGGTCGACGACCTTCGGGTCGATCGTGACGCCGGTGACCTCACCGGTGCCGCGCATGGAGATGGTGACGAGCCCTCCCCCGGCCTGCCCGTCGACGGTGCTGGCGGCGATCTCCTGCTGGGCCTGGGCGAGCTGCTGCTGCATCTGCTGGGCCTGCTGGAGAAGGGCGTTCATGTCCGGTCCGGGCTGCATGGGGGATCCTTTCGGCGGGGTGCCGTGGTGGCCGGGGACGGCCCCGGTCGGTCGACACCCAGGGTAACCGCACCGTCCGACACCGTGCCCCGCCGCGCTGTGGGCAGGCCGGGTCAGCGCTCGAGCGGGCGGGCCCCGAGGTGCTCCTTGAGCAGAGCCAGGGCGATGTCCTCACCGGTGCGGTGGTCGAGGTTCTGCGGGCCGCTGCGCGCCTCGTCGACCATGTCCTCCTCGCTCACCGGGCGGGCCGGCGGGCCGTCCCGTTCTCCGGGTTCCGGCTCGGGCTCCTCGGGCGGCGGAGGCATGTCGTCGTAGCCGCCACCGGGGTCCCCGCCCGCGCCGGAGCGCCCGTCGCCCCGCGACTGACCGGCGTCGCCTCCGCGCACACGCCGCTGCCAGCCCTGCGGCTCGGACTGCTGGGGCGCGGCGGGGGCGTCCCCCACGTCCTGGGCCGGCCCACGAGCGGGAGCCGCGGCCGGCGAGGGGGCGTCCGCCCCGCCCGTCGGCACCCCGCCCGAGGTGCAGCGGATGGTCCAGTCCCCGCCCACCACCTCCGTCACCGAGTCGGTGATCGCCGTGGCGTTGTGGGGCTGGAGGAGTCGCTTGGCCAGCGGCGCGTAGTCGTGCACCAGGTGGATGACCCGACCGTCCACCCCGGCGACCGTCGCTCCGGCGAGCATCACCTCGACGGTGCGGGTCCGCTTGCGCACGGCGTCTCGGATGGCGGGCCACGCGCGACGGATGTCCTCGGCCTCGATGCCGG
>DIAZ01000055.1:0-1104 GCA_002415925.1 Dietzia sp. UBA5065 | reverse complement strand
ACGGCGTCCGTCGGCTCCGCGGCCTGCGCGGGCTGCGCCGGGGCCTCGTCGGGTGCGGGGGCCGGCGCGCGCCACGGATCCTCGTCGGCCGCGGGCGAAGGCGAAGGCCCGGTCTCCGTCGCAACCGCCTCGGTCGCCACGGCCTCTGGTGCACTCGGGGCGGAGGGTTCGGGCTGCGGCGGCGTCGCCGTCTGCGCCGCGGAGGGCTCGAGCGGCACAGCGGGGGCCACCGGCTCGGGCGGCCCAGCGGGAGCTTCCGACGCGGCAGGACCGGGCACGGCAGAGACCGGCGCCGACTGGCCCGCCGCCAGCTGCTGCGCCACGGACTCGCCGGGCACGGCCGGCTCGGCGGCGGCGGCCGGCACGGGTCGCGCCGGGTCGGCCTTCTGCCCGGCCGGCTGCCCTGCGGCCTCGGTCTCCTGCCGCTGGGACCGGCGCACGAACTTCGCGCGCGCCTCGGCCTGACCCGCCGGCTGCGGCGCGGGACCGCCGGCCGGGCCGGGGCGGACCTCGTCGTCGTCGTACGTCGAGTCTCCCCCCGGCCCGGCGACACCACCGCTCGGCCCCACCGTCGCGGCGGCGGGTCGCGCGGTCCCCGACTCCAGCGACTCGATGCGCTGCAGGAGCGCGGCCACGGAGTCGTCGGCCGACGGCAGGAGCAGCTTGGCGCAGAGGATCTCCAGCAACAGCCGCGGCGAGGTGGCCCCGCGCATCGACCCCATGCCCTCGTGCACCATGTCCGCGCAGCGAGCGAGGGTCGCGGGCCCGATGTTCTCGGCCTGCCGCCGCATGGTCTCGGCCTGCTCCACCGGGGCGTCGACGAGCCCGCGCTCGATGGCCTGCGGCACGGACTGCACCATGATGAGGTCGCGCAGCCGCTGCAGCAGGTCCGCCGCGAAGCGCCGCGGGTCGTGCCCGGCCTCCACCACCTTGTCCACGGTCCGGAACAGCGTGGCGCCGTCGGAGGCCGCGAGCGCGTCCACCGTGTCGTCGATCAGCGCGACCTCGGTCGCCCCCAGCAGGCTGACCGCGCGCGGGTAGGTGATGCCGTCCTCCCCGGCCCCGGCCATGAGCTGGTCCAGGACCTGTCTCTTATACACATCT
>DIAZ01000068.1 GCA_002415925.1 Dietzia sp. UBA5065 | reverse complement strand
CGGCCGTACGGGCTCGGCTCCGCGGTCACGTGGACCGCCCGCGCACCGACCTCCGCGGCGACCTCAGGGACAACCACGGCCGGGTCACCCCAGCGCACGACGAGGGCGCCGTCATACGAGGTCTGGAGGGCGCGCACGGAGGCGGCATACCGGGACTGGCGCACCCGACCCGCGCCCGCCCACAGGGCCGGGTCGAGGACGACGAGAGGCAGGACCGCGCCGCCGTCCAGTGCCGTTGACAGCGCCGGGAGGTCCCCTCGGCGCAGGTCCCGGCGGTGCCAGAGCACGGTGGTTGTCATCGGATGAGAGGCTACGCGTGTGACCGAGCTGATCGACACCACCGAGATGTACCTGCGGATCATCCTCGAGCTCGAGGAGGAGCGGGTCACCCCGATGCGGGCCCGGATCGCCGAACGGCTCGCGCACTCCGGCCCAACGGTGTCGCAGACGATCGCCCGGATGGAGCGCGACGGCCTGGTCACCGTCGCGGAGGACCGGCATCTGGAGCTCACCGCGGAGGGCCGGCTCCTCGCGACCCGGGTCATGCGCAAGCACCGCATCGCCGAGCGGCTCCTCGTCGACATCCTCGGGCTGGAGCTGGAGTACGTCCACGACGAGGCCTGCCGGTGGGAGCACGTCATCAGCGAACGGGTCGAGCGCAAGATCCTCGCGCTGCTCGACGACGGCCGTGAGTCGCCCTACGGCAACCCCATCCCGGGGCTGGATGAGCTCGGCCTGGCGCCTGGTGAGGTCACCGCGTCGGTCTCGAGCCTGCTTGACCTGGCCGGCGACGTCGACCGCCCGGTGACGGTCCGTCGGATCGGGGAGCCGGCCCAGACGGACCCGGCCGCCTCGGCCTCGCTTCGGGACGCCGGCGTGCTCCCGGGCGCGGTCGTGCAGATCGTCCGGCAGGGGCCTGGGGTGCTCGTCAGGGGCGACCGCGAGGCCTACCTCGGGCCACGGCTGGCCAGCTACGTCTTCGCTTCCTGAGCTTCTTCGGCGGTTGGGGGGCCGCAGCCAGGGGTTGGAAGGGTCGAGACATAGACCACGTTTCGTTTCCTTGCCGTGACCTTAACGTGACATTGCCCCGGCGGCTGTGTACCGTGGGCAGCGCTCACCCCGCCCGTCGAGGTGAGTCCCGTGTGAGGCTCGCCGAGTCCTGTCGCCTCACCTGGGTGCCCTTGAACCAGCCAGGCAGGACCGGGGGAACCACCTTCCGGGCGTCGCGAGACGCCCTTGGGGTGAAGTGCATCAGGCCTCGGCCGACGCACCGGGTGAACTTTCCCACCCGAACCCGACAGCTCACCTCGGAGGCGACTCATGGAGAGGTTTTTCGTGTCTCAGCTTCATGTCGGGCGCCACCGGTCCTCCGGGTACAGCGCGATGGGTGAGATTGCCACCATCGCGGCGCGCACCGCTCGCCCGGCCGTCAAGGCCTCTGCCCTCGTCGTCGCCTCCGGTGGCCTCGTCGCGGCCTACGCCGCGCCGGCCACCGCTGCGCCGGCACCGGCCACCGCAGCCACCGCGGCCGCCGCCCAGTCGGCGGTGGCCCAGCCTGCCGCCGCCCCCGCCGCCGTCCCGGCCAGCTTCGTCGACGGCGCTGCCTCGACGCCGCTCGTCTCGGCCCACGAGGCCTTCGTCGCCTCGGTCGTCGCACCCTCGGTCGCCGCGGATGTCACCGCGGTGGGGGATCTCGGGGTGCTCGGCTTCACGGCCAAGCAGGCCGCGGCCGCCACCGTGGCCAAGAAGACGGCGACCCGCACCGTGACGAAGGCCGTCTCCCGGTCCGCCACGCGGTCCACCGGCAGCTCCTCCTCGGGCGTCAAGCCCAAGCCCTCGACGCCCGAGGTGAACATCCCCGGGCCGACCAGCGGCATCATCGCGATCGCCGCGTCGCTGACCGGCATCCCGTACGTCTATGGCGGGTCGAGCACCAGCGGCTTCGACTGCTCCGGCTACACCCAGTTCGTCTACCGCCGCGCCGGGATCTCCATTCCGCGGACCGCCGAGAGCCAGCGTCAGGCGTCGCACAAGGTGTCCAACCCGGCTCCTGGTGACCTCATCTTCTTCGGCTTCCCGGCCTACCACGTCGGCATCTACGCCGGCCCGGGCAAGCTCTACCATGCGTCTCGACCGGGCACGCGGACCTCGCTCGCGTCGATCTGGACCTACAGCAACGTGAGCTACGGCCGGATCTGATCCTGAGACCCCGATGACGACGGCTGCCTTCGTCCCCCGGTACCACGGGCGGCACTCGCGCCCTCGCCGCGGCCTGTCGGTGTCCTTGCCGCGCGTCGCGGTCCCCTCAGTAGGCTCCGCGGGCCCGTATGCCGCCGCCGGTGTCCTCGCCGGCGGGATCGCGATCGGGACCGCGCTGACCGTGGCTGCGGTGGCTTCCGCGTCGACCGCCGCGTCGACAGGTGCCCTGGCGGCGAGCCCGCTGGCCGAGGGGGCCTCGGCCGGATCCGCCTCCGGGCTGTTGGGCTCCGGAGTCGGAGCTGCCCTGACCACCGGGTCCCCGGACCTCATCGCCCAGACCCGGGCCGTCGTTGCCCCGCTCGACGTCCGCAACGTCGTGTCGACCGAGGGGGTGCTGGGGTTCAGCGCGACCTCCGCCGGAGCGACGAGGACCGGCGCCGTGACCGTCAAGGCGCTCGCCGGCACGGTGAGCCGCACGGCGGCCCGCTCCTCGCTGAAGGTGAGCACTGGCGGTCTCAGCGCGCACGCGGTCGCCGTCATCGCGGCCGTCCGGGCGAACTTCCCCCAGATCGGCTCGATTGGGACCCTGCGCGGCGGTGGTGGTGACCACGGCTCCGGCCACGCGTGCGACATCATGACCTCCGATGTCGCCCTCGGCACCGCCATCGCCGAGTACATGCGGGCACACGCCGGCCAGCTCGGCATCACCTACGTGATCTGGCGACAGCACATCTGGTCGGTGGCCCGCTCGGGCGAGGGTTGGCGGCTCATGGCGGACCGTGGGTCGACCACGGCCAACCACTACGACCACGTCCACGTCAGCGTGTCCTGACCTCGACGCGCGGGTGCGGCACTCAGTGCCGAGCACGACCGTGGCCCAGGCTCACGACCGGGTCGACGCCAGCCACTTGGTGACCTGCGCCGCGGCGCTGAGGCCGATCGCCACCGCGCAAGCGGCCAACGGGACGCCGTACGTGGTCAGGTAGGCGCTGACCGCCGTCACAGGGATGCTGAGGTATGGCGGCCCCGGGACCAAGCGGGAGGGCAGGTCGGGAGCGAGCCCGAGGCCGATCAGATGGCTGACGGCACCACTGGCCAGCAGGACAATGCCGATGACGAGGAACTGGCTCATGTCATTGGGCATCGCCCGCCGACCGTAGGCGAGAGCGAGTGCGAAGACGCTGACCACCAGCGGCAGGCAGTACCCCGCCGCGAAGGCGATCTGGGTCCATTGATCCCCGGTGGGCCCCTCGGCCTGGGCCATGTCCGTGGCGACCTGGGGGAGAGCCAAGCCAAACCCGAGGATCGAGGTCAGGGCCGCCGTGGCAGCCCAGGCGAGTGCGGTGTGGCTCGACAGCCAGCCGACGAGCGTCGGGTCCTGGTGCTGCGTCGAGGGGAGGGCTGGTTGCGACATGACGGTTCTCCTTCGCGGCGTTTCGGGCTCGGCCGAGGGTTTCGGCCGTCTAACTCCGAGAGTGGAGGTCACCGCTTGGGATCTGCTTAAGTCCCTCCTCTGTCGCGACGCATGGGGCGGGTCGACAGTGGTCGGTCCCACGGGCATGAGGAAGGGGCCAGCAGACCCCCCCTGGCGGACTGCGGCCCCGTCCCTGGGCAGTATCGACCGATGCCGTACCGGCTGGTAGCCCACGCGGACCAGACCGCTCCGCGCCCCCGTGCGGCGTGTTCGGAAATCTGAGCGACATGCGTGAGTAGCATTTCTTTGTGGCGACCAGGGGAGAGCCGCCCGTGGCGGCCAGTGGCGGGACGGGCGCGCCATCGGCGCGTGCAGCGATCCAGTCGGCGGTGCTCGGGGCATTGGCGAAGGCAACGCTGGAGGATGTCTCGCGCTTCGTCACCTACGACGAGATCAGCCGCCGCGCCCATGTGAGCAAGGGCACGGTCACCTATCACTTCGCCAGCCGTGGTGAGCTGCTCGACGAGCTGCTCGCCGGCGTGTTGGCCGCGGTCCTCACCAGCGCGCCCTCGGACTTCGTACTGCCCACCCTGGGGCTCGCGGACCCGTCCGCTGCCGCAGCGGGCTCGGCGGACCAGCCTCCACCGGCGCGAGACCCGTCGGCGTCGATCGACCGGCTGGCCCACATCCTCGTCGCCCTCGACGCGACCATTCGACATACCCTCGAGGCGCCTGTCGGCGAGGGCCAGCGGATGGAGGACATCTACGGGCTGGTCGTGGCGATGCTCTCGCTGACCGCTCCCAATGACGAGGCGAGTCGGCAGACGATCGCGACCCTGCGCGGGCGCGCGCGGGAGTGGCACGTCCGCGCCGCGCGGACGCTGGCCGAGCTGACCGACCGGTCCTGGCGCTCGCCGGATGCCCCCGAGGAGTTCGGGATGATGGTCGGCGCGCTCTTCGACGGCTTCGTCGTCGGCCGCCGCGCCGACCCTGAGGCTCCCGGGTGGGGTGCGGCGGTGCGCGGGTGGATGCGGCTGTTCATGTCGTTCACCGACTCCCTTCACGACGACGACCAGGGCGGGGTCGAACGGCTGCTCGCGACCGCCGCCGGCACCACCCCCGACCCGGCGGACCGGGCCGAGATCGCGGCGGCCGCGGCCCGGGTCTACGCGCGGGACGGCTGGCGGGGCCTCACCCTCGCCGCGGTGGCGGTCGAGTGCGCGCGTGACCCGCAGGCCGTCGGTGCGGCCTTCCGCGGGCGGCGCGGGCTGGCGAGCGCGGTGTGGCTCAAACACGTCCCGACACTGGAACGGGCCGCTGCGACGGTGCTCGCGCTGCCCGATGTCGAGAGGGCGCTCCGGGCGTATCTCGAGGCCTTCGTGGGGATCGCCCGCTCCGACCCCGACCTCACCAGTGCCTTCCTCAACGACGTGCTGCGGTACTCGGTGCAGCACGGCGCCCCGGTCGGCCACCCGGACGACCCCCGCAGTCACGCGCCGCTGCCCGAACAGATCGCCAAGGTTCTCGAGGCGTACTCGGGGGAGCTGCGGGTCTTCGTGGGACGGCCCGATGTTGGCCCGGCGATCCGCGAGCGAGAGCTGGACGGAGCGTATGCCGTGACCCCCGAACAGGCGTCGGCGCGCCATCGGTCGGCGATCTACCAGCGTGCCGTGCTGATCAGTAATGCGACGCTGTTGATGTGCATCACCCGTCCGGCGGCGAGCGTGGCCGACGTGGTCGACGCCGTGATGGACTCGGCGGTCCACGGCATC
>DIAZ01000122.1:25387-34235 GCA_002415925.1 Dietzia sp. UBA5065 | reverse complement strand
GGGATGCTCCTGGGCCAGAAGATCTCCGACCGGGTCGCGCAGATGCGGACCCTGCCCAAGGGGATCGACCAGCGGTCGGCGTGCCGGCACCCGGACTGGACGGGCCCCGACGACCTGACCATCAAGATCCTCGAACTGCGGGAGATCACCGGGTGGGAGAAGCCGATCTACGTCAAGGTCGGGGCCACCCGCACCTATTACGACGTCAAGCTCGCGGTGAAGGCCGGTGCCGACGTGGTGGTGGTGGACGGCATGCAGGGCGGGACCGCGGCCACACAGGACGTGTTCATCGAACACGTGGGCATCCCCACGCTCGCGGCGATCCCCCAGGCCGTGCAGGCGCTGCAGGAGATGGACATGCACCGGAAGGTGCAGCTCATTGTCTCCGGGGGTATCCGCTCCGGTGCCGACGTGGCCAAGGCCATGGCCCTGGGCGCGGACGCGGTGGCCATCGGGACGGCCGCGCTCATCGCCCTGGGCGACAACGACCCCCGCTACGAGCAGGAGTATCGCGCCCTGGGCTCGGCGGCCGGGTTCTACGACGACTTCCAGGACGGGCGCGACCCCGCCGGCATCTCCACCCAGGACCCCGAGCTGGCGGCCCGGCTCGACCCGGAGGCCGCGGGCCGGCGCCTGGCCAACTACCTCCACGTGCTGACGATGGAGGCGCAGACCATCGCCCGGGCCTGCGGGAAGTCCCACCTGACGCACCTGGAACCCGACGACCTGGTCGCGCTGACGATGGAGGCCGCGGCGATGGCGCGGGTGCCGCTGGCCGGGACCGACTGGATCCCCGGCCGCGCGGGCCGGGATCTGTAGTGACCGCCGTGTCGGCGGTCGGGGTCGGGGTCGACTTCCACCATCAGGACACCCCGGCTACCGTCGGGGGAATGGGGACGGACCCGGAGACCGCGCGGAGGGTCGTCCACCAGGAGGCTCAGCGCGAGCTCCCGGTGGACGTGCCCACCGGCAGCGATCTCGAGCGGATCATCGGCTTCCACGTCCGCCGGCTGCGTCTGGCCGAGGGCCTGGGCGTGGCCGAGATGGCGCAGCGGATCGGGATCTCCAAGGCGATGCTCTCGAAGATCGAGAACGCCCACACGTCCAGTTCCCTGAGCATGCTCGCCAAGCTCGCCGCCGGCCTCGACGTCCCGGTCACGTCCCTGCTCCGCGGGGCGGACACCAAGCGCGACGCGGTGTTCACCGCCGACGGGCAGGGCGCCACGATCGTCGGCCGGGGCACCGCGGCGGGACACGACTACGAACTGCTCGGGGCACTGCGGGGGCCGAACAAGCGCATCGAGCCCGTGCTGGTGACCCTGACGGCGGAATCGGAGACGCACCCCCGCTTCCAACACCCGGGCACCGAGCTGCTCTACATGCTGTCCGGCGACATGATCTACCACCACGCCGAGGCGGAATACCGACTCCGGCCGGGGGACTCGTTGCTCCTCGACGGCGAGGGCGTCCACGGCCCGGTGGCGATGCTCGAGCTTCCCATCCGGTTCCTCTCGGTCACCGCCTACCCCGACAACGTCGACGGCTGAGTGCGCCCGGCTCCGCCGAGCCGCCACCTCACCACTCACCACCCACACACGACCCCCGCGGGGGCTGTGGCACACCCGTCTCCACCCACCACACCCCGAGGAGCCCGCCATGACGGCATCGGTCACCACCACCGTCACCTCGCTGATGTCCGCGATCGCGGACGTCGGCACCGATCCGACCCGCGGCGGATACAGCCGGTCGGTCTATTCCACCCCCGAGCTGGACCTGCGCGACTGGTTCCTGTCCGAGGCCGCCGCCCGCGGCCTGGACACCGAGACCGACCGGAACGGCGTCATCTGGGCCTGGTGGAACCCGGAGGGACACCCGCTGGAGGACGCGGTCGTCACCGGCAGCCACCTCGATTCCGTGCCCGGGGGCGGCGCCTTCGACGGTCCCCTCGGGGTGGCGTCCGCGTTGGTGGCGGTGGACCTGCTCAGGGCCCGCGACCTGCGGCCGGGACGCCCGCTGGCGCTGACGGTGTTCCCCGAGGAGGAGGGGTCCCGGTTCGGGCGGGCCTGCCTCGGGTCGCTGCTGCTCACGGGTGCGATGGACCCGGCGGTCGCGGCGTCGCTCACGGACGACGACGGGACCACCTTCGCCGAGCTGTGCGCGGCCAACGGGCTGGACCCCGCGCACCTCGGCCGGGACGACGAGGCGCTGGGCCGCATCGGCCACTTCGTGGAACTCCACGTGGAACAGGGACGCGGCCTGATCGACCTGGACAGCCCGGTCGCGGTGGCGTCGTCGATCATCGGCCACGGGCGGTGGCGGCTGACCTTCACCGGCCAGGGCAACCACGCCGGGACCACCCTCCTGGCGGACCGGCGGGATCCCATGATCCCGGCCGCCCGCACCGTCCTCGACGTCCGGCGCATCGCCCACGTGTACCGGGGAGCCCGGGCCACCGTCGGCCGGATCGTGCCCACGCCGGGTGGGACCAACGTCATCGCCTCCCGGGTCGACCTCTGGCTGGACGTGCGGCACCCCGATGACGCGGTCACCGCCCGGATCGTCGCGGAGATCACCGAGGCGGCGTCGATGGCGGCCGCCCGCGAGGGGTGCGAGAGCACGATCGTGCAGGAGTCGCTCAGCGCGTCGGTGGGGTTCGACGCCGGCCTACGCGAGCGACTCCTGGGCGAGCTGCCCGGGGTACCCGTCCTGGCCACCGGCGCCGGTCACGACGCCGGCGTACTGGCATCACACGTCCCCACCGCGATGCTCTTCGTCCGCAACCCGTCCGGGGTGTCCCATTCCCCGGCGGAACACGTGGAAGACCGCGACGCCGAGCGGGGCGCCGAGGCCCTGGCCGACGTCCTCGCCGGTCTCCTGACCACCGCCCCACACACCACCGCCGGGTGACCGGCCGTACCGAGAAAGCGACTCCCATGACCGACACCGCGACATCGACCCACACCGCCACGTCCGCCCACACGGTGAGGTTCCTCGTCATCGGCGGCGGCCTCGAGGGGCTGTCCATCGCCTGGAACCTGGCCGAGCGCGGCGAGACCGACGTGCTGGTGGTGGAGAAGGACACCCTGTGTTCCGGGATGACCGGGAAGTCCAGCGGGATCGTCCGCTGCCACTACGGTTCGCCCACGATGGCCGCCCTGAGCTGGCACAGCATCCCGGTGTTCGAGAACGCGACGGAGCTGCTCGGCGACGACATGGCCTTCCGGCAGTGCGGATACGCCGTGATCGTCGGCGAGGAGAACGTGGTACCCCTCCGTGCGAACGTGGCCATGCAGCAGAGCCTCGGGATCGAGACGGAGCTCATCCCCCCGGACCGGATGGCGGAGCTGTGGCCCGGCCTCAACGTGGACGACGTCGCGGCTGCGGCCTGGGAACCGCGCGGTGGCCGCGGGGAGGCGTACATGACCGGCATGGCCTTCGCCGCCGCGGCCCGCCGCCGGGGGGTCCGGGTCCGCCAGGGCTCCCGGGTCACGGCGCTGCTGCAGGGGCACGACGGCCGGGTCGTGGGGGCGGAGTTCGCCGACGGGGCGCGCGTCCACGCCGAGCAGGTGATCCTCGCGACGGGGGTGTGGGCCCCGCAGCTCGGCGCGACCGTCGGCCTCGACATCCCGGTCCGGGCCCAGCGCGCGCAGCTGGTGTTGGTGGACCAGGGGGAGCCGCTCGGGCAGGTGCCCACGCTGTCGGACCTGGTGGGTCTGCAGTACCTGTGCCGCGAACCCAACGGGGAGATCCTCGCCGGCAACTCCGACCACCACTCACCGCAGTACGTCGACCCCGATTCCTACTCCAACCGCGCCGACGCCTCGACAGTGGAGAAGGTGGTGGAGCGGCTCATGCACCGCCTGCCCGGTATGCCGGACCCTGCGATCACCGGCAGCTACGTGGGGGCGTACGACACCACCCCGGACTACAACCCGATCATCGGGCCGTCCCCGCTCGAGGGCCTGTTCCTCGCGGTGGGCTTCTCCGGGCACGGGTTCAAGATGTCGCCCGCGGTCGGTCGGCTGGCCGCGGAGTTGCTCCTGGACGGGACGACGACGATGAGGGGCGTCGACCCGGCGGACTGCCGGTTCTCCCGGTTCTCGGAGGGGCACCTCACCACGAGCCTGAACCCGTACGTGGGTGCCGGCGAGATGCGCTGATCCGGCCCCGCCGCCGAACCCCGTTCCGGACACGCCGCCCGTGCCGCGGGCCTATCGTGACCACATGGTCGACCCGGACATGGGACCCGAGCGGGGTTCGCGCCGCGACGCGGCGGCGCGCGACATCACGCCGCTGCCGGATCTGGCGCGCACGCGCCCCAGGGTGGGCCCGCAGCGCACCCGGCGGCCCGTCTACCTGGACCTGCTCCCGCCCTGCAACGCGGCCTGCCCGGCGGGCGAGAACATCCAGGCGTGGCTGGCCCACGCGCGTGCCGGGCGCCACGAGCAGGCGTGGCGGCAGCTCGTGGCGGACAATCCGTTCGCCGCCATCCACGGCCGCGTCTGCTACCACCCGTGCGAGACCGACTGCAATCGCGAGCGGTTGGACAGCGCCGTCTCGATCCATGCGGTGGAGCGGTTCCTCGGCGACACCGCCCTGGACCGCGGATGGGGGTTCGACCGCAGCGCCCCCGACAGCGGCAGGAGCGTCCTGGTGGTGGGCGCCGGGCCGAGCGGCCTGTCCGCCGCGTACCACCTGGCGCGCCGCGGGCACCGGGTGGAGATCCGGGACGCCGGCACCGAACCCGGCGGCATGATGCGCTACGGCATCCCCGACTACCGCCTGCCGCCGGACGTCCTGGGCGCCGAGATCGGCCGCCTCGAGGAGTTCGGCGTGACCATCACCCGCGGCCACACGGTCACGGACCTCGCCGCGGAGAAGGAGGAGGGCGGGTTCGACGCGGTGTTCGTGGCCGTGGGCGCCCACCTCGCCCGCCGGGTGGACATCCCCGTGGTGGACACCGGCACCATGCTCGACGCCGTGACGTTCCTGCGCGGCGTGGCCTCCGGCGAGCGCCCCGAGGTGGGGCGGCGCGTGGCCGTGTACGGCGGCGGCAACACCGCCATGGACGCCGCCCGGGTGGCCCGGAGGCTGGGCGCCGAGGACGCCGTGATCGTCTACCGCCGCACCCGCGACCAGATGCCCGCCCACCCGGAGGAGGCCCAGGACGCCGAGGCGGAGGGCGTGCGCATCAACTGGCTGCGCACCATCACCGCGTTCGACGGCCCCGAGCTGCAGGTCGAGGTGATGGAGCTCGACGCCGAGGGCCACCCGCGCCCCACCGGCCGCGTCGAGACGCTCGCCGCCGACACCCTCATCCTCGCCGTGGGACAGGAGACCGAGGCCGGCTTCATGCGGACGCTGCCCGGCGTCGGGTTCGGTCCCGACGGCACGGTCCACGTGGACGAGAACTTCATGACCGGCTGTCCGGGCGTCTTCGCCGGCGGCGACATGGTGCCCGGCGAGCGCACCGTGACGGTGGGCGTCGGGCACGGCAGGAAGGCGGCCCGGCACATCGACGCCTGGCTCCGCGGCGACGACGGGGCGCGGCCGCCGGCCCCCGACGTCGTCACCTTCGACGAGCTCACGCTCTGGTACTTCGCCGACGCCGACCGCCGCGCCCAGGCCGAGCTCCCCGCCGCCGAGCGCACCGGCGGGTTCGGGGAGGTCGTGGGCGGGCTCGGGCCGGAGGAGGCCGAGTTCGAGGCGGGGAGGTGCCTGTCGTGCGGGAACTGCTTCGAGTGCGACGGCTGCCTGGCCGCGTGCCCGGAGGACGCGATCGTCCGCGTGCCCACCGGCCACGGCTACGCCTACGACTACGACCGCTGCACCGGCTGCGCCGAGTGTGCCGAGCAGTGTCCCGTCCACGCCATCTCGATGTTCCCGGAGCCGTCATGACTCGCGCCACCCTGGACGGCAACGAGGCCGCCGCCTCCGTGGCCTATCGGCTCAGCGAGGTCTGCTGCATCTACCCCATCACGCCGTCGTCGTCGATGGCCGAGCTCGCGGACCAGTGGTCGACCGAGGACCGCGCCAACGTGTGGGGCACCGTCCCCACCGTGGTGGAGATGCAGAGCGAGGGCGGCGCGGCGGGGGCGCTCCACGGCGCGCTGCAGGGCGGGGCGCTGGCCACCACGTTCACGGCCTCGCAGGGCCTGCTGCTCATGGTGCCCAACATGTACAAGATCGCCGGGGAGCTCACCTCCGCGGTGATGCACGTGGCGGCCCGGTCGCTGGCCGCGCAGGGGCTGAGCATCTTCGGCGACCACTCCGACGTCATGGCCGTCCGTCAGACCGGGTTCGCGCTGCTCGCCGCCGCCTCGGTGCAGGAGGCGCACGATCTCGCGCTGATCGCGCACGCGGCCACGCTGCGGACGCGGGTGCCCTTCGTCCACTTCTTCGACGGCTTCCGCACCTCCCACGAGCTCAACACGGTGGAGCTGCTGTCCGACGACGACCTGCGCGCCCTCGTCCCCGAGGAGCTGGTCCGCGCGCACCGCTCACGCGCGCTCTCCCCGGAGCGGCCGGTGGTCCGCGGCACCGCCCAGAACCCGGACACCTACTTCCAGGCCCGCGAGACCGTCAACCCGTTCTACGCCCGCGTGCCGGAGACGGTGACGGACCTCATGGACGCCCTCGCCGAGCGCACCGGCCGGCCGCTGGGGATCGTCGAGTACACCGGCGCCGCGGACGCCGAGCGCGTGGTGGTGATCATGGGGTCGGGTGCCCAGACCGCCGCCGCCACAGCCGAGGCCCTCAACGCCCGCGGGGAGAGGGTCGGCGTGCTGCAGGTGCGCCTGTACCGGCCGTTCCCCGCCCGGGCGCTGCTCGACGCGCTGCCCGCGACAGTGCGGTCGGTGGCCGTGCTCGACCGCACCAAGGAGCCCGGCTCCCACGGCGAGCCGCTGTACCTCGACGTGATCGCGGCGCTCGCCGAGGCCTGCGGTGACGGCCGCCGCGAGCGGATGCCCCGGGTGATCGGCGGT
The DNA here is from genome assembly GCA_002415925.1 of Dietzia sp. UBA5065. GTDB lineage: Bacteria > Actinomycetota > Actinomycetes > Mycobacteriales > Mycobacteriaceae > Dietzia. The sequence continues at coordinate 27,249 of DIAZ01000122.1, read as the reverse complement.
CGCTACGGGCTCTCGTCCAAGGAGTTCACCCCGGCGATGGCCGCCGCGGTGTTCGCGGAGCTCGTCGTCGACCCCCACCGCGACGGACGGCCGCGGCCGCGCTTCACGGTGGGGATCCTCGACGACGTGTCCGGCACGAGCCTGGCCGTCGACCCCGACTTCCACCTCGACCCCGACGGGACGGTGGGCGCGGTCTTCTACGGGCTCGGCTCCGACGGCACGGTCGGCGCCACCAAGAACACCATCAAGATCCTCGGCGCGGACCCGTCGCTGCACGTCCAGGGCTACTTCGTCTACGACTCCAAGAAGTCCGGCTCCCAGACCGTCTCCCACCTGCGCTTCGGACCGCACGAGATCCGCGCGCCGTACCTGGTCTCGCGCGCGCAGGTGGTGGGCGTGCACCAGTCCCGGTTCCTCGAGACCGTCGACGTGCTCGACCGCGCGGCGCACGGCGCGACGCTGCTCCTCAACAGCCCGCTGCGGCCGGAGAGGGTGTGGGACTCGCTGCCGGCCGGGGTGCAGCGGCAGATCGTGGACAAGCGGATCGAGGTGCACGTGGTGGACGCCCACCGCATCGCCCGCGAGGCCGGGTTGCCGGGGCGCATCAACGTGGTGATGCAGGCCTGCTACTTCGCGGTGGTCGGGGTCTTGCCGCGCGACCGGGCGATAGCGCTGATCAAGGAGTCGGTGGAGAAGACCTACGGCCACCGGGGCGGCGACCTGGTGGAGCGGGAGTACGCGGCGATCGACGGCGCGCTGGCGGGCCTGCACCCCGTCGCGGTCCCGCGCGAGGTCACCGGCGTCCGCGAGCCGGCCCCCATGGTGCCGGCCCACGCGCCGGAGTTCGTCCGCGCCGTGACCGCCGAGATGATGGCCGGGCGTGGGGACGCCCTGCCCGTGAGCGCGCTGCCCGTGGACGGCACCTACCCCGTCGGTACGGCCGCCTTCGAGAAGCGCTCCATCTCGGAGACGGTCGCGCAGTGGGACGCGGACGCGTGCATCCAGTGCGGCAACTGCGCGTTCGTGTGCCCGCACAGCGTGATCCGCTCGAGCTTCTACGACCGCTCGGCGCTCGACGGCGCTCCGGAGGACTTCGACTCCGCCCCGCTGCGGGCCGTCGGGCTGCCCGGTTCGCGGTACACGCTGCAGGTGTACGCCGAGGACTGCACCGGGTGCGGGCTGTGCGTGGAGGCGTGCCCGGCGCTCACCCCGGGCGACCCTCCCGGCAAGGCCATCAACCTGGTCCCCCGCGAGCCCGGGGCCGACTCGACGCGGCGGAACGTGGCGTTCTTCGAGACCCTGCCCATGCCCGACCGCGCCCGCGTGGACTTCGGCACCGTCCGCGGCACCCAGTTCCTCGAGCCACTCTTCGAGTTCCCGGGCGCGTGCGCGGGCTGCGGCGAGACCCCCTACCTCAAGCTCCTCTCCCAGCTGTTCGGCGACCGCGCGATGATCGCCAACGCGACCGGCTGTTCCTCCATCTACGGCGGCAACCTCCCCACGACCCCGTGGACGACCAACGCGCAGGGGCGCGGGCCGGCCTGGTCCAACTCGCTGTTCGAGGACAACGCCGAGTTCGGCCTGGGGTTCCGGCTGGCCGCCGACGAGCACGCCGACCTGGCCCGGCGGCGGCTGGGGGAGGTGCGGGAGGAGGTGGGCGCCGAGCTCGTCGACGCGATCCTCACCGCGCCGCAGGTGCGCGAGTCCGAGCTGGCCGCGCAGCGGGGGCGGGTGGCGGAGCTGGCCGCGCGGCTCGACGCGCCGGACGGGCCGGACCCGGCCGCGACCGCCGACCTGCGCAGCGTGCTCGACCACCTCATCCGGCGCAGCGTGTGGATCGTGGGCGGCGACGGCTGGGCCTA
>DIAZ01000122.1:22882-25212 GCA_002415925.1 Dietzia sp. UBA5065 | reverse complement strand
CGGCTGGGCCTACGACATCGGCTCGGGGGGCCTGGACCATGTGCTCTCCAGCGGGCGCGACGTCAACGTGCTCGTGCTGGACACCGAGGTGTACTCCAACACCGGCGGCCAGATGTCCAAGGCCACCCCGCTGGGCGCGGTGGCCAAGTTCGCGGCCGCCGGCAAGACGCTGCCCATGAAGGACCTCGCGCTGCAGGCCGTGTCCTACGGCAACGTGTACGTGGCGCGCGTGGCGATGGGCGCGGATCCCCAGCACACCCTGCAGGCGATGCGCGAGGCCGAGGCGTACGACGGGCCGTCGCTGGTGATCGCCTACAGCCAGTGCATCGCCCACGGGATCGACATGCGCACCGGCATGGACCAGCAGTACAAGGCGGTGGCCAGCGGCCACTGGCCGCTCATGCGCTACAACCCGGTGCTGCAGGGCTCCGGGGCGAACCCGTTCATGCTGGATTCCCACCGTCCCCGGATCTCCCTGGGGGCGTACCGCGACGGCGAGCTGCGGTTCCGCTCCCTGGCCAACACCGACCCGGAGGAGCACGAGCGGCTCCTGGCGCTGGCGCAGCACGCGGTGGCGCAGCGGTGGCAGCGGTACGAGGAGATGGCCGCGCGCGGGTCCGACGAGTTCACGCCGGACGCGCGCCGCGCCGGGGAGAAGGGGGCGCTCTAGATGGACCTCGGCACCCGCTACCTGGGACTGGAGCTGGGCAACCCGCTCGTCGCGGCGGCCTCACCGTTCTCCCGGACCGTCGACGGCGTGCGCCGCCTGGCCGATTCCGGCGTGGGCGCGGTGGTGCTGGCCTCGCTGTTCGAGGAGCAGCTGCGCCGCGAGGCCGAGCGCGATGCCGCGCTCGCCGAGCACAGCTCGCAGAGCTACGCCGAGTCCGAGTCGTATTTCCCGCCCGGCGCGCTCGCCGACGCCGGCCCGCGCCGCCACCTCAGCCTGATCGAGCGCGCGGCGTCGTCCGTCGATGTGCCCGTGATCGCGAGCATCAACGGCGCGACCACCGGCGGCTGGGCCCGCCACGCCCGGTCCATGCAGGACGCGGGGGCCGCCGCGATCGAGCTGAACGTGTACTTCCTGCCCGGCGACCCGGGCCTGACCGGCCGCGACGTCGAGCGCCGCCACCTCGACATCCTCGCCGCCGTGGTCGACTCCGTGACCGTCCCCGTGGCCGTCAAGGTGGGCCCGCAGTTCAGCGCCTTCGCCGACGTCGCCCGCGCGCTCGAGGACGCCGGGGCCGGCGCGCTGGTGCTGTTCAACCGCTTCCAGCAGCCCGATATCGACCCCGAGACGCTCACCGTGACGGCGGGGGCCACGCTCTCCTCACGCGCGGAGATGCGGTTGCCGCTCACGTGGATCGCCCTGCTGCGCCGCCGCGCCGGGCTGGACCTCGCGGCCACGACGGGCGTCGAGGAGGCGGCGGACGTGGTGCGCTACCTGCTCGCGGGCGCCGACGTGGTGCAGACGGCTTCCGCCCTGCTCCGCCACGGGCCCGAGCACGCGACCGTGCTGCTCGACGGCCTGGCCGACTGGATGCGGCGCAAGCGGTACGCGAGCGTGGACGCCTTCCGCGGACTGTTGGCCGCCCCGGCCGATCCGGGGGATTCCACCTGGGTCCGCGGCGGCTACGTGCGCGCGCTCGGATGGGCGGATCCGGCCGGGTTCGCCGCGCCGACGCCCGACGTGCGGTGATCGGCGGGGCCGTCAGCTCTGCCTGAGCGCGTCCGTGCACGCCAGGCGAAGCTCCTCGAGCTGCCTGCCGTGCCGGTCCGCCCGCTCGACCAGGGATTCCAGGGTCGCCCGCGGCAGCCGCGGGTCGCCGATGTCCAGGAGCGCCTTGAAGCCCAGCTTCTTGCCCGTCACCGCGAGGGTGAGCGCCTCGAGTTCGATCAGGTCGCTCAGCGGTGATCGCTCGGCCACCCGCCGGTTGGGCTTGAGCTGCGCGACCTTCTCGGCGGCCTTGGCGGGCAGGTCCTTGAGCACGGAGGGGGACGTGCCCACCAGGGTCATGAGCTCCTCGAGGCTGTGCAGGTCGTCCACGGTCTCGTCGCCGATCCGGGTCACGATCTCGCGGACCCGCGGGTCCCGGTGGTCCCTGGCCACTCGCCGGAACAGGTCGATCCCGGCGGCGGCACCGGCGTGGTGGTCCTGCATGTACGTGTGGAGCATCTCGGTGGACATGGTCCGACGGTACGAGAGCGGGCGGGAAGGGCAACCGGACGAGGGCGCGGGATCACCGCGCGAGCAGGCCCTTGGCGATGTGGGTCACCTGGATCTCGTTGCTGCCCGCGTAGATCATGAGCGACTTGGCGTCGCGGGCCAGCTG
>DIAZ01000122.1:20935-22595 GCA_002415925.1 Dietzia sp. UBA5065 | reverse complement strand
CCCGCTCGATGGAGTGGAACACCATGTTCCGGACGTTCATCCGTGCGACCTCCATCCTCGCCAGCTTGAGCTGGATCAGCTGGAAGCGGCCGATCTCCTGGCCCCACAGGGTGCGGTCCCGCGAGTAGTCGACGCACAGCCGGTGGCATTCCTCGATGATGCCCAGGGCCATGGTCGCCACGCCGATCCGCTCGGCCGTGAAGCTGGACCGCGCCGACTCCCGCCCGTCCCCGCCGCGGCCCTCGCCCGACCCGCCGAGCAGCCGATCCGGTCCCAGGCGGACGTTGTCGAAGAACAGTTCGCCGGTGGGGGAGCTGTGCAGGCCCATCTTCTTGAATGGCGCGCCCTGGGTGAGCCCCTCCATGCCCTTGTCCAGCACAAAGGTGAGGACCTTGCGGTCCCGCCGGGCGGCCGGGTCATCGGTGCCGCCCTCGTCGAGCTTGGCGTAGACGATCATCACGTCGGCGTACGGGCCGTTGGTGATGAAGGTCTTCCGGCCGTTGAGGATGTAGTCCTCGCCGTCGCGCCGCACGTAGGTCCGCATCCCGCCGAAGGCGTCGGAGCCGGAGTCCGGCTCGGTGATCGCCCACGAGGCGACCTTCTCCATGGTGGCGATCCCCGGCAGCCAGCGCTCCTTCTGCTCGAGCGTGCCCCGCGAGGCGATCGTGGTGGCGCCCAGCCCGAGGCTCACCCCGAGCGCCGAGACCAGGCCCATGCACGCCCCGGCCAGCTCGCTGATCACCACGGCCATCATGGAGTCCCGGCTCTCGAGGGCGCCGCCGGTCCCGCGGTCCTCGTCGTCGTCCCCCTCCCCACCGTCGCCGCGCGGCGCGCCACCTGCCGCGGCGCCGACGGTCTCCCTCGCCCGCTCCCGGGCGAGCATCTTCTCCACGCCGTCGGCGGCCATGGTGTCGATCCCGAACTCGGCGAACAGCTTCCGGATGATCGGGTACGGCGTGATCTCGCCGCTCTCGAGCGCATCCATCTGGGGGCGGATCTCCTTGGCGATGAACCCCCGTACGGCGTCGCGGATCATCAGGTCGGTCTCGGACCACTCGTACATCGGCTGCGTCTCCTCGCTGTAACACGTGTCAGCCCAGTGTGTCGTGGTCGGACGCCCGGCAACGGGGTTTCCCGCAGACCGCCGCCGGGTTCGGGCAGACTCGCACGCATGAGCGCCCCCGCCGTGAACGCCACCCACCCCGCCCGTGACGACCGGGCGGGCCGCGGCCGACTGGGCCGGGTCGGGCTGTGGACGGGCTCGCTCGAGGGCGTTCCCGTCGCGCAGGTCCCCGACGTGCTGGGCGAGCTCGACGACCAGGGCTGGGGGTCGCTGTGGTTCGGCGAGGCGGTCGGTCGGGAGGCGTTCACCGCCGCCCAGCTCTACCTGGGCGCGACCCGCCGGATGACGATCGGCACCGGTATCGCCAACATCTACGGCCGCGACGCCTCCGCCGCCGGTTCGGCCGCGCGCACGCTGGAGGCGTCGCACCCCGGGCGGTTCGTCCTGGGCCTGGGGGTCTCCCACGCCCCGCTGGTCGAGCGCCACCGCGGCCACCACTACGGCCGCCCGCTCTCGGCGATGCGCGAGTACCTCGACGCCCTCGACCGCACCCGCGCGCTGGCCGCCGGCGAGGACGTGATGCCGCCGGTGGTCCTC
>DIAZ01000122.1:15259-20769 GCA_002415925.1 Dietzia sp. UBA5065 | reverse complement strand
CACACCGCGCGGGCGCGGGAGATCCTCGGCGGCACCGGGGAGGACGGGCCGGCCCTGGTGGTGGAGCACGCCGCGGTGGTCGCCGCGGGGGTGGGGGACGACGACGAGGTCTGGCGGTCGCGGGCCCACGACCACCTCACCGTGTACACGGGGCTGCCCAACTATCGGAACTCGTGGACGCGGCAGGGCTTCGAGGAGTCGGACTACGTGCGCGGGGGCAGCGATCGCCTCAAGCGGGCCCTGGTCACCCGCGGGCTCGAGGCCACCCGGGCGCGCGTGCAGGAGCACCTGGACGCGGGCGCGTCGACGGTCCTGGTCCAGGTGCTCGGGGAGAACATGCTGGTCCCGCCGGTGCAGGACTGGCGGCTGGCGGCCGAGGCGCTCCTGGGCTGACCGCCGGCCCGGCTTGCGCTGCCCCTTCGGTCCGCCCCGCCCCGGCTTGCGCTGCCCCTTCGGCTTGCGCTGCCCGAATGGTCCATCGGGCCATCGCAACCCCGGGAACACCGCGCGTTCTGCCAGCGCAAGCCGGAGAGGCAGCGCACCCCGGAGAGGCAGCGCACCCCGGGTCAGGGCGGAACGGGTCAGAACGGAACGGTGTCGACGACTATCGGTCCCGCCGTGGCCCCTCCGGTGGTGGTGAGTCGGTACTCGATCGGGCCCACCCCGGTGGAGATGATCGCCTCCTGCGGGGAGGAGATCGGATCCGGGATGCCGGTGGAGATCCGCGGCCAGGGGATCTGCGCGGTCTTCTGCCCGGTCGCGTTGGTGGTGAGGTTGCGCCACGTGAGCGTGGCGGTGAGGTTGCAGGGCCCGGTGCCGAGCACGCCGAAGCCCCAGCTCACGCTGGCCGAGGCGGGATAGCCGTCGCCGTTCAGGGTGGCGGACACGATTCCGGCGCAATTGCCGGTGGGGGACCCGCCCGTGGCGATGAGCCGGTCGGGGGCGGGGAACAGAAGGGGGATGGCCTCGGCCGAGCCCTGTGCGTTGGCCGTGGCCGGGCCCACGACGGCGGAGGTCAACGCGACGGCGGTGGCGGCGAGAGCGGCCCCCACGGACACAAGCGGCCGACGGGGGTTACGTCGGATCGATTCGGAGATGTTCATGTTTCCCATGCTGGCATTAAGAGAAGCCTCACACAAGGGTCTGAACGAGTCGGCAGCAGGTCAGGACGTCACCCCGATCACGGCCGCGCCGGTGAGGCCTGCGGTCACGCTCACGAACGACGCCACGCTCACCGTCCGGAACCACGGGGTCGCCGAGACGCCCGGGGAGAAGGCCATCGGGAGGAAGAGCAACGGGTTGAGGGCGGTGCCGATCGCGATGAGGATCTGGATCCACGCCGGGAGGCCGGGCTGGACAGCGCCGACCGCGATCACCAGGACGCCCATGATCACGTAGTCGAGGTGCAGTTGCAGCAGGCGTCGCGGTTCGCGGACACCCATCCTGTCCACGAGGCCGGGCAGGGCGAGTTGCGCCGCCACCAGCCACCCGGTCCAGGCGCCCACGGCGAGCAGCACGAGACCGAACTTCACGAGGAACGCCATGGCGGGGAGGCTAGTTGGTGGGGACGATGCGGCGGGGCGGAACGGGAACGCGCTCGACACCTGTCTGTAGTGTCCGTCGCAGGGTCTCCGGAAGGACACGGCATGGGTGGCAGGACGCGCGGCGGAGACGCCGTGAGGAGCGAGGAGAACGGGCTGATCGCGGTCCTGGCCTTCGGCGGGGTCGTCGTGTCCCTCAGCCAGACGCTGGTGATCCCCCTGCTGGGCATGCTCCCCGCGATTCTCGGAACCTCCGCCACCAACGCTGCCTGGGTCGTCACCGTCACGCTTCTCGCCGGCGCGGTGGCGGGGCCGGTGATGGGTCGCCTGGGCGACCTCTATCCCAAGAAGCACGTGGTGATCGGCTGCACCGCGATCATGGTGGTGGGCTCGGTCCTGTGCGCGCTGTCCACCTCGCTGTGGCCGATGCTCATCGGGCGCGCCCTGCAGGGCGTCGGGATCGGTGTGATCCCGATCGGGATCGCGACCATGCGCGAGGTGCTGCCCGCCGTGCGTCTCGGGCCGTCGATCAGCCTCATGAGCTCCTCGCTCGGGGTGGGTGGGGCGCTCGGACTACCGGCGGCCGCGGCGCTGGCGCAGTACGGCTCCTGGCAGTGGATGTTCTGGGGCTCGGCCGTGCTCGGCCTGGCGATCATCGCGATGATGGCGGTCCGGATCCGGGCGCTGCCGGCAGCCAAGCCCGACGGCACCCTCGACCTGGTCGGCGCATCCGGTCTGGCCGTCGGCCTGATCTCGCTGTTGCTGGCGGTCTCCAAGGGGGCGGACTGGGGTTGGGCGTCCGCCCTGACCCTCTCGTTGTTCGCGCTCGCCGCGGTAGCGTTCCCCGCCTGGGGCTGGTGGGTGCTGCGGCACCCGTCCCCCGTGGTGGACCTGCGGGTGGCCGCCCGACGACCGGTCCTCATGACCAACATCGCCTCGGTGCTCGTGGGCATGGGGCTGTACGCGCAGTTGATCGTCCTCCCGCAGGTCCTGCAGTTGCCCGTGGCCACGGGGCACGGACTCGGGCAGTCGATGGTCGCCATGGGGCTGTGGATCGCACCCGGAGGCCTGGCCATGATGGCCGTCTCCCCGATCAGCGGGCGTCTCATCACCACCCGGGGACCCAAGCCCACGCTCGTCCTGGGGTCGTTGGTGATCGCCGCGGGCTACGCCTCGGCGATCTTCCTCATGGGCTCGACCTGGGGTGTCATGCTCGCAGGTGCGCTGACGAGTGCGGGTGTGGGCCTGGCCTACGGGTCGATGCCGGCGCTCATCATGGCCTCGGTACCGCATTCCGAGATGGGGTCGGCGAACAGTTTCAACACGCTGATGCGGTCGATCGGCACCACCACCGCCGCCGCGGTGCTCGGGGTGGTGCTCACGCAGATGTCCACGGACTATCAGGGACTGTTCGTCCCCACCGAGGCCGGGTTCCGGGTGGGCCTGGTCCTCGGATGTGCGGTGGCGCTCGTGGCCGCGGGGGTCGCGGCCGCGATCCCGCCGCCGTGGGAGTCGGAGGACTGAGCGGACCGGGCGGACCCCGGGGGATCAGCCGCGCACGCGCGCGATGATCTCCCCGGCCAACTCGGCGGGTCGCTCCTCGGGGATCCAGTGGCTCGCGCCGCTCATCTCGACAAAGCGGTAGTCGGCGTCCACGTAGCGGGCGGTTCGCACGGCGCCGCCACGGCCCAGGGCCGGGTCCCGGTCGCTCCAGACGAAGGTCGTGGGTACCCGGACGCGGGCGGTGGCGCCCCGGGGCGAGGCGAAGGGCAGCGCGCGGTACCAGCCCAGGCCACCGGGCACGGCCCCGTCCGCCACCATCTCGCGTCGGAAGCGCTCGATCATCTCCGGCGTCATGCCCATCCCGGCGAGCGCGCGCGTGGGGCGGGAGCCGCGCGAGGTGAGGACCCGCTCGGGCACCCACGGGAGTTGGAAGAACCCGATGTACCACGAGCGCAGCAGCTGGTCCGAGGCGATCATCGCGCGGAGGAACGCGGCGGGGTGAGGCACCGACACCGCGGTGAGCGTGCGGACCCGGTCGGGGTGCGCGGCCGCGACGCCCCACGCGACGGCGGCCCCCCAGTCGTGGCCGACGATGTGGGCGGAGGTCGCGTCGGCACTCTCGAGGCCGGCACTGTCGAGAAGGGCCACCACGTCGCGGACCAGCTCGGACAGCCGGTAGGCGCGGCGCCCCCGCGGACGAGCGGTGGCGCAGTACCCACGTTGATCCAGCACGAGCGTGCGCAGGCCCGCCGCGTGGAGCAGGGGTACGACCTCGTCCCAGCTGCTCGTCCGCTGGGGGAAGCCGTGGAGAAGGACCACCGGCTCGCCGTGGAGCGGCCCGGAGTCGACGGCCCGGAACGTCAAGGGTCCCCGGGAGAAACGGACCTCGCGGACCTCGGCATCGTCAACCACGGACGTACCCCCTGGTGACGGCCCGGTCCAGGATCCCGAGGGTGGCCCGGAGGGCGGTGGCGTCGAGCACCGGCAGGACCCCCGAGTCCCGCCAGTCGGGGTGGGCGTCGGACCAGTCGTAGTAGCTGAGGACGTCCGTGCCGCCGTCCGCCGCGGTCAGGCGGTACCCGTAGACGTGACCGATCGGCGGCTTGAGATCGCCGTCGATCGTCCAGGCGATCTCCACGTCCTCCTCGAACCGGGTGATGATCACGGTGACGTCGTAGCGCCCGAGGTCGTAGTCACCGAGGGCTTCCCGGTCCATGTGGACGACGAACCGGTCCCCCTCGCGTGAGACACGCGGTCCCTCCGCCGACTGGAGCATCCCGGAGGAATCGATGGCCACGTGGCCGTCGGGATCGCAGAGGACGGCGAAGATCCGGGCGGGGGAGGCGGCGAGGGTCCGCCGGGCCTCGAGTCGGTGGGTGGGCGCGCTGTCGCTCGGCCGGGGATCCGTCACGGCGCCGACGCTACCCGTGCGGGCGGCGCCGGCGCCGGGGATCAGACCCGCTCGGGATCCGGGCGATCCCACGCGCGGTGCACGGCGAGCAGGGGCTGGAGCGCGGTCACGGCGTCACCGGGAGCCTCGAAGAGCGCCACGCCGGGGGTGCCCTCGGTGATCCCGAAGTCGACCAGGTCGCCCGCGATGGCGGCGGGGTGCACGATGGCCTTCTTGTGCCGGACCATCTCGCTGATCAGGACGTCGATGCGCGGATCGGCGGGGAGGGCGACGACGACGAGGGCGTCGAACTCGACGGACCGCTGCGTCTGATAGGTCCGCGACACGGCGACCGTGGTGTCGCCGCCCCCCAGGGTTCCCCCGCGCTCGGCGATGACGAGCGGCACCATGCCGTCGGCGAAGACGGCGTCGACGACCGCCTTGACGCCGTCGACGTCCGTGGCGGACGTGACGAGGATGCCGACGAGCCGACCGTCGGACGGCCACTCGCCGCCGACCTGCGAGAGGACCGGGCTTGTGGTGACCTCACTCGTGGCCGCGACCTCGCCGGGCGCGGGGAGCCCGAGCCCGGTAGCGACGGTGACGGCCAGGTCGTGGTCGATGTGCGCGAGGGCCTCGAGCTGGCGGACCTTGATCGCCTCCTCGTAGCACTTGCCCAGCTCGAAGGAGTACGCCTCGGCGGTGTGCTGCTTCTCCACGTCGGTCAGGCTGTTGTAGAACAGCGTGGCCTGGGAGAAGTGGTCGTCGAAGGAGGCGGGTGCGCGGCGCTCGATCCGCGCGTCGGCGATCTGCTGCGCCACCTCCACCAGCGCCTCGTCCTCGGTCCCCGCGAGGAACGGGCAGCCGCCGTCGAGGCTGTTCGGCCGGTACGGCGCCACGCCCACGTGGTCGGCGGTCTGGTGCATGCCGTCGCGCAGCATGTCGTTGACCCCGGTGTGGGGCCGGTTGATGGGCAGCTGGCCGAAGTTCGGGCCACCCAGTCGGGAGATCTGGGTGTCGAGGTAGGAGAACAGCCGGCCCTGGAGCAGCGGGTCGTTGGTCACGTCGATGCCGGG
>DIAZ01000122.1:14182-15124 GCA_002415925.1 Dietzia sp. UBA5065 | reverse complement strand
GCCGGGGTGGAACGCGATCTGCTCGGTCTCCGCGAAGAAGTTCTTCGGGTTGCCGGTGAGCGTCATGGTGCCGATGAGCTGCACCGGTGCCTGCTCCTCGGGTACGAATTTGGTGGGGTCGAGCAGGTCGATGCCGTTGAACATCTCGCTCACACCGTCGGAGTCCACCGTGTCCGGGAACACCTGGATCCCCAGGTCCCACTCGGGGTAGGCGCCGGACTCGATCGCGTCGGCCAGGTCGCGCCGGTGGAGATCGGGGTCCATCCCGGCGGCGATCTGCGCCTCCTCCCACACCAGCGAGTGCACGCCGAGGCGGGGCTTCCAGTGGAATTTGACGAGGCTGGTCTCTCCCGCCTCGTTGATCAACCGGAAGGTGTGGACGCCGAAGCCCTCCATCATCCGGTAGGAGCGCGGGATGCCGCGGTCGGACATGTTCCACAGCGTGTGCGCCTGCGCCTCGGTGTGCAGCGAGACGAAGTCCCAGAAGGTGTCGTGCGCGCTCTGCGCCTGCGGGATCTCTCGATCCGGGTGCGGCTTGGCTGCGTGGACCACGTCCGGGAACTTGATGGCGTCCTGGATGAAGAAGACCGGGATGTTGTTGCCCACGAGGTCCCACGTGCCCTCGTCGGTATAGAACTTGGTCGCGAAGCCGCGGGTGTCGCGGACGGTGTCGGCAGAACCGCGCGAGCCGAGGACGGTGGAGAAGCGGACAAAGACCTCGGTCTCCTTGCCGTCCTCGAACACGCCGGCGCGGCAGACGCTCGCGGCGGCGCCGTTGGCCCGGAAGACGCCGTGCGCGCCGGCCCCGCGGGCGTGGACGACACGCTCCGGGATCCGCTCGTGGTCGAAGTGCATGATCTTCTCGCGCAGGTGGTGGTCCTGCAGGAGGGTGGGCCCGCGGCGCCCGGCCTTCTGCGAGTGGTCGGTGTCGGAGATCCGGGC
>DIAZ01000122.1:4543-13987 GCA_002415925.1 Dietzia sp. UBA5065 | reverse complement strand
GTCGGGTCGGTGGGCTCGTCGACCGAGGGCGGTGCGGAACCGGGGACGCCGGGCACGACGTCGGCGGTCTTGGATGCGGCGGATTTCTTGGTGGACATGCGGCTCCTCCGACAGTGGCGTGCGGTTTCTCGTCTGGCCTGGGACTCTCCCACCTCGGGCGCGGCCCGCAACCAGTCGCGGAACTCGCGACCGAGGGGTACGGTGCGGCCGCCCGCGCGGCGGGCTCGGGCCTAGACTCGGACCATGACCGGGTCCCTGGAGTTCTCGGACCTCGCCCTGATCGGGGCGGTTGCGCTGCTCGGCCCGCTGTTGGCCTGGCGGCGCTCGTGGCGCCTGCCCGTGGTGTTCGGGGAGATCCTCGCGGGAATAGCGGTGGGTGCCTCCGGTCTGGGCTGGCTCGACGCGTCGGATCCGGGGTTCGCGCAGCTCGCGGTGGTCGGATTCGCCTTGGTGATGTTCGTGGCGGGAACCCACGTCCCGGTGCGTGACCGCGAACTGCTGCAGGGGTTGTGGCCGGCCGCGGGCCGGGTCGTGGCGGTGGCGGCCCTGGCCGTCGCCCTGGGGTGGGCCGTGGCGTCCCTCGTGGACTCCGACCACGCGCTGCTCTACGGAGTGATCATGGCGTCCTCGTCCGCCGCGCTGGTGTTGCCCCTGCTGGACTCGCTCTCCCTCGGTGGCCCGGACGTCACCCGGCTGCTGCCGCAGGTCGCACTCGCCGACGCCGTGTGCATCGTGGCACTCCCGCTGGTGATCGACCCTGCACGGGCGGGCACGGCCGCGCTGGGAGCGATCGCGGTGATCTCGGCCGCGGTCCTGCTGTTCGTGGTTCTCCGCTACTTCGACCGCTCCGGCCTGCGCCGGCGCATCCACCACGTCTCGGCCAAGCGGGGGCTGGCGCTGGAACTCCGGTTCAATCTCGTGGTGCTGTTCGCGCTGGGCGCGCTCGCGGTGGCGACCAACGTCTCCGTGATGCTCGCCGGGTTCGCGTTCGGGATGGTCGTCGCGATGATCGGGGAGCCCCGGCGGCTCGCGCGGCAGGTGTTCGGCCTCGCGGAGGGGTTCCTCGGGCCGGTGTTCTTCGTCTGGCTCGGCGCCTCCCTCTCGCTGCGCGAGCTGTGGGACCAGCCACGGATGGTCCTGCTGGGCCTCGCCCTGGGATTCGGGGCGATCGCGTGCCACTCCGCCATGCGGGTCACCGGGCAGCCGGCCGCCGCGGGAGTACTCGCCGCGGCCGAACTGGGCGTGCCGATGGCGGCCGTGGCGCTGGCGGAACCCGCCGGCACGCTCGCCCCCGGAGAGGGCCCGGCGCTGCTGCTGGGAGCGCTCGTCACGGTGGTCGCGGCGATCCTCGCGGGTCGCAGACTCGCGGTGAGAGGCGGGAGCCCGGACGAGGCGCTCGGTGCCGACGTCTCTCCGCGTACTCTCAGCGGAACTCCCTAGGCTCCCCGCCATGGCGACTCACGAGGCTGACCCGGACCCCGGTGTGGATCCCGGTCATCGGGGTCTGGCCTCGAGGTCGGTGCCGGCGCTCGTCGCGGCGGGGCTCCTCTTCCTCGTTCCTCTCCTCTTCTTTGTCGTACTCGCGGAGGACGTCGCCGAGCAGGAGATCTTTTCCTTCGACCGCCCGGTGATGATGTGGCTCCACGGTGTGACGACGCCGTGGCTGACGGCGGTGATGGAGGCGGTGACGGAACTCGGCGGTCTCGTCGTGGTCCCGGTCGCCGCGACGGTGGCGGCGATCGTCCTGTGGCGGCGCGGGTCGCGGCGCAGCGCCACGGTGCTGGCGGCGGCGGTCGTCGGATCGACCCTCCTCAACACCGTGCTCAAGGCGGTGTTCCGGCGAGCCCGCCCCGACTTCTGGCAACACCTCGTCACGGAGGACTCCTACTCGTTCCCGAGCGGGCACGCGATGGCCACGATGGCGCTGGCGGCGTCCCTGGTCGTCCTGGCGTGGGGCACCAGGTGGAGGTGGGCGTCCGTGGTGACCGGGGCGGTGTACGTGGTGGCCGTCGGAGTCTCGCGGATGTACCTCGGTGTCCACTACCCGAGCGACGTGCTCGCCGGGTGGAGCGTGTCCGTCCTGTGGGTCGCGGTGGTCGTGGTGGTCCTGGCGTGCGTGGAGGCGTGGCAGCGCCGACGGGCCGAGAGGGCAGTGCTGACCCGATCGAATGAGGTCCGGCCATGACGATCGACCGGTTGCTCGGGACCTCCCTGCTGGACACCCCGGCGCTGGTGGCGGTGTGGGTGCTCGTGGTGGGCGGTGTCGCGGGCCTGGTGGCCCTCGGGGCACGGACGGCACGCCCGTCACGGACCGGGGCCACGGGCCCGGGCGGTCCACGCCGCTGGTGGACCCGCACGCTGCCGGCCTGCATCGGCACCGCGGTGGCCGCCACGGCGACGGGTGGACTGCTGGTGGAGAAGGTGTTCAGACCCTTCCCCGACGCGCTGCCGCCGGCGGTCTACGTGTGGATCGCCGTGGGCCTGTTCGCGCTGATTCTCGGCGCGGTCGCCGCCGTCGGGGGGAGCCGCGCGCGCCGCCCGTGGTGCGTGGCGGGCGCCGTGCTCGCGGTGATCTCTGTGGTGGTCGGTGCGGGCGGCCACGTCAACCGCATGTACGCCGAGTACCCCACCCTGGGCTCACCGTTCGGGTGGTCCGATCACCGGACCGTGTCGCTGGCCGAAGTCCCGGGGTCCACCCCGGCGACCATCGGTGGCGACCTCCCGCCCGGCACGCCGCTCGACTCGGTGTGGACGCCGCCGCCGACCATGCCACAGCGCGGTGCGATCACGGAGGCGTCGATCCCCGGTACCGCGTCCGGCTTCGTGGCCAGACCCGCCCAGATCTACCTGCCGCCCGCGTACTTCACGGACCCGCGCCCGCTGCTGCCGGTGCTCGTCCTCCTACCGGGCCAGCCCGGAACCCCCACGGACTGGGTGGTCTCCGGACGGCTGCCGGTGGTGGCGGACGCCTTTGCCGCTCGCCATGCCGGGCTGTCGCCGGTGGTGGTGGTGGCCGACCCGATCGGGGAGCCGCTCGGTAACACCCTGTGCGTCGACTCCGGCCGCGGCAACGCGCGCACCTACCTCGCCGAGGACGTCCCGGACTGGATCCACCGGAACCTCCAGGTGGACACCGGACCGCGGTCGATGGCGATCGGGGGGCTGTCCTTCGGCGGCACCTGCGCCCTGCAGATGGCGCTCTCCGATCCGGAGGTCTACCCGACCTTCCTCGACCTGTCGGGGCAGGGCGAACCGACGATCGGGACCCGCGCCGACACCGTCGACCGGTTCTTCGGTGGAGACGAGGCGGCGTTCCGCGAGCACAACCCCGCCGATGTGCTGGCACACCGCCGCTTCCCCGGGCTCGCCGGCGCGTTCGTCACCGGCACGTCCGACTCCGAATACGGTCCGGCGACACGGGCGCTCTACTCGGCGGCGCTGGCCGCGGGGATCGACGCGCACCTCAGCGAGCTCCCCGGGGGCCACAGCTACGCCGTGTGGTCGGCCGGTCTCGAGCACGAGCTGCCCTGGCTCGCCCAGCGGATGGGGCTCATCCGGTGAGGCGGGCCGTCTCCACGGCCCGCGGGTATGCGGCCCGGGCGTGGTCGACCTCGCCGTACACGGTCGCGCTGCTCGCCGCCCTGTGGGTCCTCGCCGCGGTCACCGGCTCCGCGGTCCACGGCCCGGACCCGGGGTGGGCCGGGCGGGTCGCGGTGGGGTGGACGACCCTGGGGCAGGGGCACCTCTGGACGGTCGTCACCTCGGGGCTGTTCGTGTCCGGCGTCGCGGACCTGGTCGTCTCCTCCCTCCTCCTGCTGGGGGTGGGGCCGGTGGCCGAGCGGTTGCTGGGTGGTCCGCGGATGCTGGTGGCCGCCCTCGTCGCGCAGGTCGCGGGCGTCGTCGGTGGTATCGGGTACGGGGCGCTCTTCCACACCCTCTCCGCGGGCGCGGGCGCGGGTTCCGGGTGGGCGGACGTGGTCCACGCGCCCCCATGGGTCGGCCCGCTGCCCTGGATCCTCGGCGCCCTGCTGGCGTCGACGGCGAGGATGCCGGTCCTGTGGCGGCGGCGGACCCGGGCCGTGGCCCTGGCGGTGCTCGTCACCCTCGTCCTCTTCGCCGGGCACCCGCAGGACGTCGTGCGGTTGTGCGCGGCGCTGGCGGGGCTGGGTGCGGGCATCGCGCTGACCCGCGACGCGCACCACACGCGACTGCTCGGCGGCTCGGTGCGGGAGACCCGCACCCTGCTCGCCCTCGTGGTGGCGGCGTCCGTCCTGGGGCCGCTCGTGGTCTCGCTCACCGCCGGCGCGGTGGGACCGCTCGCCCCGTTGAGCCAGCTCGTCCGCGACGTGCCGTTCACCCCGGCGCAGACCGCCGAACTGTGCGCGGTGGACCCGGGCGGCACCGACTGTTGGAACGCGCGCCAGCTCCTCCGACTCACCGGCGTCGGCCCCGTGGTCCTCACCCTCATGCCGACGCTGCTCGTCCTGATGCTGGCGGACGGTCTGCGGCGGGGGCGCCGCGCCGCGCTGTGGTGGGCGCGGGCGGCGTACGCGGCCCAGCTCGTGGCCTCGGCCGCCCTGCTCTTCGTGGGACCGGTCGAGACGGACCGCGGCCGGCGGCAGCTGATTGTCGGCGCGGTCCCGCACGAGCACATCTTCTGGGTGGTGGCGCCGCTCGTCGTGGTGGCCGGAACGCTCCTCGCGCTGCTGGTCACCGGTGGTTTCTTCCAGACGCGGGCGAGCGTCCGCGCGGCCCGGCGCGCGGCCGTCGGGATCGCGGCGGTGGTCCTGGGCGGGTCGGTCGTCTTCGTGGGCCTCGGCGCACTCGTCACGGAGGGGGTGGCCGCATCCGGGCTCTCGGATCCGTCGGTCGTGGAACTCGCGCTCGACTACCCGGCCCGACTGATCCCGCCCGCCTACCTCGGGCTGTTCGGGCCCTCCCTGCTCCCGGTCTCGGACGCCGCGACCGTGCTGTTCGAGTGGATCGGCGTGGCCGTCTGGGCCGGTGTGATCGTGGTGCTGTGGCGGTTCCTCCACGCCCGCCGGACGGACGAGGACCCGGCCGCGGAGCACAGGCTGCGGGAACTGCTGCACAGGCCGGGCGGGACGTCGATGTCCTGGATGACCACGTGGCGGGGCAACGAGTACTGGTTCACCCAGCGGCATCCCCCGGGGTCACCGTCCGCGGTGGCGTTCCGTGTGGTGGGCCGGGTCGCGCTCACGACCGGCGGGCCGGTGGGCCCGGAAGACCAGGTGGGTCCGGCGGCGCTCGAGTTCGCCGAGCACTGCGTGCTCCAGGGGTTGACCCCCTGCTTCTACTCCGTCGACGCCGCGCTGGAGTCCGCGCTCCGGGCGGCAGGCTGGTCGTCGGTGCAGGTGGCGGAGGAGACCGTGATCCCGCTCCCCGACCTCGCCTTCAGCGGGAAGAGGTTCCAGGACGTCCGTACCGCGCTCAACCGGGCCCGGAAGGAGCAGGTGACGGCGGTGTGGACGACCTTCGACCGGGCCCCGCTCGCCCTGGTCAACCAGATCCTCGCGATCTCCGAGGAGTGGGTGGCGGACAAGGCGCTGCCGGAGATGGGCTTCACGCTCGGTGGGATCGAGGAGCTGGGCGACCCCGAGGTGCGACTCCTGCTGGCCGTGGATGCCGACGACGTGGTCCACGGCGTGACCTCGTGGCTCCCCGTGTACCGGGAGGGGGTGCCCGTGGGCCTCACCCTGGACTTCATGCGACGCCGCACCGGGGGCTTCCGGCCGACCACCGAGTTCCTCATCGCCTCCGCCGCGCTCCGGGCGAAGGAGGAGGGCCTGGAGTTCCTCAGCCTGTCGGGAGCGCCCCTGGCGCACGGCGGGCGCGGGGACCAGGACGGGGGGACCGCCGGGGACGACTCGGCGTTGTCCGCCGTGCTCGACCGCGTCGGGGCGGCCCTCGAGCCGGTGTACGGCTTCCGCTCCCTGCTGGCCTTCAAGGCCAAGTTCGATCCGCGGTACCGACCGTTGTACCTCTGTCATCCGGACGCGGCGGCCCTGCCCGCGATCGGCGTCGCGGTGGGGCGCGCCTACCTCCCGGAGGTCGGGCTGGGCCAGGGCGCGCGGCTGGTGGGCACTCTGGGGCGGATTCGGCTTCGCCGGGGCTGGACGAGCGTCCATCAGAATAGGGTGTGACCATGACGAACCCCGGATCCGACGGCGCCGACGCCGGGACGGCCGCGATCCCGCGGACCCATCTGCCCTATCCAGTGGTCCTCGCCGCGGCGTGGTCGGCGTGCCTGCTCCTGATCGTGGCCGGCGCCTGGGTCCTCGGGCAGGCGGTGGGCCGGCTGTCCGTGATCCTCGCGCCCGTGGCCATCGCGGTGCTGCTCGCGGCCCTGCTCAGGCCCCTCGTGGACCGCATCCCGGCGCGGGTCCCGCGGGCGGCCGCGGCCCTCGTCGTCGTCGTCGGTCTCCTCCTGGCGATCCTGGGCGCGCTCGCGGCGGTGACCACGCAGTTCGCCACCGGGGTCCCCGCGATGCGCGACAAGCTGGCCAGCGGGACCGACTCCGCGTTGCGGTGGCTGGAGGACGGCCCCCTCCACCTCACCGCCGACCGGCTGCAAGAGGCCGTGGCCCAGAGCCGCAGCTGGCTCGAGGGTCACTCCCAGACGCTCGCCGCGGGCGCGGTCCACTTCGGCCACACCGCGGTCGACGCCGTGGCCGGCCTGCTCATCTGCCTGGTCTCGTTGTTCTTCTTCCTCTACCACGGGGAGAAGCTGTGGGAGTTCTTCGTGCGCTGGCTCCCCAGGGCGAGCCGCGGGCACGTCGACACCGCGTTCCGGCACGGCTGGGGCAGCCTGGGCGCGTACACCCGCACCCAGCTCACCGTGGCGGCCATCAACTCGGCGGGGGTCGGGCTCGGCGCCCTGGTGCTGGGCGTGCCGTTCGTGGTCCCCATCGTCGTGGTGGTGTTCCTGGCCTCCTTCGTGCCGATCGTCGGCACGCTCGTCGCCGGCCTCATCCCCACCCTCCTGGCGCTGGTGGACAAGGGCCCGGCGATAGCGCTGGCGATGCTGGCGATCGTCGTGGTGGTGCACCAGATCGAGTCCCATCTGCTCCAGCCGCTCCTCATGGGCCACGCCGTGGCGCTGCACCCGCTCGCCGTGATCCTCGTCGTGACCGGGGGGACCTACCTGTTCGGCATCGTGGGGGCGTTGTTCGCGGTCCCCGTCACCGCCATGGTCAACACGGTGGTGAGGTACCTGGCCGCGCGGGGCGGGGAACCGGGCGAGGGGATCGTGCCCGAGCGCGACCAGGTGTCCGGGCCGGACGGTGACGACGACGACGAGGTCGCGGTCCCCGCGAGCGGACCCGCGTCGCGGTGAGGTCCGGCCCGGCTCGGACCCCACCGGGCTCGGCGGTCGAGGTGGTCCGGTCGAGCGTGGTCCGCGCCGCCCGTGACCGGGTGTGGGCGCGCGTCGTCACCGCGGAGGGCGTCAGCGACGAGTTCGGGCCCCTGTTGACCATGCGGTTCCCCTCGCGCCTGGCGGGGTCGTCCATCGTGGACCTGCCGCGGGGTCGGTCGATCGGTCGAGCGTGGATCCTGGTCTGCGGGGTGATCCCGGTGGAGTACGACGACCTGGTGGTGGTGGACCTGGTGGCGCCCCGCTACTTCCGGGAGCGCTCGCGCCTCGGGTCGTGCCGGGTGTGGGAGCACCGCCGCGAACTCGAGTCGCTCCCGGACGGGACCACCCGGGTCACCGACACCCTGCGGGCCCAACCACGGCTGCTGGTGCCCCGCCGGGTCGTCCGCGTGGTGGTCGGGGCGCTCTTCGCCCACCGGCACCGCCGGCTCGCGCGGGCCTTCGGGGCGGAGTGTGACGGGGAGAACCGCCCGGCGGGTCCGTGATGCCGCACAATGGTCAGTGGCCGATCGCGCGCCGAGGTACGGCGCGACAGGCCGTCCCCGAGGGGGAATGCGACATGCAGAAGACGACGCTCCACGGCCGCGAGCTGGCCTACCGCGAGGCGGGGGCCGGCGAGGGCAAGCCCACGCTGCTGCTCATCCACGGGATGGCGGGGAGCTCCGGCACCTGGCGCGAGATGATCCCGCGCCTCGAATCCTCGTACCACATCCTCGCCCCGGACCTACCCGGCCACGGGGAGAGCTCACTCGACTTCGACGACTACTCGCTCGGGGCCATGGCGTCGGCCCTGCGCGACCTGCTGGTGGTCAAGGGCGTCCGGCGCTGCACGGTGATCGGCCACTCGCTCGGCGGCGGCGTGGCCCTGCAGTTCGTCTACCAGTACCCCGACTTCTGCGAGCGCATCGCGCTGATCGGGAGCGGCGGCCTGGGCAAGGAGGTCAACTGGATCCTGCGGCTCCTCGCGGTCCCGGGTGCGGAACTGCTGCTCACCGGCGCGGCGGCCCCGTTCCTGGTGTCCGCCGGGGACAGGGCCCGCGGATTCCTCACCGGCAAGGGCGTCCGCGCGGTCTCGCTGGAGGAACCGTGGGCGGCCTACGAGTCGCTCGGGAAGCCGGGCCATCGGCGGACCTTCTTCAAGACCCTGCGCGCCGTCGTGGACAACAAGGGGCAGGCCGTCTCCGCCAACAACCGCCTCCACCTGGCCGGACAGCTGCCGTTCCAGCTGATCTGGGGCGACCGGGACCCGATCATCCCCGTCTCGCACGGGCACGCCACCCACGACGCGATCCCGGGCAGCCGACTCGCGATCGTCGAGGGCACCGGGCACTACCCCCACGTCGAGGATCCCGCCGCCGTCGAGCGGATCATCACCGAGTTCATGGAGTCGACGGAGCCCGGGCACATCGACCACGACACGCTCAGCACCCTCGTGACCGCGGGCGGTGACGGCGAGTCCTGAACGCGACTCGGCCCCGGTTCCCGCGACGGGGAACCGGGGCCGAGGACGTTCGGCCGCCGTGGGTCAGGCGCCGGTCTCGGCGTCGTCGGTCTCATCCGCGTCGGCGCTGAGCGAGTCGAGGGATCCGGAGTCGACCGTCTCGTCGGTCTCGGTCTCCTCCGGGGTCCCGGCGTCGATCCCGCGCAGGATGTCGAGCGCGCCGGAGATGTCCCCGGTCATGGCGGCGGCGATCGCCAGGTCGGCGTTGGCCTCGCAGTCGTCGCCCGTCAGTCCCGGCACGACGGAGCCGACGGAGCCGAGGAAATCGTAGGCGGAGATCGAGCCGCAGAGCTGCGCGGCGATCTCGGACACCTCGGCCGGGGTCTCCGCGTCGTCGGTGTCGGTCTCGTCGGTCTCGGTGGCCTCCGCGGCGCCCAGCGAGCCGGAATCGAGGCCGGGGAGGTCGCTCTGCGCGGCGGCGAGGCCGGCGCCGGAGAAGGAGAGGGCGGCGGCGGAGCCGATGACGGCCATGGACTTCTTCATGGTGGACTGCGTCATATGGGGAGCCTTTCGATCGGGTGCCGGGGGTGTCCCGGAGCACGGCGGC
>DIAZ01000122.1:0-4301 GCA_002415925.1 Dietzia sp. UBA5065 | reverse complement strand
ATCGACCTGCTCCGCGCGTGGATCCGCGAGCAGTCGTGGTTCGACGGTGACCCGGACCGGTTGGAGCAGGTGACCTCCTACCGGTTCGTCGACCCGGACGGCCAGGTGGGCATGGAGTCGTTCCTGCTCACCGACGGCGCGAGGACCTTCCACGTCCCGGTCACCTACCGCGGCGAGGAGCTGCCGGGTGCCGAGGGCGCCCTCGTCGGCACCGTCGACCACTCGGTCCTCGGCCCGCGGTGGGTGTACGACGCCCCCGCCGACCCGGTGTACGTGGCCGAGGTGCGCCGGGTGATCGGACACCGCGACACCGCGGCCGACCACCTGGCCGTGGAGGACGGCACGATCACGCCCGCGCCGGTGAACATCCGGGGCGGCGGAAGCGGGTCCGCGCCCGACCCGGGGTCCGCTCCGCAGGTCCTCCGGGTGATCTCCGAGGAGAACGACGCCGAGGCGGACTGTCCGCTCATCGGCTCGCCGGGCACGCTCAGCGGGACCTGGCACGACGCCGACGGCTCGCACACGGCGGTCCTCGTCGTGGTCGACTGAGCGTTCCGGCCGGCTGGCCCACGCAGGACACCGCCCCCACCTCGTGCGAGGCGGGGGCGGTGTCGGTGTCGGTGCTGCGGTGCTGCCGAGCGGCTGGGCTCAGGCGCTCTTGATGGCCGAGACCTCGATCTCGAGGGTGATCTTCTCGGAGACGAGCACGCCGCCGGTCTCGAGCGCGGCGTTCCAGGTGAGGCCGAAGTCGCTGCGGTTGAGGGTCGTGGAGCCCTCGAAGCCGGCGCGGAGGTTGCCGAACGGGTCGGTGGCGGTGCCCTCGTAGTCGAAGGGGATGGTCACGGACTTGGTGGTGCCCTTGATGGTGAGGTCGCCGGTCACGTCCACGCCGCCGGAGCCGTTGGCGGCGATCGCCGTGGAGGTGAAGGTGATCTCCGGGTAGGTCTCCATGTCGAAGAAGTCGTTGGACTTCAGGTGGCCGTCGCGATCGGCGTTGCGGGTGTCGATCGAGGCGGCCTTGATGGTGACCTGGGCGCTCGCGCCGTCGATGCCCTCGCCCGGCACGGTGACGGTGCCCTCGAAGTCGTTGAACGAGCCGCGGACCTTGGTGATCATCGCGTGGCGGGTGACAAAGCCGAGGCGGGTGTGGGTGGTGTCGAGGGTCCAGGTGCCGGTGAGGTCGGTGAGGTTCGCGGTCATGATGACTCCTTGGGGTTGGTCTGGCCGGTGGGCCGGGCGATTACTTGCTGTGTCACTCAATGTAGGCGCACCTCTGTGACATGTCAACAACCGTGGCGTGTGAGCTGGGTCACCCCACGTGGCGTCGCAGGAAATGGACGGCGTGCGCCACCGCGCGGTCGTGGCAGGGCCGGCCGGCGAACAGGTCGAAGTGGTCCCCGGGGTAGTGGCGGACCTCCGCCCGCGCGGAGAAGGCGGCGGTGGCGGCGGCGTGCGGCGGGGCGCTGCGGTCCAGGTCGGCGATCTGGACCAGGAGGGGGACCCCGGCGAGGTCATCCGCGTGCCGACCGGGCCGGAACGAGCCCAGTTCCGTGCCGATGGACGCGCCGACCTCGTTGCGCCAGGTGGGCCCGGCGACGGAGGTGTACGCCTGCTCGTATCCGTCGAGGGAGAGCAGGGCCGTGGATCCGGGCGGACCCGTGAGGGGGACCATCGGCTCCGCCCGACCCAGAGCGGTGACGGCTCTGGCGGCGATCGCCGTCCCGGTCGAGCGGAGGAGCGAGGCGGGCCTGTGCTGGCGTGCCGCAGCCACGGCGGCCGCCCGTCCGTCGACCAGCGGGACCATCGAGATGACGGCCGCGATGTCCGCTCGCCCGCGGGCCACCTCGAGGACGTGGCCACCCGCGAGCGAGCAACCCCAGAGCACGATGCGGGCGGGGTCCACGCCCGGTTGCGCGGCGGCCGCGGCGATCGCGGCCCGGTAGTCCTCCTGCTGGCGCTCGGGCGAGACCACCTGCCGGGGTCGGCCCCCGGACCGCCCGAACCCGCGGTAGTCAAAGGCCAGGGCGGCGTACCCGGCGGCGGCGAACGCCTCGGCGAACGGCATGAGGCCCGAGTCGGCGGTTCCGCCCAGCCCGTGCGCCATCACCACGCAGGGCCGCTCACTGCCGGGTTCCGCGCCGGCGGCGGGGAGGAACCACGCGCGGCAGTCGGCGGCGTGCTCGCCGGAACCGGAGCGGAAGGTGACGTCGACGGGACTGCTCATTCGGTTCTCCCTGGGTCGGCCGCGGCGTCCACCGCGGGGTCGGGTCGGCCGTAGACGGCGCGCACCCACATGTCCGCGGCGGTGGCGATCAGTGGCTCGCGGGGCGCGTCGGGGACGTACACCAGCCGCTCGAGCACGGACTCGTTGATGTGGATCAGGCTCTCGGCGAGCACGGTGGCGTCCGCACCCTCGGGGGCCCGCCCGGCGGCCCGCTCGGCGCGGAGGAAGTCGGCGATCGGGGCGGCCAGGATCCGGCGACCCTCGTCCCACATCTCGCGGGTCGCGTCGTGGGTGGTGCGTGCGGTGAGCAGCGCCCGGTAGATATGACCGCTGTCCAGCACCCGCTCGACGAGCAGCGAGAGAGCGGCGGTGACGCGGGCACGGAAGGCGTCCGCGCCGCCCACGATCATCTCGGTGGACGCCCGGGCCTCCTCGTTGACCACCACCAGCAGCACCGACACCGCGGCGGCCTTGGAGTCGAAGTAGAAGTAGAACGCCGACCGGGTGATGCCGGCGGCGTCGGTGAGGTCCGCCACCGAGATGTCGTCGAGGGCGGTCGTGCGCAGCCGGTCGTCGAGCGCGGCGAGCAGGGCCTCCCGCCGCCGGTCGCCGCGCGGCGAGGAGGCGGCCGGCGGGCCGACGGGAGTCACACCGTCTCCCTGCTCGGCAGGGCGCTCCCGAGCCTCCGGGCGCGCTCGAGGCCGTGGGGGATCTCCTTGGTGCGCAGATCGTGCTCGTAGAGGAAGTAGTCGACCTGCTGCTGGTGGCGGGGGGTGTCGAGCATATGGCCGATGTACTTCTTCTCGTCCGCCAGGATCACCCGTTCCATCTCCGCGACCGTCGGCGTCCGGTACAGGCCGGCGGCCCACGCCGCGACGAGGCGGGCCTGCGCCTCGACGAAGGGGAACAGCGTGGGAGTGGACTGGGCGAACCCGACGAACGCCAGGTCGTCGATCCCGGGCGAGAACATCCGCTTGTAGAGGGGGATGTGGTTGTGCGCGTCCGCGGAGAGGAACTCGGGATCGAAGAACGGGAACGACGTGGTGTACCCGGTGGCCTGGATGACCACGTCGAACTCCTGGGCCGTGCCGTCCTCGAAGTGCACGGTCCGGCCGTCGAACCGGTCGATGTTCCCCTTGGCGGTGACGTCCCCCGAGCCCAGCCGCAGCGGGAGTTCCACCGACTGGGTGGGGTGCGCCTCGAAGAACTTGTGGTTGGGCTTGGGCAACCCGTACGACTCCGGCCGCCCCGCGGACATCGGCTGCATGGCCTGGATGGCCTTGCGCTGCCACGAGTACGGCAGGAACGGGAAGGTGGCGAAGTATTTGTCGGCGGGCTGGCCGGCGATGTACTTCGGGACGATCCACGCGCCCGAGCGGGTGGAGATCACCACCTCGTTGCGCATGATCTTGGAGGACAGCTCGACCGCGATGTCGGCCGCGCTGTTGCCGAGGCCCACCACGAGGATGCGCTTGCCCACCAGGTCCAGCGGGTCCCACGGGTCGACGTAGGCGTGAGAATGGATCATCTCGCCGGTGAACTCGCCCGGGAAATCGCCGAACCGCGGGTCCCAGTGGTGCCCGTTGCCCACCACGAGCGCGTCGAAGCGCCGGGTGCCCGAACGCTCGGTGGTGAGCTCCCAGCCGCCGTCGGGCAGCCGCACCGCACTGAGGACCCGGTTCTCGAACTCGATCGAGCCCAGCAGGTCAAAGGCCTCGGCGTAGTCGTCGAGGTACTGCTTGATCTGCGAGTGGTGGGGGAAGTCCGGGAACTCGTCGGGCATCGGGAAGTCCCGGAAGCTCAGCTGGTGCTTGGAGGTGTCGATGTGCAGCGAGCGGTACGCGCTGGAGCTGCCGTTGGGGTTGTCGAACGCCCAGTTCCCGCCGATCCGGTCCGAGGCTTCGAAGCACACCGCGTCGATGCCGTAGTCCTCCAGCATCTTGAGCGTGGTGAGGCCGCTGATGCCCGCGCCGATCACGGCGACCGAGGGAGTGGATGTCATGGGGACCTCTTCGTGGGAGAACTATGGCGCCGATCACAATATGGCCCTAGATTGACGGGCGTCAACAACTTCCCC
>DIAZ01000162.1 GCA_002415925.1 Dietzia sp. UBA5065 | reverse complement strand
GGCGGCGGGGTCGGCCGTCAGACCAGCCGGACCACCATCGGCGAGATGCCCGCCATCCGGACGGGGGAGATCTTGACGACGTCGCCGGACTGCGGCGCCTCGACCATCCGGCCGTCCCCGAGGTACAGGGCCACGTGGCCGGGCCAGAACAACATGTCGCCGCGCTGCCGGGCGGCCACCGGGTGCTGGGGGCCCGCGGTGTACTGGTATCCGGTGTAGTGGGGCAGGGCCTTGCCGATGCCCGCGAACGCGTAGATCATCAGCCCGGAGCAGTCGAAGCCGATCTTGTTGTAGTCCCCGTAGCTGTCCGCCACTCCCCCGTCCCGGATTCCCCGGGTGGGTCCCTTGGCGTCACCGCCTCCCCAGGCGTAGGGCACGCCGAGTTGGGACAGGGCGCGGTTGACCACGGTCTCGACCCGCGCGGAGGTCGACGGCGTGCCCGAGGTGTTGGTGCTCGTCCCGCCACCCTGGCCGGGTGCGGCAGGGGCGGCCGGCGCGGCCGGGCCCTGCTCTATCGATCCGAAGTCCGCCCGGCCGATCGCGTCGGCGACCTGCTGGATGATCGCCTCGGTGTCCCCGCTGAGCCCGGCGCCGATCGCGGCACCGACGCTGCCGGCGTCGATCGTCCCGCCGATGGCGTCCACCGCGCGGTCGGTTGACCCCGTGTCCACGTACCGGCGCACCGCGCCCAGGTCCAGGTGACTGGGGAGGGCGGAGGCGATGTCCGCCGCCTGCTGCCCGGCCGCCGTGTCCGCCGTGACGTTGCGGAGCGCCTCGTCACGCGTGGCGGCGCTGTCGACGGGGTTGGCGGTCGGGGCGTCCGGTCCCGCGGGGGTCGCGCCCGACTCGGCCAGCGCCCTCCGATGCTCATCGAGCGCGGCGGTGAGGTCCGCGACCTCGGCCTCGAGGGCCGTGACCTCGGCGGAGACGGTCGACACCTCGGCCACCGCGCCGTCGCGCCGGGCGGAGGCGTCCGAGTAGTGCTGCTCGGCGTCCTCGCGGGCGCGCACCGCGTCGGCCTCGCGGCGCGCCGCCTCGTCGGCGGCGGCGACCATGTCCGCCACGACGCGACGCTGGTCGGCGGCGGCGCGCTGGAGAAACTCGAGGCGCCTGCCGGCGTCGGCCGGCCCGCCGGGATCGAGAATGGTGGCGGCGGCGCCGGGCGCCGTTCCCTGCCGGTAGAGCACCCGCGAGTAGTCGTCGAGGGTGCCCCGCGCGGAGTCGACGCCGGACTCGGCTCTCTCCCGTTCCGCGACCGTGCGGTCGGCGGTGGCGATCGCACGATCGAGGTCGATCCTGGCCATCTGCAGGTCGACCAGCGTCTTGTTGACGCCCTCCCGCTTGACCGCGATCGACTGCCTGGTGGCATCGAGGCGGGCGGAGGCGTCGGCCACGGCCCGGATCAGGCCGCTGAGGTCCCCCGGCGCGACCGCCGGGGCCTGCTGCGCGGCCGCCACCGGCACGTGGACCACGCCCGACGCGGTTCCCAGGACGAGCGCCACGGCGAGGGCTGCTCGCCCACCCGCACGCCCGCGACTCCGACGTTCCCGCGCTCCCCGAGCACGGCTTGATGCTAGGTCAGGCTCCACGTTTCACCTTCCGATAACCGCACGAGGGTGCGGTCGGCCGCGCGACCCGCACGGCGGGACGCGTCACCGAGGTGGGTGAGAGTCCGGTGATGCCTTCCCCTGCGCCACTAGAGCCTCATGCCAACTCGGCAGAACCTTATGTTCCTCTAGCACCGTAGGTCACAGATGACTCATCCGAAACATTGCATGGAAAAGTACACTTCTGTAACTCGAGTAACTGCAGCTACGGGGACGTGTGGGGCGGAGTGAGCTCCGGCGACGGGCGCGGTCAGCGCGGTCAGCGCGGTCAGCGCAGGCGGCGACGCAGCGCGACGGCAAACGCGATCATCGCGACGATCGCCAGGACCAGGACGACCGCCGAGTAGGCGCCCCACGGCGGGGCGGGGGCGGTGACCTTGTGGGCGAAGACAGCGGCGGACGCCACCGGGTCGACCTCCTCCCACGCGTCGTCCTGGCCGGCCTCGAGCGTGTGTCGCGGGATCGAGTCGCTGGAGCTGCCCACGAACAGCGGGGTCCGGACGAGGATGGTGCCCGCGTACTCCTGGTTGAGGAACGCGGCGAGGTCGCGGGCGTCGGTGTAGACGACGGCCGGGGCCTCCGTGTAGACGATCTTGAGGTCGAGCCCGCGGTCCCCCGCCTCGGCGACCACGGTCCGCAGGCCCTCGACGAACGGCTCCGGCGCGGAGACCCCGTCGTCGGCCAGGTCCGCCACCACGGCGCCGTAGTCGAGCCACGAGGGCACCTGGCCCTCCTGCAACGACACCACGGGCTCGGACTCGTAGGCGAGCGTGGTCACGGAATCGTCGGAGTTGTCCACGCCGGACATGGTGCCATCTCGTCGTCGTCGCACCGAACACACGCGCCGGACGGCGCGATAACGGCCCGGCGACCCCACATCCGGGCGTACCGGGCGCTAAACAGAACGGGCGTACTGGTAAATTGGAGACCGCAACCGGGCACGAGGGTCCACAATGGACCACGTGTCCGCCCCCGCGTTGCCGTGCGAGACATGCGGCGACGCCGGGAGGGATGACGATGAGACATTCACACCACGAGTGGAGCTGACGTGACAGCAAGCATTGACAGCTTTGGCGCCAAGGGGACCCTAGAGGTCGGCGGCGAAGCCTACGAGATCTACCGACTCTCGGCGGTCCAGGGAGCGTCCAAGCTCCCCTATTCCCTCAAGGTCCTCACCGAGAACCTGCTGCGCACCGAGGACGGCGCGAACGTTACCAAGGCCCACATCGAGGCCCTCGCCAACTGGGATCCCTCCGCGGAGCCCGACACCGAGATCCAGTTCACGCCGGCCCGCGTGATCATGCAGGACTTCACGGGTGTGCCCTGCGTCGTCGACCTCGCGACCATGCGCGAGGCCGTTGCCGACCTCGGCGGCGACCCGAGCAAGATCAACCCGCTCGCCCCGGCCGAGCTCGTCATCGACCACTCCGTGCAGATCGACGTCTTCGGCCGGTCCGACGCGTTCGAGCGCAACGTCGAGTTCGAGTACGGGCGCAACTTCGAGCGCTACCAGTTCCTGCGCTGGGGCCAGACGGCGTTCGACGACTTCAAGGTCGTGCCCCCGGGC